>JAJFUE010000088.1 GCA_021372575.1 bacterium | reverse complement strand
CGAGTCCAGCACGAGCCGGACCATCGCCTGGTCGAGCGTCATCGGGCATTGCAGGATGGCTGTGCCGGAGAATACGACGATGCCGACGCGCTGGCCGGCGAGGCGGTTGAGCAGCATCTGCAGGCTGGTTTTGGCGCGGGTGATGCGGTCGGGCAGGACGTCGCGCGCCTTCATGCTCGGCGAGACGTCGATCGCGATGATGACGTTGGTCCCCGCGCCCTTGACCGTCTGTTCGATGCGGCCGTATTGCGGGCGCGCGGCGGCGATCATGAGAAGCCCGGTCGCGATCAGGAGGAGCAGCATGCGCCGCCGGCGCCAGCGCCTGGCCGACGGCGAATACAGCCGGCTCAATACACTGGCGTCGCCCAGCCGCGCGGCGGCGCGCTCGCGCCACGCCAAAGCGTTCACGCCGATGACCGCCAGCACCGGCCACAGGAATAGCAGGTAAAGGAGGGTGGGGTTTTCAAATCTCAATCGTGAATCCTGTAATTGTTCATCGTGCTTTGAGGGTTTAATTCATCATGCAAAAATCGAAAAACTGCAAAACACGCCAAAGATATTATGATCCTGGATGCTTCCCTTTCGCGAGTTTCGCATCTTTGCGTTTTTGCATGGGTTTTTATTTCTGCTCCATCATTCGTGATCGTGCGCATAATCGGTAATCGTAATCGAACTTGATCACGGGAACGTCCTGAGCCATGTATGTTCAAGCACAAATGCCAATAACAATAACGCGAGCGCGGGGAACATCAGGTATTGCGCGAGCTCGTCGTAGTATTGCATCGCGCCGGTCTCGATTTTCGTGCGTTCCATGCGGTCGATCTGCTTGTAGATTTTCTCGAGCGAGTCACCGTCGGTTGCGAGGAAGAACTGGCCGCCGGTCATTTTGGCCACGTTGGTGAGCTCTTCAACGTTGAGCTGGGAGGGGACCATTTGTGTCTGCATGCCGAACGGGGTCTGCACGTCCATCGGAACGACGCCGCCCGGGCTTCCGACGCCGATCGTATAGACGCGCACGCCGAGCTTCTGCGCGATCTGCGCCGCGGTGATTGGGCCGATCTTGCCAGTGTTGTTCTCGCCGTCGGTCAGCAGGATCGCGACCTTGCTTTTGGCCTTTGATTTCTGCAGGCGATCGACCGCGTTGGCCAGGCCCATGCCGATGCCGGTCGCGTTGCCGTTGATGATATCGAAACGGATGAAATCGACGAACTGGCGCAGGGCCGCGTAGTCGTGCGTGAGCGGGCAGAGCGTGAACGTCTCGGCCGCGAAGATGACGATGCCGATCTGGTCGTCCTTGCGCCCGTCGATGAAACTCTTGACGACCTCCTTTGCCTTTTCGAGGCGGTTGGGCTGGAAGTCCTTGGCGGTCATCGATTCGCTGACGTCGATGACGAGCATGATGTCGATGCCCTCGGTGTAGCGCTGGTGCTCGCGCCACGCGCTTTGCGGGCGCGCCATCGCGAGGATCATCAGCGCGGCCGCAGCCAGCAGCAGCAGCGTCGGCAGGCCGAGGAGCCGCGAACGCACTGAATGATGGATGAGGCCCATCAGCATCAGCGAGCTGAATTGCATGCGCGGGCGCAGGCCGCGGCGGCGGCGTTTCCACAGCCACAGCCCCGCCAGCGGCAGCAGCAACAGCAGCAGGAGCATCATCGGCTGCGCGAACCGGATCATGACGCGGCCTCCTGCGCCTGCGCGGCGCCTTCGGGCGTTCCGGTCAGCTCGGTCTGCGGCGTTGTCATCTGCACGATCAGGCGCGCGTCATTCCAGATCGTTCCCCAGCGCTCGGGCGCGGGATCAATCTTCGTGAACTTGACGGTGTCGCACTCGTCGAGGAAGTCCTGCACCCAGCGAATCACGTCGTCGCCGGGGTCGCGCTGCTGCAGCGCGCGCATGCACTCCATCGTCGTCATGTCGATGGCCGAGATGCCGTAGCGGCGCTCGAGGTAAAGCCGGACGACTTCCGACACCAGCGTGAAGATCGCCTTGGCGGGCCCCGACTGGCAGACGGGCAGCCGGCTGCGGCGGTCGATTTCGTGCAGTGCCCACAGCCCCGGAGGGAGATCGGGCTCCGGTGGGCCGGCGGGCCGGCCGCGCCGTTTCCACCAGCGCCATCCGAGCCACCCTGCCAGCGCAGCAAGGAGGACCGCGGCAAGCGCGCCGTAGATCCAACTCCAGTCGCGCGCGATCGCGATCGGCTCGCGCAGCGGCGTGAGCTGGTTGTTCGGCGCGCCCGGCAGCAGCTTGCTCTGGACGCTAATGATCGGGCCCTGGACGCGGCGCGTGATCGGTTCGCCGCCGGCCTTGGGTTGCCACGTCACGATCGCGTCGGGGAGCATGACGGAGCCGGTCTCGAACGGCTTGAGCGCGGCCGACCAACGCGTGCCGCCGTTGGCCTTCGCGCGCGAATAGTCGAGCCGCCATCCCAGGACCTGCTCCCATTTCTGCGGGTCGGGTTTCGAGGTCACGGCGCTGATGCGGCGGAGGTCAAATTTCGGATCGACGGGCTGCAGGTGGAGCTTGATCTCGGTGCCGATGAAATAATTTCCCGGCTCGACCTCGATGAAGAATTCGGTCGTCGGCGTGGTCGGAGCGTCGGACGCGGTGGGCGCCGGAGTCGGGTCGGCCGCGGCGGCGCGCACTGCCGCGCACCACGCGGTCGCGATGAACAGCACAAGAGCGCTTAATCTGGCAACTGGTCTGGCCGGATACTTCATTTCGGTTTCGACGTGACTTGGTCGAGGTCCATCACCTTGATCGGGTATTGCTTGCGCAGTTGATTGAGTTCCTGCTGCTGGATGAGCAGGAGCTGGTTGCGTTGGTAAGCCGCCAGGACCTGGTCCTCGATCCCCTTGATGGTCGTGATGCGGCCGGCCTTGTGGCCGAGAATCTTAAGGAGCGCATAGCCGTCCTGCAGGCGCAGCGGCCCGGTGGTCGTGCCGTCGGCATACTGGGCCAGGCGCAGCGTGAGCCCCGGCCTCTTGCCGAGGAACCGGATCTCGTCGTCCTTGACGCTGACCTCGCCGAGCTTGTAGCCGTCCGCGAGCTCGCCCGCGACGTCGCTGAGCTCGCCGGCGATCTTGCCGAAATCCTCGCCTTGTTTCAGGCGGTCCTTGACCGTCGAGGCTTTGGCGCGCTCATCGACGATGATGAGGCCGAGATCGATCGCCGCGTCGCCTTCGCCGCCCCAGGTTTTCTGCGCGAAGTCGATGAGCGTTTTCTCGCTCGGCGGCTGAAGCTTGTTGATCAGCTCGATTGTCATGGCCTTGTTGAGCGCGACCAGCCGGTTGAGCTGCAGGTCGAGCGCGAGCTGGCCCTGCTTGTCGAGGCCGCGCCGGCGCGCTTCGTTCGCCATCAGCACCATGTCGAAATAATGATGGCAGAACGACTCCACTTCCGGGTCGCCCTTCTTGAACGGGCGGTTCGGATTGAACTGGCTCCACGCGTAAATGACCTGGTCGAGCGTGACGTCCTCGTCGCCGATGCGGACGAGGACCGGAGACGGCTTTGCGACCGTCGTCGCGGTGGTCGGTTGAGTGGCGGACCTGGCCGCCGCCGGCTTCGGCGCGGTCACGAGGATCGCCTCCATCCTGTCCTGCGCGGCCTTCGCCAGCGCCGCGTTCTTGAGCGGTCCCTGATATAGATGCACGAGCTGGCGCGACGCCTTGACGCGCAGGTCGCGGTTGATTTCGTCGGAGCCGGCAACGCGTTCGTAAATCACGGCCGCGCCGGCGGGGTCGTTTGCGGCCAGCTTTTCGGCCTTGGCCATGTTCTTCGCGGCCCTCGAATCGGAGAACCCGGTCTTGCCGAGCGGCAGCAACTGGAACGCGGCAAAGAACGCGAGCAACGCGAGGACCAGCATGAACACTTTCATGATGATGCGCTTGTGCCGCGGCTCGGAGCCGGACATCGTGAACAGGGGCTTGGCGGGTGTGTTTTTCACTGCGCGGGTTTCCTTTTAGCCGCGGGCCATGCGCTTGGCGCGCCGCCGGAAGAATGTAAAGAGCTCGCTCTCATACGGGCGATCGGTCAGCAGTTCGATCAGGTCGATCTCGTGGCGGCGGCACAAGGTGCGCAATGCCGCGCGCCGGCGCTCGCCGCGTTCGGCGAACTGCCGCCTGAGCCAATTATCGCCCGTATCGACCACTGCGGGCCACCCTGTTTCTCCGTCGATGAGCTCGATCAGGCCGGAATTGGGGAGCTCGCGTTCGAGGGGGTCCTCGACATGGATGCCGATCACGTCATGCCGGCGGCCCACCGCGGCCAGCGATTTATCGTAGCCTTCCGCCAGGAAATCGGAAATCAGGAACACGACGGCCCGGTGGTTCAGCACGAGCTGCAGATGATCGAGCGCGCTGGCGAGGTCGGTGCCGCGGCCGGCGGGCTCGTAGGCCAGCACCTCGCGCACGAGGCGCAGCACGTGGCGGCGGCCCTTGCGCGGCGGCACGACGATCTCCGGGCGGTCGGTGGCGATCAGCAGCCCCGTGCGGTCGTTGTTGGCGATGGCGGCGAGGGCCAGCACGGCGCAGATCTCGGCGGCCAACTCGCTCTTGAACGCCCCGCGCGAGCCGAACTGGCACGACCCGGAAAGATCGACGACGAAGAACACGGTCTGTTCGCGTTCCTCGCGGAAGCGCTTGACGTGCGGGGCTCCGGCGCGCGCGGTCACGTTCCAGTCGATGGAGCGGATTTCGTCGCCGGGGATGTAAGGGCGGACTTCCTCGAACTCGATGCCCTGGCCCTTGAACACGCTGTGGTATTCGCCCGCCACGCGCTCGTTCACGAGCCGGTTCGAAACAATCTCGATCCGCCGGACCTTCTTCTGGAGAGTGGCAATGTCGATTTCAGGCATTAGATAATTTCAAGCCAGACTTTCGTGCTCGTGCTCGTGCTCGTAATCGTAATCGAAAACCGTTCCTTCGGTTTTAATTCATCACGCAAAAAACGCAAAAAGGCAAAAGACGCGAAAGATTTTTTGATTTTTTGCAGTTTTGTATTTCTGTTCCTTTTGCGGGTTTTGCATTTTTGCGTTTTTGCGTGATGCTTTATTTCTGCTCCGTTGTCTTCGCCATGAACCCATGCAAATCCTTGCTCAATTTTTCCAGCGAGGGTTTGTGGGCGTACATCATGTGGCCGGCTTCGTAGTCGTGCATTTCGGTGCGCCCGCGCTGGCCTTCGGGCAGCTCTAAATGATCGAACGTGTATTGCGCGGCCGCGATCGGCGTCGCCATGTCGTAATACCCGCGCGCGACGAACACCTTGAGATACGGGTTGAACACCATCGCGCGGCGCATCGTCTCGGTCAGGTTCAGGTAGCGGGCGTTCGCATACCAGTTCCACGGGTGCACGTTCGTCAGGATTTCGTAGGGCAGGTCGGATTTGAAGTTGAGCTCGCCGCGCATGTAGGCGTTGAGCCCGGCCGTCATCGGGCCGAGCAGCGCGGAGTAACTGGGGTCGAATTCGGGATTTGAGCCGGAGCGCTCGCGTTCGGGCGCCGTGTAGCGGCTGTCATAGCGGCCGATGCTCAGCCCTTTATCGCGCAGCAGTTCCTTCGCGAACTCCGATTGTGAAAGCCGCAGCCTGTAACTTTCGACTATATCCGGCGTGAGGCCGGTGAAGCGCGCGACGGTGCGCGCGATGGCCGCGCGCTCGTTCTCGCCGAGCGACTCGCCTTTCAGCAGCGCCGTTGCGTATTCGCCCGTCGCGAACTTGTCCGCCTCGGCCACGATCTCCGCGAGCGGCCGCGCCTGGTCTTCATTCGACAGCCGGTGGTGATACCACGCCGTCGCGGCGTAGCTCGGCAGATACACGATGTAAGGCAGGTCGTTGCCGTCCAGAAAGCTAAGCGTCTGGAAATCGAGCACGCTCGAGATCAACATGATGCCGTTGAGATACATGCCGAGTTTTTCCTGAAGGTGCCCGGCAAGGCCCGCGGCACGCGTCGTGCCGTAGCTTTCTCCAAGCAGGAACTTCGGCGATTGCCAGCGGTCATTGCGCGTCGTCCACAGCCGGATGAATTCGCCGACCGAGCGAATGTCTTCCTGAACGCCGTGGAATTCCTTGGACTCGACAGCCGGAACGGGCCGGCTGTAACCGGTCGAGACCGGATCAATGAACACGAGGTCGGTCGAGTCGAGCAGCGTGTATTCATTGTCGATGAGCCGCGCCGGCGGAGGCAGGGCGGTGCCGTCGTCCTTGAGCTTCACGCGCCGCGGCCCGAGCGCCCCCAAGTGCAGCCACACCGAGCTCGAACCCGGCCCGCCATTGAACGCGAACGTCACCGGCCGCGTCGCCGTATCGACGCCGTCGCGCGTGTAAGCGACGTAGAAAACCGAAGCCTGCGGCTCGAACGTCCCCTTCTCGTCTTTTCTGAGCAGCAGCGTCCCCGCCGTCGCGTGATAGTTAATCGTCTGGCCGTTAATCGTCAGCGTGTGCGTCGTGGTGACGGTTTTTTCTTCCGGTGCCTTCGGCGTTTCCTTGGGCTTCGGATCATCCGCCGACCACGCCCGAACAGCAGCAAACGCGAAGATCGCAGCGAGCAAGCAAACGCGGGATTTCATCCGCATCGTGGTCATTGGAGAATCCTTTCAATAAAGTTGTGTGCCCGAACGACGACGTAACAAACCTGCTGACTACTTTCCACTCCCATGTTGCTGATTAGCCTCTTTTCTGATCCGCGCTAAAGCCTTAACAGCGTTTTCAGAGACAACGTCCCACCCACCGCTCTTTTTTTTACCAGAGATAATTTTCTCAAGGAATGGAATTACTGCTGTATCTTTTAAGTTTCCGGCCTGAATGACAGCTTTATTAACAGATTCTACATCCGCGTTCTTGTCTTTCAGCACATCCATGATTTCCTTGAGCTGACGTTCATGTTCTTTTGCCTCTTTCTCCTGCTTCTGTCGGATTGCTTCCGGGCTGAGCGGCGGATCTGAGACGAGTAAGACAAGTGTCTCTGAA
This sequence comes from bacterium, assembly GCA_021372575.1. Classification (GTDB taxonomy): domain Bacteria; phylum Sumerlaeota; class Sumerlaeia; order MVZB01; family MVZB01; genus JAJFUE01. The sequence goes on along the minus strand of JAJFUE010000088.1, from coordinate 73,727 downwards.
GTAATCTTTAGAGGTGTCGCCATTACGCATCTTTCATTTCCGAAACCAATTTCGACCGCTGAACTCATCTGCGTGGAAATTCCAAAATTATCTAAGAATCCGGCCTGCCCATGTTGTTTCGATAGTTCCTCGACTTTTAGCTTATTCTTTTTATAGCTAACGGACCCAATTATGGGCTTATCGATTCTGTCCCCCTTTTTTACACCGTCGCTTCCATTTTGAATCATATGGTCTAGCGTATGAGCATATTTTTCAACATCACCGGATGCTATCCCCAACTTCACGTTACGCGGAAACTGCAGATCAATAAGAGCATTATGGCGGATAAAGAGTATACGGTCGCCCCAACGAACTGCCTGATCACCAACGGTATAAACTCTTTCGGGCTGAACAGCTGTGTGGATAACGCGATCTCTGAATTGTATCATGCCCTCAGCGGAAGACGAAAATACACCAATTACAGCTTTTCCGATGAATTCTTTTTTGTCATTTGACAAAGAATAACATATTCCCCAACGACTAATTCCCTCATTTTGGATGTGCATTTTTGTGGTTTTCTGAAGCACCTCACTTCCGGATATTCCGGTGACAATATCCGAGGCGCCAGCAGTTATGATTAACATAATACTCAACCCTAATGAGATTAAGAGGCTCCGTCCTAATCCTCGTTTTCCTGAATTGATCATTGCAATCCGCCTTTCCATTTTCAATGTGGACCACACGTCCAATCTACTTCATGATGTGTCGACGGCAAAGAAGCTGCACTAAGGACAAATCGTGGGACCTATAGGACCCATAAGACCTATAGGACCTATAAAACCACCCGACTGCCTTTACGGCACTTCGATATGGTCGAACAGCGTGCGGATCAGGTCGTCGGTGGTCTTGCCTTCGGCTTCGGCTTCGTAGCTGACGATCAGGCGGTGGCGCAGGACGTCCGGCCCGATCAGCTTCACGTCATCCGGAATGACATGCCCCCTTCGACATAAAAACGCGTGCGCCCTCGCGGCTTTCGCGAGGTAAATCGTCGCGCGCGGCGATGCGCCGTATTGGAGGTACGGCTTGATCGGCACGCCGGCCCCGTCGGGGTCGCGCGTCGCCATCACGAGCGACACGATGTAGTTCTTGATCTTCTCGTCCATGTAGATGGCTTCGACGATCTGGCGCGCGCGCTGGATGTGCGCGGCGCCCATGACGGACTCCGGCGCGGGCGGCTCGCCGACGGCCATCAGATCGAGAATTTTGCGTTCATCATCGCGCGTCGGATAGCCGAGTACGACCTTGAGCATGAACCGATCGACCTGCGCCTCGGGCAGCGGGTAGGTCCCTTCCTGCTCGATGGGGTTCTCGGTCGCCATGACCATGAACGGCTCGGGCAGGGGGTGCGTCTGGTCGCCGATCGTGACCTGATGCTCCTGCATGGCCTCGAGCAACGCCGACTGCACCTTGGCCGGGGCGCGGTTGATTTCGTCGGCGAGGATGAGGTTGGCGAAGATCGGCCCGCGTTTTTGAGTGAACGTGCCGTCTTTCTGGTTGTAGATCAGGGTGCCGATGAGGTCTGCCGGCAAGAGGTCGGGGGTGAACTGGATGCGCTGGAACTTAAGCGAGATCGCCTGCGCGAGCGTCTTGATCGTGAGGGTCTTGGCAAGCCCCGGCACGCCCTCGAGCAGCACGTGGCCGCCCGTCAGCAGCCCGATGAGCAGCCGCTCGATCATGACCTGCTGGCCGACGATGCGCCGGCGCAGCTGTTCGACGAGTGGGACGAGGAATTGAGATTCGCGCCGGATCAGTTCCTGAAGGGCGCTGAGTTCGCTGGCCGATTGTGGCGTGGCGACATTCAATGGCGTCAATGACTCCGCCATGGGATCCCTTTCCCGGCTGATGGTCGCCCTCGTCGGCCGGCGGCGTTAAGCTCAGGCCTCCTTGTTCTGGGGCGTTTCCTCAACCTGGTTGACTAATAGACTGAGCTCCTTAAGCAGCTCCGAGGCACTGAAATCGACCTTGTCGGTCTCGTGAACGGCGCCCTTGCGGCACCGTTCGAAAATATCGCCGAGCCTGGCGGCGAAGTTCTGGTTCAGGCGGCCGCCTTGCAGGATCTCGTTGATCTGTTCCGCGGTCATTTTGCGCGCGCCGGGGTAGCCCATCCGCTCCAGCAGCACGCGGCCCAAAGTTTCGACCTTTCGGTAGTAGCCCTTGCTTTCGCCGCTCGAGACCCGCAACGTGAGGCCCTGGATCTCGGCATTGAGCATCTCGAACTTCGAGTTGCGCGGTTCAGGCTCCGAATACACCGTCTCCCAGTTGCTGTTACGGCTGCGATTGAGCACGAACAGCGCAATTGCCACGATGACCACGGCCGCGATGACGACCAGCCCCGGGGTTCCGAGAAGCAGGTCGGTGATCCTGGATGGGGCCGCAGGTTGCGCCCCCGCGGGTTGGGTTTGAGCCCCCGCCAACGCTGCCGATGCGGCCAACGCCGCCGCCTCGATCCACCCGGTCCGTCCAGTGCCCATTTGCTGTTTACTCCTGTCGCGCGATCGGCCGGAGCCAAGATGGCCGGCCCCCACACGCACACTAGCCTGAGCGGACTGGATTCACAAGAAAATCCAGAAGGGAAGGCCGGTTTGCGCGCGCGCGGCCGGCCTTCCCGCCGGATGGAATTACTCCTGCGGAACGACCGCGATGTTGGGCTTGCCGTCACGCAGGAATTGGATCAGGTTTGGCACGTCCTTGGGCCGGTCCTTGATCGCCTTGTTCAGGTCGCTGACGCTTTGCACCGGTTCCCGATTGACCTGCGTGATCACGTCACCGGGTTGAAGGCGCTGCTCGGCGGCCGGCGAATCCGGCTTGATCGCCGTGATGCGCAGCCCGCGCACGCCGTCCTTGCTGTAAGGCTCGAGCGTCAGGCCGAGCATCTCGCGTCCTTCGGTGCGGGCTTCGGGAGTGGGGCGCATCTCCGGCTGCATGCCCATGAGCTTGCGCAACTCTTCCTGTGTCGGCCGCGTGCCGACGGTGATCGTGAACTCCTTCTGTTCGGGCTTGGCCCGGCCGCCGCCGCGTAGCACGGTCACGCCCACCTTGTCGCCCGGGTTGTGGCGCATGACCTGCCGCAGCAGCTCGTTGTTGATGTCGTTCTGCTTGTTGGCCGCGAACGGTTTGTCTCCGACTTGGGTAATAAAGTCATAGGCCTGGATGCCGGCCTTTTCGGCGGGCCCGTTCGGCGTGACGTTTTCCACCAGGATGCCCTTGGTTTCGGGGTCGATCCCGATCGCCTTGCGGTCGTCGGCCGTGATTTCGTTCTTCATGCCGACGCCGATGTAGCCATAGACGGCCTTGCCGGTCTTGAGCACCTTGTCGGCGAAATCACGCGCGTCGTTGGACGGGATGGCGAACCCGTAGCCCGACCACATGCCGGTGTTGGTCGTGATCAGGCGGTTGATGCCGACCATTTCGCCGTCCATGTTGACGAGCGCGCCGCCGCTGGAGCCGGGGTTGATCACGGCGTCGGTCTGGATCAGGTCGCCCAGGCCGTAAGCGTCGTCGATGTTGCGGAACTTGGCGCACACGATGCCCTGCGTGACGGTCATGCGCAGGTCGAGCGGGCTGCCGACCGTGGCGACCATTTCGCCGATGCGCAGTTTGTCGCTGTCGCCCCATTTGATCGGCTGCAGCTTCGTCTTGAGCTTGCTCGTGTTGACCTTGATGATCGCCAGGTCAAGGAAATCCTGGTTGGCGACGAGCTTGATGTCCTTGCCCGAAATTTCCTCGTTGTCCGAGAACACGACCCGGACGTCGGTGTTGCCGTTGAGCTGGCCCAGCACGTGGGCGTTGGTGATGATCAGCCCGTCGTCGCTCAGGATGATGCCTGAACCCGAGCGCAGGCGATCGGGGATCTTGATCCGCGGCGAGGGTTGTGGGCTCTGGTCGTTGTCGTCGTTGTCGCCGCCGCCGTCATCGAAGAACTGCCTGAAGAACGGGTCCATCCCGCGCCGGTCAAAGAAGCGCTGGAACTGCTTGAGCTGCTCCTTCTGCTGCTGCGAGAGCTCCTCCTTAACGTAGATGGTCACGATCGACGGGATGACTTGGTCGGCCAGGTCCGAGATCATGTAGCGGGCCTGGTCCCTGAAATTCTGCGTCTGGGCCGGATTCGACCCCTGGCCGCGCACGGTCGAGATCAGCGCCGGCGTCAGGGCGATTGCGACCAGAACGACCACGACGGTCATCCACCGGATCACCACGCCACGCCTGCTTGCATTTCGAATCGTCATGTTAAAGCCTCCGAGTATGGTTGGGACTCATGGATCACATACCTATCGGCCCAGTTTAACATCAAGTTGCATGCCACTCGTACGGGATTCTGCGCAATCGCGCCCGCAGGGGTGCCGAGATCACTATAGAACGTTGAAAAAATAATGGTTGCATGGCGATTTGGCCCGTCCCCGAGTTTGGGCCGCCAAATCTGTTCGCGCATCAACCGCCGCGACATAATGACGCAGCCGTCCGGCGCGTTTTGTAGCACGCAACGGTCTTTTTCATGCCTGCCGGAGCTTACTTTACCCCATTTGAGCAAACAAATAATGATCTACGGCACTTCCGGATACCGCCAAAGCTCTGGAGGGGCGAAACGTTTACAAGCTCATGCGATGTCGAAAAAACCGGGCTCCGTCAGGCGCTAATCCTGCTCGTCGGGTTCTTCGTCGGCCCCGTCGGCTTTGTATTCTTTGAGCTTTCGTTGCAGCGTGCGGCGGCTGATGCCGAGGGCTTCGGCGGCGAGGGAACGGTTGCCGCCGAATTTCTGGAGCGCCTTTTCGATCGTGCGGCGTTCGAGCTCTTGGAGGTCGAGCGTTGCGGGTTCGGCGGTGGCCGTGCGCGATCCCGCCGGCACCGCCGGGCCGCGCATTTCGGACGCGAAATCCGCCGGCGTCAACTCCCGACCGGCGGCGAAAATCGACAGCCGCTCGGCCAGGTTGCGCAGCTCACGGACGTTGCCCGGCCACGCGTAATCGAGCAGGATGCGCTCGATGGCCGGCGTCAGGCGCGCCGGGGGCTGGCCCTGCTCGGCCGCGAACCGGTGCAGGAACGCGTGCATGAGCGGAATGATGTCTTCCTGCCGCTCGCGCAGCGGCGGGACGACTAGCCGCACGACGTTCAATCGGTAATACAAATCCTCGCGGAACCGGCCTGCGCGGACTTCGTCGTCCAGGTTGCGGTTCGTGGCCGCGAGCAGCCGGAAGTTGACCTTGATCACCTGCCGGCCGCCGACGCGCGTCAGTTCGCGCTGCTCGAGCACGCGCAGCAGCTTGACCTGCATCGAGAGCGGAATCTCGCCGACCTCGTCCAGGAACAGCGTGCCGCCGTCGGCCAGCTCGAGCCGGCCGAGCATCTGCCGGTCCGCGCCTGTGAACGCGCCCTTCTCATAGCCGAACAGTTCGCTCTCCAGAAGCGATTCGGGCAGGGCCGCGCAGTGGACGGCAACAAACGGCCGCTCGCGCAGGGCGCCGCCGGAGTCGTGAAGCGCCTGCGCGACGACTTCCTTGCCGACGCCGCTTTCGCCTTCGATCAGGACGTTGGATTGCGTTCCGGCGAGCCGGCCCACCATCGACATCAGCTCGCGCATGGCGTGGCTTTCGACGATGTAATTGCCGGAGGGCTCGGGATGAGCCTGGACCTCGACGTGCCGCGTCAGCCGGCCGATGTCGCGGCGCATCGCGCGGTGCTCGAGGGCGCGCTCGACCTGCGCGCGCAGGTCTTTCAGGTTCACGGGTTTCGTCAGGTAATTGAACGCGCCAAGCTTGAGCGCATCGACGGCCGTCTCGACCGTCCCGAACGCCGTCAGCAGGATCACCTCGGGCGGGTTCGGTGCCGCGCGCGCGGTCTTCAAGACTTCCATGCCATCGACGTCGGGCATTTTCAGGTCGCACAGGACGAGGTCGGGGGCGTGCGCGCTGATGCGGCTGATCGCTTCGTGGCCGCCGGCGGCGACGAGCACGGTGTAGCCCGCGCGCTGCAGCGCCTCCGCCAGCGCCTCGCGGTTGTCCTCGCGGTCATCGACGACGAGCAGAAGCCCTTCGCGCCGGGCGCCCTGTGACGAAATCGAATTCGATTGAGCCATTATCATTCCGGTGACTGAAATCGAGCCGGGCCCAAGCCCGCACTCGTTGTCATTTTCGCTCAATCAATAGACGAATTCAACAGCCGACGGGTTTGGACAAATCCTGCCAGCCCCCGCCAACCCCATCATCTCTTTGAGAAAGCCCTGGCCCGCTTACTTTTTCGCCACCGGGATCTGCACCGGCAGGAACAGCGCGCGGACGTGGCGGTCGAAGATGTTGATCGTCACGTTGCGCCCGCAGAGTTCCTCGTTGGCCTCGACGGCGTCGATGTAGCGCCTGCCCATCTCGGCCGCGAGCTTGAACGAGACGTGGAACAACTGGCGCAGGTCGGAGTTGAACTCCGGGCACGACTGCTCGTGGCGCAACGCGGCCGCCAGTTGTTCGCCGCTCCATTTGGCGACGGTATCGGCCGTCGGCAGGTTTGCGGGATTGATGTCGATGACGGTCGAGTAGGGCTGGCACATCTCGTCGATGCGCTCGAGGGCGACGGCGTAGATGTCCTTGACGATCCGGGCCGCCTCGCCGCCGGCCTCGGCCAAGCCGATCAGTTCCTCGAGCCAGTTCGTGCCGGCCGTCTTCAGGTGCACGCCGGCGTCGTGGCGTTCCAGCGCCACGCGCATCGGCCCGTAAAGCGAAAACTTGTCGCTGCCCGAATGCACGCTCAGCTTGAGGCTCGCCGGCAGGCCGAACGCCTCAACGGCGTGCTTGATCACGCAGATGTCCTCGTCGAACTCGCGCGCGAACTGCGCGACGTTGCCGACGTAATCGACACCCTTGTTGAAGCGGCCGGTGAACTTGGGCGCGATCGTCTCGGCGGCGACTTTCTCGTCGGCGAGCGCGGCCAGGATCACCAGCAACTCGTCGGGCGTCTGCGGCAGGTCGGTCTCGTCCATCGAGACCTCGGTGATGAAGTTGCCTTCGCCCTTGGCTTGCGCGATGTGCCGGTAAATGCGGCCGGCTTCGGTGGCGCCCGGCAGGTATTTGCGCGCCGCGGACTCGAACTTTTCGCGGGTCATGCGGATTCCGCCGGGGATGCCCGGGATGTCGAGATCGCCGATCAGGTCCTGGTGGCGATCGACAAAGCGCTTCAGCTCGTCCGGACTGATCGGGCCGCCGATGAAGTCGGCGACGTCGAGCGTGAAGAAATCGCAGGCATCCATGAACAGATCGACGTTCTTGAGGCCGATGTGGTCGGCGTCGCAATACCAGGGCAGTGTCCAGCCAAGTTCCTTGACGGCGATCTCGGCGGCGCGGCGAACGTCGGACGGTTTCGATCCGATCAGCGTGTGTTCACGATTGGATTTATTCCACGCGGGAACGATTTCAACGCCATGTTCCTGGGCCATTTGCATGGCGCGCAACTGCGCTTTGGCTTGATGAGCGAACCGGTCGCCAAATCCCATCGAAAAACGGGCTAATGCTTTCAAAGGAAATCCTCCACTGCGGTACGGTAACCTGATGACTTCGGATCAGAGGATGAGTGTACAGACTGCTCATGTCGCTATAATCATGCAATGAAATCCGCCTGTTTCGCATTAAGCAATTTGTTTCCTTATTGTTGCATTTTGTGTGCAGAGATCGTAATCCATTGCTGTTGCTGAACATTGCAACATAAAAAAGTTCCGGCCGTGACGGCCGGAACCTGTTTTCAATCGCACATTTGCTGATTTGGAAATATGTTTTCAGGGTTTGCGGGCTCAATTTAGCCGTTGATAACCGGCAGCTTGAACCCGAAATACGTCGCGGCGTTGTTGTAGCAGATGTCCCGCACCATGGCGCCGACCCATTCCATGTCGTTCGGGATGAGTCCCTTCTCCATGTCGCTGCCCAGGATCGTGCACAGCAGGCGGCGGAAGTATTCGTGGCGCGGATACGACAGGAACGACCGCGAGTCGGTCAGCATGCCGACGAACCGGCGCAGCAGGCCGAGCTGGCTCAGGCACTCGATCTGCCAGCGCATGCCCTCGGCCTGGTCGAGGAACCACCAGCCGCTGCCCATTTGCATCTTGCCGGGCGCCGAGCCGTCCTGGAAGTTGCCGAGCATCGTCGCGATGACGTAGTTGTGCGCGGGGTTCAGGTTGTAAAGGATCGTCTTGGCGAGCGTGCCGTTCTGGTCGAGCCGGTCGAGCAGGCGGGCCACCGGCCGCGCGGTCTCGAGGTCGGCGACCGAGTCGAAGCCGGTATCGGGCCCGAGGCTCTTGAACATGCGCGTATTGTTGTTGCGCATCGCGCCGAGGTGGAACTGCTTGACCCATCCGCGCTTGTAATCCATGACGCCCCATTCGTAGAGCATCGCCGACTTGAACTTGAGGACTTCCTCGGCGGTGGGAGTCTGGCCCGTGCGCGCCTTGAGGAAAATGGCCTCGATCTCGGGTTGTGTGTAATCGACGGCGTACACGGTCTCCAGGCCGTGGTCGGAGCTGCGGCAGCCGTTGTTGTTGAAGTATTCGTGGCGCTTGTCGAACGCCTCCATGTAGCTGGCGAAGTTGCGGATTTCGACGTTGGCCGCGGCGGCCAGCTTATCGACCCACTTGTTCCACGACGCGGTCTGTTCGATGAACATGCCGCGGTCGGGGCGCCAGCTCGGAGCCATTTGGAACCCGGTGTCCTTTTCGGCCGCGAACGCCTTGTGGTGCTCCAGGTTGTCGATCGGGTCGTCGGTTGTGCCGATGAGCACGACGCCCGATTTGCGGATGATGCCGCGCACCGAGAACTCGGGCGACTTCATCGCCTCGTTGCACTGGTCGTAGATGCGTTTTGCGGAGGCCGGCGTGAGCAGTTCGCTGACGCCGAAGTAGCGCTTCAGTTCCATGTGCGACCAGTGAAAGATCGGGTTGCGCAGCAGGTACGGCATCGTATTGGCAAACGCCTCGAACTTTTCCCAACCGCTGGCGTCGCCCGTGCAAAGCCGCTCGGAGATGCCGTTGCTGCGCATCGCGCGCCACTTGTAATGGTCGCCGGTCAGCCACACCTGGCTGATGTTGTCGTAGCGTTCGTCGCGCGCCACGGAGACCGGTGGCAGGTGGCAATGGTAATCGACGATCGGCATCGGCTCGGCGTACTTGTGATAGAGCTCGCGCGCGGAATCGCTCTCGAGCAGGAAATCCTCATGAATGAAATCGGCCATCATTGCACTCCTTCAACGTAGTTACGAAACATGTTAATCATCGATTAACAAATATCATTAAAAATTTTCGGTCCATGAGACCTATAAGGCCTGTTCTTCAGTCCGGCCTGCCACAACGCCGGCCAGGCCCCAGAAACAAACCGCAGCCGACGGATCGTGCAGCGGATAGCTGAACCACATCACGACCGACCAGGCCATGAGCGCCGCCCAGAGCGCCGCCCGGCATGGATCGATGTCTTTTCGGATGATCCCCGCGCCGCTTATCATCGCGCTCGCGATCATCAACAACAGGCCAAGGCAGGGGAGCAGCCCGTATTCGGCCCACCACTGGAACGGGTCGCAGTGGGCCTCGTTGGGCGAATACCGGCTGAGCATTTCGTTGAACGACCAGAACGCCTTGCCGGTTTCGCCCAGCGCCAGCCGCCCCTGCATGTCGCTGAACCCCGCCGCGAACCGTCCCGGCCCCGATCCGGTCAGCGGCCGGTCCATGACCATGTTGCCCGAAATCACCACGAGGCCGATGCGGTGGCGGACGGGAACCGAGTGCGGGTCGAACATTTCAACGAGCCGGCTTGCCAGCGTGTTGCTTCTGCCGGCCTGGCTCAGCAAACCGAATCCAATCGCAATGAGCAGAACCAGAAGGATGGCGAAGGCTGGGAACGCCACTCTGCCGAGTGGCGAATTGAATCCGTTGCGGCTGGGTGCCGGCAATACGAACAGCGCGAGAACGATTGCGATGGCCGCCGACAGCGCTCCGCCGCGCCCGCCCGCGATAAAAATCGCCGCCGCGCCGATGGCCGCGACCGCGAGCGCGACCGCGCGCATCACGCTGCGCGATCCGTTTTTCATCGCGAGGATCGCCGCCGCCGCCGTGCCTGCGCCAAGAAAATCGCACAGCGCCTCCGACTGCTCGAGCGTTCCGTGCATGGCGGTCCGTCCCGCGCCCTGCGCGAACGCCTGAAACAGGCCCGTCGCGGCTTGAATGCCGGTCGCGATGATTAAGCACCACACAAGCAAGCGAATTTCTGAGGATCGAAATGCGCGCCGCGAAATGCAGTACGCCGCCCCCGCCATGAACGCTTCGCGCGCGCCGATGCGCAACCCGAGTCCCGGGTTGGGCGAGAAGGCCGACGAAATCACAAGCCCGGCGACGATCAGGATCGCGCCAAGCGCCAGCGGGTCCCGGCCGCGCATGATTTCGGTCCAGCCGCCCGCGCCCATTTCGCCGCGTTCATTCCACCCAATGAGAGCCAGCACGCCGACGAATCCCGCAATCACGACTAGCCAGCGCACATCCGCGTACGGCTGCACGAACGCCTCGCTCGCCGGGACCAGCGCAACGCCGAGCCACAACAAACCAAGCAATCCGGCCGCCGGCCGGCAGCGGAGCGGCTTCTCCGGATGAACAGCACTCGTGGCATTGCGGCGCTGTTTACTCATCATGTGTCCACATCCGGATGACTTTGACGGTCATGATATCGTCCAGAACCTGGTAAATGAGGCGATGCTGAATATTGATGCGGCGCGAGCATGGGCCGGCCAAATCGCCTACAAGTTTTTCAAACGGCGGAGGTGTCTTGTTGGGATCATTTGCCAGGATTTCCAGGAGCCGCTCGGCATTGGGCTTGAGTCCCGCGCGGGCGAGCTTCTTTGCGTCCTTGCGCGCCGGCGAAGTGAATATGAGCCGCCACTTCACCAATCGAGATCCGAGTGGCATTTCCCGATCGGGGCCTTGAGCCCGCGTTGAATTGATTTCTTCATCCCGGGCATGGAGCTCAGGTAAAGCGTCTCCTGCAGCGCGCGCCAGTCTTCTTCCGAGACCAGAATCGCGGCGGTTCGTTTTCCGGCGATCTGGATCGGTTCATGGGACGCGGCAATTTCGTCCATAAGCGAATAAAGCCGCTTGCGCGCTTCGGTGGCCGTGACTCGGGTCATTGGGAATTCCTCCAACGTACGTTTTAGCGTACGTCCTCTCAGGGCGCGAAGTCAATGTCGCTCATCCGGATTGCATTTCAAAAAAGAATGCCCGGGCGAATTGAATCGGCCCAGGCTTTCAGGACTCAGGACTCAGGACTTCTTTACTTCCGCCGCGGGCATTGCGGATTGGGGACGCCGTTGCAGGCGGCCGAGGCGGCATAGACGTCCTCGCAGTCCTCGGGCTTGCAGCAGGTTTCGCACACCCGCTTGAAGGCACGGATGCCGAGCAGCTTGACGCGCGGCGCCAGGTATTCCTTGCGGATCGGCTCGTCCTTCATCAGGTCCGTGCTCAGGTACTTCTTGTTGTCGTCGCTGAAGACCGTCGCCACGACGGCGTCCTTGCCGAGTTTCTCCTGCAGCATCAGCGCGCCGATGAAGTTGGCGCCCGAGGAGATGCCGACGCCGAGGCCGAGCTCGCCGGCCAGCTTCTGCGCCATCAGGATGCCGTCGCCGTCATCGACGCCGACGACCTCGTCCAGGAAATACAACTCGACGATCGCCGGGATGAAATCGTCGCCGATGCCCTGGATGCGGTGCTCGCCGACCTGCTTGCAGTTGGTCCGCATGACCGGCGAGCTGTTCGGCTCGAGCGGATGGATCTTGATGCGGGGGAACTTCTCGCGCAGGAACTTGCCCGTGCCCATGACCGTGCCACCGGTGCCGACGCCCGCGACGAACGCGTCGGGCGTAATGCCGCGCAGGCTGAGCTGATAGGCGATCTCGGGGCCGGTCGTCGTGTAATGGGCATCGACGTTGTCCTCGTTGGCAAACTGCTTGGGCAGGAACGACCGCGGGTTGGCGGCCGCCATGTCTTCCGACATCTTGATGCTGCCGAGGAAGCCGCCCTGTTCCTTGCTGACCAGGACGATCTCGGCGCCGAAGCTGCGGATCAGCTTGATGCGCTCGATGCTCATCCAGTCCGGCATGAAGATCGTCACGTGGTGGCCGAGCGCCCGGCCGATCGCGGAGAACGCGATGCCGGTGTTGCCGCTGGTGGCCTCGATGATCTCGTCGCCCGGCCTGAGCGTGCCCTTGGCATAGGCCTGCTTGATGATGTGGAACGCCATGCGGTCCTTGATGCTGCCACTGAAGTTCAGGTGCTCGGCCTTGGCGTAGATCGTGCGCTTCTGGCCGCCGAACATGAAGTCGATCGCCAGCAGGGGGGTGTTGCCCATGATGCACGACAGATCGCGGATCCGATTATTGGTGACGTTGCCCTTCTCGGTGGTTACATTGCTCATGCCAGTTCCTCCGCATGTTTTCGTTAACTTGTTTGCCCAGACGCCCGACTTTGTGAACAGGGTAACAAAGCGTTTGGCGTAATCAAACGAATTCGAGTCCGCAGGGCCTGCGGTGACGCTCACATTAGTCCCCTCATTCCGAATTGTCACGAACTTCTTCCGCTTCATTTCTCATTGCTAATTTCTCGTTTCTCATTTCTCATTCAATCTGGTTTGGGAATCATTCGCGGGAGGCCAGCGATGGGCGTCGAGAAACCGGTTGTCGGAATATTGATGGGGAGCGATTCGGATTGGGCGGTGATGCGCAAGGCCGCCGATGCGTTGGCCGAGTTCGGGATCGGCTGGGAGGCGCACATCATGTCGGCGCACCGCACGCCGGACCTGGCCGCCAACTACGCCCGCGAGGCCGAGTCGCGCGGCGTGCGCGTCATCATCGCCGGCGCGGGCATGGCCGCGCACCTGGCCGGATCGCTGGCCGCCCAGACCGTCCTGCCGGTCATCGGCGTGCCGCTGGCCGCGGGCAGCCTGCAGGGGATGGACGCGCTGCTGGCGACGGTCCAGATGCCCCCCGGCGTGCCGGTGGCCACGGTCGGCGTCGGCGCGGCGCAAAACGCGGCGCTGCTGGCGATCCAGATTCTGGGAACGGCCGACGAAGCCCTGCGCCGCCGCTTCGCCGAATACAAGAACAAAATGGCCGAAAGCGTCGCCGCCAAGGACGAAAAACTTCAATCAGAAATCAAATAAATCAGGTCACGAAATACACGAAACGGCACACGAAAGACACGAAAAAGCAAAAGCGATTTCGTGGATCACGATCTCATTTCGAACTTGTTTCGAATTTCGACATTCGAATTTCGGATTTGTAGAAAATTGGTGGGCCCTCCAGGATTCGAACCTGGGACCTACCGGTTATGAGCCGGCGGCTCTAACCGCTGAGCTAAGGGCCCGAACTCAATCACGTTACCTGTTCGGGCAGAGCCGTGTCAAGCAGGCCCGGTCACTGTGCCATCCGCCCGAACTCGGCCAGATCGCCCGCTGATTTCGTGCCGTTGGTGGGATCGTAGATGCGGTCGCAGAGCCACGGCGTGAGGCCGGTTTTTGCGAGGTCCGCAAAAGCCTTGTCGCGCGCTTGATCGGTCGGGGTCAGCCAGGCCTTGCCGTCCGGTCCCGGCATCCACAGGATCCACGCCTTGGGTTTGTAGGATTCATAACAAAACTCATACTCGATCGGCACGTGCCAGCGGCCGTTCATGCCGGGCAGGTGCATCGGCGCAATCTCGACCAGATCGAGGCGGCGCTGGTGCGGCCGGTACTTCGCCGAGTATTGTTTGAAGTGGCCGGCGACGGTGTGGAGCATTGCGCGGTCCCAGGCGCTGGACAGCGAACTCAGCACCAGGTCGCCGCTCGAGTTATTCTTGTCGGCTGGGGAATAGAGCCGTGCCGACAGCCACTCGCTGTAGCGGCCGGCCCTGACGTCGGCGATGGCCTTGCGCATCTCGGGGCCGTCGGCGATGTCGAACTTGCCGTCCACGCCGGGGAACCACAGCATCCATTCGGCGGTACCACTCGTGGTGTCGCTTGCGAACAGCGCGTAGCGGAGCCGCGGCCGCGGTTTGAACGCGGAACTGAGGGGCCCTTGCGCAACTTGTGGGAACACCTCGTCAATGCTAAGCGGGTAGGCGCCTTTGTTGTCCGCCCGGAAGCTTTCGATCGCCTTGGCGGTTTTGGAGAGCGTCCACATGTCACGGTTCAGGTAATTCAGGCCGACGATGTGGCCGTAAATGACCGCGCTCGCCGTCATGCAGAAGCACTGGATGGCCAGGATGGGCATGAACAACGCGATCGAACCCTCCACGCGCGTCCGCCGCCACTTGAAGCAGATGCGATACCACGGGATGAGCGCGAACGGGATGAGCACGAAGGCCGGGATCGCGATCATGTTGCCCGGATAGTCGGCGGGACTTCTGAGGCCGTACGCGAAGCCGGTGCGGAACAGATACCATTCGAGCCCCGCGACGGTCGCGATGCCGCCCAGGAAAACAAGCTCGCGCGCGACAGTCGAGACCTGCGCGGGCTGCGAGGGGGGCTGGCTTTCAGGGGAATCGGCCATGGAGATCACGCTTTTTGAACATCGGTTTTGCGGAGCGCCAGGAGCGCGCCGGCCAGAATCATGAGAAACCCGCCGAGAGCCGAATAGGTGTAATAATCGCGCGTAAGGGGACCGGTCAAATTGACCGTACTCTTGGTTGCGAGTATCAGTGCCGTCATATTGTTCATTGAAATCGTCGAGTCGAGGTATGGCAGCGATACGAGGATGGTGCCGCAAATGATCAGCGTCACGGGTACGAGCGCTTTCATATCAACCTCCGCCGATGAAAACGTGATGGCCGCCCAGGGCGGCGATCCGATGCGTCCGGTGAACGGAATCAAATCACAAAATGATTTTGCATGGTATTAAAAACGCGAGCGGTTTGTTCCGCTTCAGGCCGATTCGTTTTTCTTGTCCCTGTAATAGCCCACGATGACGCGGCTTTCGGGGGGGAGGACGACCGAGTCGTCGGGGACGTCATCCTTGACGACGGCGTTGGCGCCGATGCGGACGTTGTTGCCGATCGTGACGGCGCCGAGGACCTTGGCCCCGCTGCCGAGGTACACATTGTCGCCGAGCGTGGGCCAGCCCTGGCCCTTGAAGTTGCCGCGCGAGACGATTTGCGCGCCCTGGACGATCGTGCAGCCGCTGCCGAGCCGGCCATGGATGACGATGCCGCCGAAATTATGGATTTGCAGGCCGGGGCCGATCTCGGAATCGACCGATATGCGGATGCCGGTCAGGATCTCCACGAATTTATAGAGAAAAAAATAAAGGACCATCAGCGGCTTGCGGACGAGCCCAAGGCGCAGGCCCTGGATCCACTTGCCGACGCGAAACGTGGCAATGGCCCACAGCGCCACGTCGAAGATCGCGTAGAACACGCCGCGCGCCGTTAACTCGTCGCCGGCGTATCGCCTGAAGTCAGCCCGGATATTGTTCAGCATCAAGCAGCCCTTCCATGCGCCGAATGACGACTATAACAACGGTCGAAACAGAGGCTCAAACACTTTTCGGCTTTTGATGTCCAAAAGCTTTTCGTCGGGCAAAACCCCACGCGCAAACCAGCGTTCCACCTATTTCTTATCGAACCGGCGGGCCATAAAATGAAATCCGCGCGATGCGATCGGATGAGGAAGGCCATGCACGTTGGCTCAAGGACCAAACCGATCAGGCGGCCGGACCAACCTCGTCCTGACCCTCGGCCGCCTGATCCCCTCCCAATCGTCCTGGGCCGCATTGAAGCCGATGAGTTGTTTCTCATCGGCTTCAATTTTGTACGCGAGTAATAAACAACCATCCCCGTGCGTCATTACCTTGTAGCGCGTGGTATCGCGTCATTATAAGATGGGCGCACCCATCCCAGGAGGCTCGACATGGCACGCCATATCTTGTTTGTTTTGCTGCTATCGGCCGTGCTGGCAGGCGTGGCCCCAGCGAAGATGCCGGATCAGGTGAGGAAAAATATCGACGCGCTCACGACCGGAACCGAGAGCCTGCGCGAGCATGCCGCGTATGAACTGGGTTTGAACGGTGACAGGTCGATGGTGGGGCCGCTGTTTGAACTGCTGCACGACCATGATGTCGCGACGCGGCGTGCGGCAGCAAGGGCGTTCTCATACGGAAACGGCCCTATTCTCGATGATCTGTTCATCATGAGGATGCGTGATATGCTCGGTTCGGATTTCCCGATCGCAATGGAAAAAAAGGAGCCCACCGGCACCGTCTGGTTCACGGCGGGAATGAACGATTCGAATCCGAAGATCAAGGAAGCCGCCAGGAAATGTTTTGATCGCGCGCGCGACGATTTGAAAATCGATCCGGTCGTGCGCGGGTTGATCGAGGCGCTCGGCGATTCCGATGCGAAAGTCCGGCGCACAATCAAGGACACGCTCGAACAGAATTACACTGGAATGAATCTTGGCGAAGACCGCGACGCCTGGCGCGCGTGGTTTGCGAAAATCGATCCAGAGTGGGGCGAGCCGGTAGCTGGAGTGACCGCGCGGTTGCGCACTATTCAGCCCGAGCTAGGCACGCAGGATCGCCTGTGGGAAGCCGGCCAGCTCTGGAGCGATGCGACCCCACCGGTGATCTGCCTCGACGTGCGCAACGATGGCCGTCGGAGTTATTGGTTGTTCGGCGCCAAATACGATCTTGAACTTGACGTTGATGGCAAAAAATTCCGCCGGGCGCTGCCGATCCCCGATGAATGGCAGTCATTCATCGCGGGCAGACAGCAGAATGGGCTGCGCGTTTCGCTGGGGCCTGAATGGAAAGGCGAGGCCGGTCCGCTGCACTGGACGCCCGGCACACACTCGGTTCGTATTTCGGTCAAACTGCATCCGCCACTGAGCGATCCGTCGCGCCCCATCGAGGTGATCAGCAATCGGGTCGGAATCCAGATCCTCTCCGCGAATCGCGTCCAGCAGACGGTCGATTCACTCAAATACGAGGTGGGATTCGTGCCCGACAAAACCGTCGCGCTTCTCGGCGAGGAGGTGATGATTTCGTTTGTTGTGAAGAACACCTGCGAGCGGTCTATCTGGTTGCCTGTCGGCGGAGACAGCCGAGGCATCCGCCCGACGCGTTTCCAAGTCAGCGCGGTTGATTCGAGCGGGAAGCCGGTTCGCGATCCATACCCGAATCCAATGAATTTTGGCGGGCTGGGCGGGTCGTTCGAGATTCAGCCGGGGCTTGCCCATGCCGAACAGGTGCCGATCTCGAAATGGTGTGCGTTCGAGAAGCCGGGCGTTTACACCGTGACCTGTCGCACGACGCCAAACCTCAGCTCGACCAATACCTTGGCTAGATGGGGAGGGCTTTCGAAAGAGCCTCAAAACACGGTCTCGACGAGCTTCACGCTGATGCTGAAGGAGCCGTCTGCTGCCGATGTGCAGCGCGTGATCACGACGAGGCGGATTGAGGCCCAAAAAGAGCGCTATCAGTCCAACACCGGCATGAGCACGCTGCGCGCGCCGGTGTTCCTAAAGCCTTTTGTCGAGAAGGCGCACGGTGGCGATATGGAATCGATCAAGGCGATCGGCGAGATCGAGACGCCCGAATCGACGGAGGCGCTGATCGGTCTCGCGCGGGAAAAAATCAAGGCCGGCCAGCTTGAGATCGCCCTCGGCGCCCTGTGCGAAGCGGTTCGCCGACTTCCCAACCCGCGCTACTACGAGGAGGGTCGGGATGGTTTGACTGGCAAGCCAAACGGTAAGCCGAACGAGTGGTCGGAACCCGATCGCCAGCGCGTCGAGCGCACGTGGCGACCGCAAATGGCCGCGCCCGTTCGCGAGATGGCGCAAGGGCTCGTGAATAGCGGTGACCAGAAGAGCTTGGATCTCGCCGGCCGAATCCTGTGGTATTTCGGTACGCCCGATGACATGCCATTCGCGCTGACCGGCTACACGCACGCGATCGAGGCGACGCAAGCGCTCCCATACAAACCCCAATTCTACCTGCAGAGCTCGGCTGCGTATGTTTATACGTTTGCGATCGCCGAACTGATGAAGCGCGGAGGAAAGGTACCGACGCAGCCTTCGACGTCCGGCGAATCGGCGGCTTTCATCGTGGCGCTGGGCGCGAACAAGGAATTTCAGCCGGCCGCCAGAGAGCAACAGATTCATCGCGTCATCGAAGCGGGCGTGCCGTTTCTGGATCTCCTGTTGTTGACTCGGCTCAATGATCCTGTTTCCGAAGAGGTTGCGGGCAAGGTTCCGGGATATATGAAAAGTAAATATAAGGACGTGCAGAAAGCGGCGGTTGAGTTCGCGCAGCGACACCCGCGGGCCGAATACAAACAGCCGCTCTTCGACTTTTTGAGGTCCGCCGACGAAAGCTTCATGCTCACCGTCGCGAATGAATCCGCGAAGGCGAACGGCATCGCCAATATCGAGATGATCGACCTCTGGTTCGGCAAATTGGATGCTGGTAACGCCAGCGGGGCGGTGATGAGCCATCTGATCGAGGCGGTCGCGGACGGTGGCCGTTTCGGGAGCGCGCGTTCGCTCTCGCTCGAAGAGCTGACGGCGGTCAAGGCCCGTTGGAAGCGTTTTATCGAGGAAAACCGCGAGAAACTCATTCAGGGGAAACGGTTTAAGCCAGGCGACCCGGAGTTCACGCCCGACCTGATGCCGCAGGGATTCAGCATGAACTTTGGTCAAACGCCCTGGCCGCCCAAGTCGTGATTTGTTGTGCGGCCGGCGGGCTAGTTATGCCGTCTCCAATTACATGGCGAACAAAATATAAAAATGTTTGTCTGGGTAAGCGGCAAACTGCACTCCTGACTGAAATTCCGATCCAGTGCGAGCGCCGATGCAATTTTGTGTCAGGAGTTCAAAATTTATTTTGCTGGAGGCTTGCCATGTCGCGGACTGCATTGCGGGCGGGGATGATGGCGATCGCGATCGCATTGGCCGGGCTGTTTATGAATGCCGGCGCGTGCCTGGCGCGCGCGGAAACGAAAGCGGGCAAGCAGACGGTCCATGTGAAAATCAGGACCGCCGGCGGGCTGCCGAGTTTCAAATCGTACGAGGCCACGCTGCTGAGGCTGCTGACACCGGAGTGGTCGGCGCAGCTGCCGAAAAACTGGGAGAAAATTGCCAACACCTGGCGCGACCCGAAAACGGGCGAGGTGTGGGTGGTGCGATGCACGACGCGGCGTGAAAGCAAATTTGACGGACGAGAACCGGGCACTTATCGCGTGCAGGTGGTTGGCGTCGAGAACAACGGCAACGCGCCGGGCGCGGCAGGCATCAGCGATCCTGTCATTGTAAAAGAGGGGAAAAATCCGACCGCGGTCGTGCGCATCGAGGATGGGCCCGCTTTGACGATCCACATGACGGACGCGCAAAGCGGCCGGGCGCTGGAGCGCGGGTCGGTCGTGTTGTTCAAGGAGAACGGGATGCCGGTCGGAAGCGGCGGCAACGGCTTCCGTTATTTCACCGACAAAAACGGGACGATCCGGTATCCTGCGCTCGCGCCCGGGAAATACTTTGTTGAGGCGGGCGGGTATCACTCGAAGCACTTCGAATTCGAATATAAAAAGCGCGAGCGCGTGCAGGTCGAGGTGAAAGCGGGCGCTGAAAACAGGGTCGAGATCGCGATGCAGGAGTTCAGGCTGAGCGAGCGCGACATGGAGGAAAGACGGCCGTGGGTCGTCGAGGGCCGGGTAACGGATGAACACGGCAATCCGATGGAAGGGGTGGTGGTCGATGCCGCGGCCGGGCATCATGCGATGATGCCGACGGGGGAGGCGACGACCGGGCCGGACGGCCATTACAGACTGCATTTTGGGCCGGGGAACATCAATCGCGCGGACGATTACCCGGAAGGCGTGAAGCTTCAGGCGGTGGCGGTCCGCGCGCGCAAGGACGGCTATTACGAAAAGGACAATTGCCGCGCGGGGCGGCTTGAGATGGCGGGGCGGCTTGCAAACGTGACGGGAACGATCATTGACGCGGTCGCGCCGGAGCGGAATAAGGAAGAAAAAATCGTTCTGCCCGGCAAGCCGCGGCGAGTCGATTTTGTGCTGCTTCCGGCGGCGCACGTCAGCGGGCGGTTTGTCGATGCAAAGGGGAATCCGCTGGAAGGGATCAAATTCAGCCTTCATGGCATGTTGGTCGTGCGCGAACCGGTTTTGAAGAACAGGCCGGCCACGGCGGATTTCGAGGACATCGGCATCAGTGGCGCGACCGATCTGAAAGGCCGGTTCGATCTCAGGAGCGTGCCGTGCCGGGAGTTCGGGTTTCGCATTCAGGAGAAAAAAGCCGAGGTGCAGGGCAATCGGCTGAACTTCGCGCGGCCGGGGGAATACCGCGTTGAGGTCGTTTACGATCGTAGCGAGCGGACGGTGGATTACCGGGTCCTGTCAACGCCGGAAGGGGTGAACGCGGAGGAGGTGTTGAATCCGGGAGAAAAAGCGAAGACTGGCAGGGCGAAGGTGATCGAGCACGACTTTGCGCTGAACCAGAAAATCGAGACGCCGATCACGATGGGGAACGCGGAATGGCCGAAGGTGCTGATGATCCAGTCGGTCGAGTTCACGCGCGACGTGTTCGGCGGGACGATTCGCGGCAACCTGATGATGGGGAGGTATTCGTATCCAAAGATGGCGTGGCGGATTTCGATTGAGCTGATGGACGGGAACGACAAAACGATCGCGCGCAAAGAGAACACGGTCCAAACCTCTGGGGAGATCATCGGCCAAAGACTGTTGGAGACGATCCACCCGATCGAGTTTGCGTTCGGCGGGAAGCTGGACGTGAAGAAGATCAAGAACTTCAGGGTGAGCGTTGTGGACATCGGATAAAAATAAAAAATTGAACGCGGATGCACGCGGATTAGGCGGATGGAGACGGATCAGAGTCGGGTCGAAGACCCGACCTACCCTTCGCGCGGATCGGGCTTTAGGTTCGGCAGGGACCATGCGGCGAGGATCAATAAGAACGGGAGCGTTGAGAAGCGGATGCGGTTGCCTTCGGCGCCGTCGATGAACAGGACGATCGCCATCACCCACATCACGCAGTAATACATGACCAGGCCAAGGCGCGCGCGGAGCGGGTCGCGTTGCCACTCGCGCTGGATTCTCCACGCGGCGCCGATCAGCATGAGCGGCAGCACAAACATGAAGCCGGTCGGGATCGAAAAGTCCATGAGGCCCACGATGAGGCGGCCTTCGCGGCGGAAGTCCTGCATGAACACGGTTTCGTAGAAGCGCATCCAGTTGCAGAAGCCCCTGAGTTCGGGGCGGACGTAGCCGCCGTAAGGATGGCGGCTGCTGAAACGCGTGAGATAAAGATAGTTCTTTTCGTAACGGTCAACGATTTCGCGCGGGTTGGCGCGGAAGAACTGCATCGCGAGCTCGGCGCGGCGGCGGCAGTAATCAATCACCCAGTAGTGGTTCCAGTTCTGGTTGCCGCCTGGTT
This sequence comes from bacterium, assembly GCA_021372575.1. Taxonomy (GTDB): domain Bacteria; phylum Sumerlaeota; class Sumerlaeia; order MVZB01; family MVZB01; genus JAJFUE01. Next base: position 52,257 of record JAJFUE010000088.1, on the reverse strand, counting down.
TCTCGGGAACGCAGAGAACGGGGATTCGGCGCAAGCGTTCGGGGACGTCGTGGACGATCGGCATGAGCGGGTCATAGGTGACGGGGCGCGCGCCGGAGGCGGTCTGCCACTCGAGCGGGTAGAGGCCGATGCCGACGGGGCGGCCGTCGGGGAGCGTCCATGCGCGATCGATCTTCAGTTCGAGGCGCAGGCCGTCGCGGGCGCCCTGCATGCGGATCGGCATTTTGACGGGCCCGGGCTTGTCGTGCACGGCGTGGGCGATCAACTGGCCGCCGACGATGACATCGACGGTGACCGGTTTTTGCAGGGTGACGTCGGGGTGCCTGATGAAATAGGTGAGGGCGAGCGTGCCGGTTTCGGGGCGGATCGCGAGTTCGACGTGCCGGCTCGTCCAGCGCGCGCGGTGGCCGCCCCAGACCTCTTCCGCATAGAGGCCGTTCACGTCGGGAATCTTCGCGTCGAGTGCCTGTTTTTCCATCGATTGGGAAATGTTGTAGCCCTGCCAGCTCGAGTAGGTGAACAGCCCGAAGATCATGTAGTTCTTGAGCGGCCACGCGATGAGGATCGCGGCCAGGCCGGCGACGACGGCCCATCGGCGGACGGGTATCGGGCGGACCATGATCGCGAGCATGAGGATCAGGCCGATCGCCCATGCGAAATGGAAGAGGCTGCGCAGATAGACGATGCCGCACGCCATCAGGCCGGCCGCAACGAGGTTGCGCAGGCGGCAATCGTTGAGCCACATCCACGCGAATACGGCCATCCATGCGAGGAAGAAGACCTCGTGGATCGTGTAACGGTAGTCGAAGATCGTGTGGTAAAACATCGGGTGCGCAAGGAACAGCAGGAGCGCCATGACCGTGCGCATGCGCGCGCCGAGCATGCGCGCGCACAGGATGCCGTATGCGACGGCGCAGACGGCGCCGACGGTCAGGTTGAACGCCGACAGAATCCAATAGACGCTCAGGCCGGTGGCGGCTTCGAGCTTGAGCGCGAGGCCGAGTCCGAGGTTGAGCAGCGGCGGCTGCGCGTGCAGGTAAAACAGCGATTCGAACAGCCGCGTCGTCAGCCAGTGCGTGTCGAGAAACCACATGAGGCTCGCGGGGATGATCATCACGACGCCGGACCACAGCGTGGCCGCGACGCCGATGCAATAAAAGGTGAGGCTCAGGGCGATCCACGGCGCGAGGCGGGTGGGTTGGGGAGGCTGGTTCATTGCGCGAGGCGAATGCCGGCACATCGTCCTTCCGAGCATTATTCAGGCAAGCTAAAGCTTGAACTCCGAACCAGAATTCAAAACTCTTTTTGCGTTTGCAAACATGATTCCGTTTTGTATCGTCTCGTCGAATCCAAGGCTTTTGACCTGCGCGATCGTTTCGGCCTGGGTGGACCACGGCGAGTCGCTGCCGAACAGGATGCGCTCGGGGCCGTGCGCCTCGATGAGTGCGCGGGCACGATCGACGCCAAGGAACGGGATCGAGCTTGATACATCGAGAAATAGCGGGCGGCCGATCAGTTCGCGATCGACGGCGTCCCAATCGAGCCAGCCGACGAGGTGCGCGGCGATGACTTTGAGGCGAGGGAAGCGCTCGATGACGCGGCGGATGCGCTCGGGTGCGGCGCGCCTCACGCGCGGGAACCCCGGATCGAATCCCGCATGAAACAGAATGATCAGGCCGAGCTGCTCGGCGGCGGCATAGACCGGGTCCATGCGCGGCTCGTCGATGTCGAATTCCTGGTAATATGGGTGAAACTTCATGCCGCGCAGGCCGCGCGCGTGGATTTCCTTGACGTGCTCGACGGCCTCGGGGTCGGTCGGATGGACTGAACCGAAGGGAAGGATGCGGTCCGATGCGATGAGCGATGACCACTCGAGGATCGAGCGGAACTGGTCGGGGCGCGTGGCGATCGAGCAGACCCACGACTGCGCGACGCCGGCGGCGTCCATCGATTCAAGAAGGGCGCCGATCGTGCCGGACATCAGGATCGGCAGGTTGGCGGCCTCGGACAGAGCGGCAATCGCGCGCTCGGCAAGGATGTCGGGGAAGGCGTGGGTGTGGACGTCGATCGCGTTCATGCGACCAATGTAAATTGTTAAACGTGATATTTAAAAGGCAAATGTGGTTTGTGGCCCTCTCATTAAGTGTCATTCAGGCCAGCGTGTCGCAACCCCGGTAGGCCGCGTTTGCCAAACGCGGCATGAAAAACCATCCATACGCCATGAACAGATTCGATGACGGCTTAGCAGGGCGTTAAAATAGTCCCGAAGGGACGGCCGCTTTCAGCCCGCCACGGCAGTGGCGGGTAAAAAAACCAATAAAACCGCGAGTCCCGGAGGGACGATTGAACACGCCATTCGGATGAAATTCGTTTTTCAACACCCTGTTAGGGCGGGAGTGCGAATGTGATGCCGCGCTCGGCGAACGCGGCCTACCGGGGAATACGCACAACGATGTCGCCGGCGCTTATCGTGCCGTTATGAGGGTCGTATGTCACCGCGCCCTGCTGGTCCTGACGGTCGGGTCCGAGGCTGTAGATCAGCGTGCCGTCGGGCTGCTGGAGGATCCGGATCGGCTCGTTGGTGAAAGGATCGACCCCGGCCCCCGAGCCGCCGCAGATCAAGTCGAGGGCGGCGAGATTGGCCCGCAGCTGTGCCAGGGTCTGATCGGTTCGGGTCAGGATTTCGGCCGCGTTATTGAGCGGAACGTAAACGCGCGAGTCGATGTCCACATTGGCCGGTTGATTCGTTTCGATGATGCGAAGCGACTGCTGCCAGGCATTGTCGAAGGTTTCAAGAGCCCATGCGGGGTCGGAGCGCATCCAGGCCGATTGCCATGTCGCGATGACCGAGTCTCTCGATGTCAGAAAGGGGTTCTGGTAAAAGCTATCGAGAAGGTTCAAGTCGGCCATGTTTCTTCCAAGCTGATTGCCCAGGTTCATCATGAGCAGGCTGTTGAACGAGCCGTCGAGATACCCGATGTAAAACTGGCGAATGCTCTGATACTCGAGCTGCGATGTCTCCAGCAAGTTGGACGGGTTGAGGGCCGTGGCGGCGAGCTGGTCGCGGAGCTGGCGGGCGATATCGGCCGGCGGGGCCGAACGCGACAGCCAGTCGGCCAGCTCGCGGTTGGCAACGCCTTCCATCGCGACGGCGACGAGGTGGTTGATGATGAACGGCTCGCTGATCGATTGCGCCAGCGGCATGGTCGCCATGAGCGTTTGCGCCGCGCCGCGGAAGTCTCCGGCTTCGACGAGCCGGCTTGTTTCGGCTGCGAGAATCTTCCCATAAACCTGAGAGCTCAGGAAATTCGGAACGGGCATATTCAGGCACACTTTGGGATCGAGTGCCATCGCCTGTTCGACGGTGACCATCGGGATGCCGCCGGCGGCCGCGAGCTTGATCAGGTCAGCGATCACGGCCTGATGCTCGATGAGCCATTTCTTTTGCGCGTCGGTCAAAGGCTGGCCGGGCGACCAGTCGTTGAGGCCGACTTTGTCAAACGAGTCGCGGAACGCCTTGTATTCGGCGGTGAGCCTGGCGTAGATCTCGGCGGCTTCGCGATTGGGGCACGATTGCGCGAGCTCATCGAAGATCGTTGCGTCCTGCGATTGCGTCGTGATCGAGGCGAGACGCTTGACGAGGACGTCGGTCGGGATTGTGTTGATGGCGTGGGGGCGGGAAGGGGCTGCTTCCGCCGTTTTGGGCTTGAGGCTTGCCGCAGGGAATTGGCGCTGCGCGGGGGTAATCGCGTTGATTTTGGAGAGGCTCAGGAGTGCGGCGATGAGGACGAGCGGCACGCCGATGAGGATCGCGGCGGTCACATAAATCCACTTCAGGCGGCGCGGGACGGGGTTCATGGATTTCCTCCTAAGATTCGTAGTCTCGCCTACAGGCGGAACATGCGCGCGAATGGTATTAATTCCGCCTGAAGGCGGGACTACGAACGCTATCTCCGGGGGATGCGCAAAATGATATCCCCTGCGCTGAACGTGCCGTTGGTCGGGTCGTAGGTGACGGCGCCGTGGTTGTCGGTTTGGTCCGGGCCGAGGCTGTAGATAATCGTTGCGTCCTGTTGCTGATTGGTCTTGAGCGGGTCGTTGGTGTAGGGATCGGGCTCGCGGACGGGCGTGCCGGAGATCAGGCTCAGGCCGGCGAGGTCGAGGTTGAGCGTCGCCACATTGGTCATCGTGCGCGTGCGGACCTCGTCGAAGTTTGAGACCGGGAAATCCGGCATGATCGGCAAATTGAAGATCCGGATCGTGTTGCGGTCCAGTTGATCCGCGAGGCGGTCGTTCCGGTCGAACGAGTTGAAGACCCTCGCGTAAAGGGAGTCGTATTGCTCGATTACGCCGGAGGCATTGGCCTTCATGAGCGCGAGCGCGCCGGCGCCGTAGACGAGCCGCGCCGTCTGCTCGCCCGGGTTTTCGCGCACAAGTTCGTAGATGCTCATGTCGTCGGGGTTGTGGCCGTCCAATGGCGCGCGGTAGCGCTCATACTGCCGAAAGAGGCCGGTGATCGGGCCGTTGAGCATGTCGATGTATTCGCGGCGGGTGATCTCGAAATAAAACTGCATGATGTTGCGGGTATCGTCGCGGCCGATCAGCTGCGTGGCGGCTTGCTCGCGGAAGCGCCGCGCGACCTCGGGCGGCACGGAACCTTCCTTTATCCACTGCGCCATTTCGCGATTGCTCATCAACTCCATCGCGGTCCCGACAAGGTGACCAATGAGTTCGGGCTGGCTGATCGATTTGGCGAGCAATTGGGCGGCCAGGATGGCGTCGGCGGCGCCCATCGCATCGCCTTCCATGCGGCGGCGCATGCTTTCGGCGCTGAGGATGCACGCGAAACTCCGGTATTCCATGGGTTTGAGCGAGGGGACCTGAGATGAGTTGCGGAAGTTGAGCGCGATCGCCTGCTCGCAGCTGAGGATCGGTTTGCCGCCGGTCGATGCCGCCATGCGGATGAGGTCCTGAAGGTCGTCGCGATGCGCGTTGAGCCAGCGCAGTTGCTCGGGCGTGAGTTTTTCGCCCGATTTGCGCAGCTTGAGCGCGTCGAGTGATTTATCGGTCGCCAGCATGCGCGACCATTTGCGATAGATTTCGACGGAGTCGGCCGGCATGCCGTGCGAGAGGAATTCCTCGAACGAGATTTTGCCGGGCGTCACGTCGGCCCATGCCGCGTCGGGTTGCGTTTTCTTGAAGTGCACCATCCCCGGCGGCGGCGCGAGCTGATCGGGGCGGACGCCGCGGACCTGCGCGAGCAGGAAGAGAATGAAGAAAAACAAGAGCGGGACGCCGACAGCAATACCTGCGCCAATGATGAGCCATTTGCGGAGGCGATGGGGTTTGGCGTCCATATCGATTGGTCCTGTGTTCGCAGTCCCGCCTTCAGGCGGAACATGCGCGCGGGTGGTTTTTGTTCCGCCTGAAGGCGGCACTACGAACCATGCCGTGGTCGGCGACCGCGGCCTACCGGGGAATAGTTAATATCATATCTCCTGCGCTGAGTGTTCCGTTTGTCGGGTCGTAGGCGATCGCGGCGTGCTGGTCGACCTTGTCGGGGCCGATGCTGTAGATCGTGATCGACTTGTCGCCCGAAACTGTTTTGAGCGGCTCGTTGTTGAACGGGTCGGTCTGGGGTTCGGCGGCGCCGGTGGAGAGATTCAGGCCGGTCATGTTTAGGCGCATGAGCGCCACGTTTGTGTTGGTCTGCGCGCGGAATGTGTCGAGATTGTAAACGCCGTAGGACGGCAGAAGCGGGATGCCGTGAGATTTTTGGGTGATGTTGCCGGTCGGGGTATTCTGGTCGATCGATTTGAAGACGGTTGCATACATCGCATCGTAGCCGTCGATGAGCGTGGAGGCGTTGGCCTTGGCCATCATCCCGGTGGCGAACGAAACGGTGAATCGGCCGGGGTTTGACCACATCAGTTCGAGCACCCCGGCTTTGGGGTTGCCCATCACCGTCCGCAGCAGATCGGGCATCGCGCTGTTGAGCGTTCGGACCATGTTTTCGCGCGAATATTCGTATTCGAATTGCACGGCGCGGCGCAGTTCGGGAATGCCGACGATGGATTTCGGCAATTGATCCTGCAGGCGACGGGCGACGTCGGCGGGGATTTTGCCGCGGCTGATCCACAGGCTGAGTTCGCGGGCGCCGATGGTTTGCGTGGCGACCGTCAGCATGTGGCCAATCTCCGATGCGTCGTTGAACGTGCGCGCGATTGAGTTGACGGCGATGAGCGCTTCGGCGGCGCCGGCGAGGTCGCCCGATTCGCGGCGGCGCTCGGCTTCGGCGGCGAAGAGCCGCGCGAGGGATTGATTCTTGAGGTAATCGGGATTGCGAATTTTGATGCGTTCGGCGGCCGGGAGCGCGGCGAAGTCTTCGGCCGTGAACAGCGGAGTGGCGGACTGTCTGGTCATGCGGATCAGGTCGTCGAGCATGTCGCGGTGATCGAGCAGCCACTGCTTGTCGGCGGGCGAAAGCGGCTGGCCGATCTTGCGGTTCAGCACGGGTGCGGACGGATCGACTTTGGCCCACCATTTCTCGTAGAGCGCGGCGGCCTCGTCGCCGTTGACGGCCGCGAGGTAGTCGGTGAACGTCGGCTTAGGGGACTTGAGGCGCTTGAGCGGCGAGGCGCCGGTTCGGGAGGTATTGACGAGCCGGGTCGGAGGCTGCATTTGGTCGGGGCGAAGGCTGTGGAGATGGATAAAGATCGAGCAGATGGAGAAGATGAGGATCGGGATCGAAAGGATGACGCCGCCGACGATGAGGAGCCATTTGCGGAGGCGATGGGGTTTGGCGTCCATATCGATTTGATCCTCTGCGAACGATTCATGCCTCGCTGACGCTCGGGCTGCTGCATGTAATGCCGCTTCGAGCCGAAGCGGCTTACTGACAATGCTGTCATGACATAGGACGCGCGGCGGGAGAAAAGTTTGGAAAAAAAGAAAGCCGCCGGAATTTCGGCGGCTTGAATTCGGAGCTGGAGCTGATGGTCAGAATCGAACTGACGACCTGCGCATTACGAGTGCGCCGCTCTACCGACTGAGCTACATCAGCCCCGTAGCCTGTCCATCTTGAACGGACGCAGATCATTTTTCAAGTCTCAATTAAATACTTTTGTCGCAGAGGGGCAGAGTCAGGCAGAGAGCGCGGAGAAGAATCAAAGTCAGAGATTCAGGAACGTGGAAGATTTTGTAAATCTCACGCATCTCAGCGCATCTCTGCAACTCTGCGACAAGAATTATTTCAGTGTTTACGGCGAATGGCCGTTTTGGGCTTTTGATGCGTTATTTTCTTCGGGGATTGGCTTTTTCGCGGCTCGGATACTTTTTCGAGGCCGACTGTGGTTCTCAGCAATTTTACTTCGGATTTTGTCAGCTCGCGGGTTTTGCCGCGGCCGAGGCCTTCGAGGGCAAGCGGGCCGACGGCCGTGCGGTTGAGGTTGATCACCGGGTGGCCGACCGCGTCGCACATGCGGCGCACGATGCGATTGCGCCCCTCGGCCATCACGATGCGCAACAGCGTGTGGCCGCCGCCCGTGCCGACGATCTCGGCCGAAACCGCCTTGGCCGGGCCATCGTCCAGTTCGACGCCTTGACGCAGGGCCTCGAGGACGCCGGGACTGATCCGGCCATCGACTTCGACCTCATAGATTTTCAGGCAGCCGTAGCGCGGGTGCGTGAGGCGAAACGCCAGGTCGCCGTCGTTGGTGAAAAGAAGCAGCCCGGTGGAATCGCGGTCGAGCCGGCCGACCGACTGCACGGAGGTGTGCGTCCCCGGCGGCAGGAGGTCCCACGCGCGGCGGTGGTGATGGCGGCCGCCGCGCGTGACGTCGTAGCCGCGCGGTTTGTTCAATAATATGTAAGCATGGGCGAGGGGGGGCTTAACGGCGCGGCCGTTGACCGCGACCTTGTCGTTGGCCTCATCGACCAGGCGGCCGGGATGGTCGGCTGGCTGGCCATTGATCGTGACGGCGCCCTGGGCGACGAGCGATTCGACAGCGCGGCGCGAGCCGAATCCGGCCTGCGCCAGGTAACGGTTAAGCCTCATCGATCTTCCCGGTCGTCGTCGTTTTCGTCTTCGTCTTCGTCTTCGTCGAAATCGTCGTCCTCGAGGTCGTCTTCGAGGCCCTCCTCGTCGAGGTCGTCTTCATCCTCGTCGAGCATTTCCTCGTCCTCGAAATCGTCCTCGTCGTCCTCGAGCTCATAGACGTCGTCCTCGTCGTCGTCGAGGACGTCGTCGTCCTGGTCGTCGATCGGCTCGTCGTCGCGGAGCGGTTCCTGATCCGGATTCTTCATGTCGGTCGTCTCCGTCGTGGATTCCCCGGATTCCGCGGACGCGGAATCGGCGGCGGGTGGCGGCGCCGGAGCTTCCGGCGCGGTCGCGGTATCAGGGTTCGGGGCGGCCTCGGCCTCGGCTTCGGTTTCAGCTTCGGCGAGGCGCCGCTTGAGCTCGGCGATCGGGGGGAGTTCGGCAAGGTTTTTGAGGCCGAACGATTGCAGGAACGAATCGCTGGTCCCGTACATGGCCGGCCTGCCGAGCACATCCTTGCGGCCGACGATTTCGACCAGCCCCATGTCCATCAGGTTGCGCAGCATCCCGCTGGACTCGACGCCGCGCACGGCCTCGATCTCCGCGCGGATGATCGGCTGGCGGTAGGCGACGATGGCCAGGGTCTCGAGCGCGGCCGGCGACAGCGACGGCCGCCGCTTGCGCCCGCGCAGGCGCAGGACGAGGTCGGCGAAAACCTCGCGCGTGGCCATCTGATAGCCGCCGGCGGTTTCGATGATCTGCATGCCCCGGCGGTCGGTGTCATACTGCGCCTGAAGCTGGCCGACAATGGTCTGAACGAGCTTGAGGTCGCCGACGCCCAGGACGCGGCCGATCTTGCGTGGCGATAGGGGCTCGGGCGAGGTGAACAGCAGCGCTTCGATGGCGCCCTGCATGCCGGCGGGTGTCGCCAGCAGCCGGGACAACTCGGCGTCGAGGATCTCGGCCGAGGTCTCTTCGATTTCGCTCGAGGTGTCGAGCGTCGGCTCGGCTTCGGCCGGCGGCGGATCGATCGGCAGGATGGCGGCCGGCTCGGCGGCGACGGTCGGTTCGGGGTCAAGGGGCGTGGGTGTCGTATCGGTCATGGCTTTAAGTGCTGAGTCCTGAGTGCTGAGTCCTGGGTGCTGCTCGTACGGCTTTATTATCCAGAAGGCGCGGAGAAATCCAAGCACGAAGTGAGTGCGGAGTGCGGAGCGCGGATTTGGTTCGATGACGAGCACGAACTTGCCCCACGTCTATTCGTAGAACACGAGTGGTGGGGGTGTATCCGGCCGGATGCAGGGGTGATCTCAGGTTGGCGGCGCGCCGATTCTGAAATAAACTTGCGAACGGATCGGTGTTAGGCCGGACCTCATAATTGATCTGTTCATCATGTATTTCGGGCCGGCAGGCATGTCGGGGATGGCGCCGGGGCGGGGGCGCGAAGACCCCTTCGACAGTCAAATAAACTATGACTTGACAGTCTTGTAGCCATTTCTATGATAGGTGTCCAACGTGAGGTCCGCCGGGTTCTCATCTATTTTGTTGAATGAGAGACAGCCAGGAATCGCGGTCGAGTCGTCGGTATCGGCGGCGGCCGTTTCCAAACAGATTCGAGGGCGTCTGGATCGAGGAGGTCGTTTCATGTACGGGGCTCAACGCGCGCGCATGCGCATGGCCGCATGTCTGGTTGTCGCCATCTGGCTTGTGGGCGCCGTGGCAGTCCACGCTCAATCGATCAAACGGTTGGGCCTGGATGAAATGGCGCAAAAGGCGGACAACATTTTCGTGGCCACGTGCACGGAGAAGAAGGTTGTCTTTCAGAACGGCAGCTACGTGACCAAGTACAAGATGAAGGTCGCGGAGAACTGGAAGGGCCAGGCCAAGGTCGATAAGCAGGGGCTGCTGGAGATGGAGGAGATGGGCGGATCGGTGCAGACGCCGATGCCGCTGACCAGTTATGCGCAGGGGATGGCGAACTTCGCCGAGCAGGAAGAAGTTCTGCTGTTCACGCAGCAGCCGACGTTCAATCCCAAGCTTCAGGCGCTCAACCAGAGGCCGGCGGTTTCGCCGACCAGCCCGCGCATCCTTGGCCGCGACCAGGGGCGGTTCACGGTCGTGCGCCATCCCGAGACGGGCGAGCGGCTTGTGAGCCGCACGGGCGCCGAGCCATTTCCGGGAGGGATCCGCACGCCGTTGTTCCAGCGCGCGCAGAAGCTTGCGCAGCGCCAGGCCCAGCAGGTCGCGCGCCTGTCGGCGGCGACGTCCGAGACCGTCGGCGCGCAGGTCGATCGCGACATGACCGCCGAGCAGAAGACGCTCGGGAGCAAGTTCGACGAGCTGACGGCCAAGGCCGAGGCGCGGGTGCAGGCCGCGAAGGCATCGTCCGCCGACTTGAATGAAATCGTTCCGTTTGAATCGTTGGCGGCCGTCAAGGCGAGGGTCGCCGGGAAATTGGCAAAGGCGTCGGCCAAGCAGTGATCGGGCCCGGCCGGCCGTGTTTTTCGATCGGGGTTTACCTTCGTTGATTAAAGGTTGGAACAGGATGAAAGTTACTGCCGTCTCCACGATTCGCCTCATCGCGCTGTCGCTGATGGCCATGGCGACGATTCTGCCGGTCCGCGCCGGCGGTCCGTTTCTGGTCCCCATTCTGGACAGGCAGGACCCGACGAATGCGACCGACGACTTGCTGCGGCCGACGCAGGTCCGCTGGAACGAGCGGATGTCGCCGCCGCAGTTCTATGTTCGGACGAGCGGCCAGGGCAACCAGGATATCCTGTTGCCGGGCGTCGTCTTCCCGAAGGACAGCCTGAAGCCGACCTACGCAAAAATCATGGACGCGTTGAACGGCGCGATCTCGACGTGGAACAACGCGCGTTTCTCGGATTTCCGGTTCAGCAGCTCGGTGATCCCGAGCCAGTATGCGCCGGCGATTCCCGGGACCATGTACATGCCCACCCAGGCGGCCATCGACGGCTATAACCTGATCACGTTCATCGACAACGCCCAGACCGAGGCGAACAACGTGGCCAGCTCGGTCATGACGTATTTCAACACCGATTTCGACCCAAGTATGTATGCGGGCCAGGCCGGCACGTATCCAAGCATTCCATTCCAATTTGTCGGAAGCATGACGAACCGCTGGAACGCCGGCCCGGGCGTCGTCGTCGATCTGAACTCCGACAACAATGCCGACGTGTTCATCCCGGTGACCAGTTACAAGGCCGGCGAGATCATCGACTGCGACATTATCGTCGATCCGGCTGTGACGCAGGACCTGCGCACGTGGCCCGAAAGTTACAGCGATGTGCCCGACGGCGACAAGCCGTGGGTGTCTGGCAGCCTCGACATCCAGGCGATCATCACAAACCAACTCGGTTATGCGGTCGGCCTCGGCAATTCAAATATTCAGAATTCCGTCATGAACGTGTATTTCGAACCGCCGACAAGCGATTATCCGACCGATCCGTTCGAGCGGCGCAAGCTCGCGTTCGACGACGAGATGAACGCCGGCCTCGTCAACGGCAAGAATTTCTCGGGACGCGGCTCGATCGGCGGCCGGGTGCTTCAGGGCGAACTCGTCGATTCCGACCCCACCAACAACGGGACGCTGAGCCTGTTCGTGTCGCAGGCGCCGGTGTTCCTGTGCGTGCGCCCCGATCAGCTTGCCCAGGCGAGTGAACTCAACCTGGGGCACAATGTGAACCCCTCGCTTCCCAATCCCGACAACACGTGGTCGAAGCCGTTGGTTCCGGACGAGAACCAGGGGATGTACCGCATCATCGCGGAAGTGCTTTCGGGCTATGATATGACGATCCCGGCCGGCCCCGGCGACGATGTGTTTTTCCCGCTGACACCGACAACCGGCGCGACCACCCCTTCGGACACCGGAAATCCGGATTTCAACGATAATCCTTCCTTTATCACAGACCCAGTTCTGCTGCTCGAGGAAGGAACCTACACCTCCGACTACAAATTCGCCGGCCTGCCAGTTAACGACGACACGGGCATGCCGATCAAGTATGCGCTCATGCTTTCGTGGTGGCCACCGGATCCTGAGGAGCCACAGAATCCGACGGCGCTCTATCATGTTTATATCAACTGGATCGAGCAAATGCTTCTTCCAGAAAACGTGATGCCGTTCCCCACGGAGTATTACGGCGGCAGCACGACGTATATGCCGATCGGCGACGGCACCGCGGTCGATCCCAACCTGCTGACCGACAACCGTTTCGACAATGAATTCATCTCGACCGAGATCGATGCCGGCGGTCGCTTCGCGACGGCCATCAACAGCGGGCCGGAATTCCTTTCCGGCTACAACAACGGCCCGCGGTCGTACGTGATGGTGAAGACCCCCAAGGGCACGTTCTCCAACCGCGAAGGCGCCATCGGGGCCGTGAACCAGGCCATGGTGATCAACGACACCCAGAACTATTCGGAGGGGTCGTGGACGCGCACGGGCGACTTCGGCCTGCGCCAGCGCATCAGCATCACCCCGTACGGCGGCGTGGTCGGCATCCCGCAAGGCGTCCAGGTGACCTACACGCTGACCAACTACAGCGACCGGCCCGGGACGTTCTCGCTGCGGCAGGTTCTGGACACGATCCAGTTCGGCGCCGAGAACCCGCTCTACGTGATCAACGGCGCCTCGGTCGATAACGAGATCACGCTCAAGGGCCGGCTGATCCCGAACGAGATCGATTACCAGACGTCGCTCCACGACCCGCTCTTCAGCAGCTACATTACGGTGCGCGGGACGGGAACGGTGACGCCGACCGAGGTGACGATCGCGAAAATCTCCGCACTGACCGGTTCCATCACCGGCACCGGTGCGGCCCTCACCGCGCCCGACACGAAGATCAGCGACTCGGGCGTGGCCCTTGTGTGGGACAACATCGCGCTTGCCTCGGCCGAGACCAAGACCTTCTCGTTCATCGTCGGCTTCTACCAGCCGCTCCAGACGCAGGACGGATACGCCCCGGCGGTCGTCGATACGACGACCGGCGAGATCACCAGCGGCAACGACGACGGCTACCATATCGAGGCGATCGAACTGACCGACAACAAGGACGTCGATAACGCCGACCTGATCACCAACACCGGTGCCGCCGACACGGTGACCAACCAGAATCCGATTCCGGACGTCGCCGCGGGCAACCCGCTGATGTTCGTGCCGGGGTCCGGATCGTTCCCGCAAACCGATTACATCACGATGAGCGGCGCGATCGGGGACGTCGATAACGACGGCGACCTCGACATCGTGACGGCCGGATTCGGCGGCGGCCAGGATCCGATTGCCGGCCGCACCAACCGCCTCTACCTGAACGAGCAGCGGATCGAGGCCGATGGCTCGGTCACGTATTTCTTCCGGGACGTCACCGTCGGCGACGACAACATCGTCGGCACGATCGACGACCGCATCAAGAGCTATGAAATCGGAAGCGACGGCAAGACCCACCCGGTCGCCGCGCCCAACGATCCGACGGTGGGCGTCGTGCTGGCCGACTTCAACAACGACGGCTGGCTGGACCTGTTCTTCACCAACCAGAACGCGCGCAACCGCTTTTACCTGAACGAGGGCCGCAGCGGGTTCCCGGGCTACTTCGTCGATCGCAGCGCGGAGTGGCTTCCCGGCATCCTCAACCTCGGCTGGGATGAGGATATATTTGATTATCCGTATCGCGCGGCCGCGGCCGACATCGACAGCGACGGCGACATGGACCTCGTGATCAGCGAATACTACCCGTTCTCCGACCTGGAGAACACGGTCGGGTGGATCGACTCCTCGCCGACCGGCGGCGACCGCCGGCCGGACATGACCGCCGACTGGTTCAGCGAGCCGCTCCAGTTCGCCGAGCGCGTGCTGGTCAACCAGACCAAGCATCCGCCGTATTCGCTGTCGCCCAGCGGCGAATTCTTCACGGATGAAACACTGGGTTCGGACGACCGGTTCGGCACGCTCACCTCGATCAAGGTGTCGTTCACCGGGATGTGGCTGGACGAGGCGCTCAACTCGTGGATGCCGTCCGAATTGGACCGCATGGCCCCGATTTTCCCGGCGTTGCTGCAGTTCAACGCGGGCGGCGCGCGCAGCACGGTCCAGAACTCGCCGATGGCGACGGGCGCCACGGAACCGCACTTCGGGCCTGTCGAATACCACACGGGCCTGGACCTGGTCTCGATTCGCGAGCGGTCGTGGCGCGGCTATATCAGCACGGCCGATGTCACCTATCCGTTCACCGCGGCGCCGACGAATCCGCCGTCCGGTTCCAATCCGCCGGCGACGGTCGTGACCGGCAGCACCAGCGGATCGGTCCCGCAGCCGGCGCACGGAGCCGATTACGGCGTGTTCCGAAACCTGGATATCTACACCAACGACGTGACCAACGTGAGCCTGTTCGGACCGCAATACGACTTTCTCCTGCCCGACGGCACCCCCGACGGTTATTTCGGCTGCATGAACTACGGGTTCGATTACACCTATTCCTATCTGCCGGGGGCAACCTTCGAACAGGTTGCCTCGGCCGAAAACGGCGACCTCATCACGACGGCCACGATCGGCACCGACGGCGGCCTGTTCGCCTGCTACACGTACTATGACGACACGCTCGAGACGCCGACATGGTTCTTCGTGTATGACGCCAACCCGCTCTTTACCGGCATTCCCGACGGCCTGCCGGGCGACGCGGCGAGCCCCGAGATCGATGGCGTGCCGCCGCACGGGCGCGCATGGTCCGGCCTGCTCGCCGACTTCCTCAACGAGGGCGCCGCGGATATCTTCCTTGCGACGGACAATGACAGCGGAGCCCCGGACTTTATCGCGAATGCCGGCTGCTCGCGGTTTTCCGTGGCCTATGGCGGCCTCGGGTTCCAATACATCGTCGATGATCCGTGGACATGGTGGATGCCGATCGTGTTCCCCGGCGCAACCGCGCTGCCGGGTTCGACGGATCCGCTGGCGCCCGTCGGCGAGCCGTACGGCTGCACGGCGGCCGACTTCGACAACGACGGCGACATCGACGTGTTCATCGCGACGACGACGCTCGAGGGCCTCGAGGATCTTGACGGTTACAACGGCCTTGGCACCCCCGCGACCAACCGCGTCTATCTGAACGACTCGCTGGGCATCTTCACCGACCGCACCGACACGCTCGTCGGCAACGTGAACTACGTCAGCACGTCGGCGGTCCACGGCGACGTTGATAACGACGGCGATCAGGATCTGATCGTGTTCAACGCGCTGGCGCCCACCCAACTGCTGCTGAACCAGACCTACACCCGCCCGCCGGACACGAACAGCAACCGGGACCCGAAGATGTTCTTCGAGAACAACATCACGATGCTGCCGCCGTTGATGTTCATCTCGTTGGCGCCCCCGTACACGGTTTCGACCATCCCGGGCGTGACGGTGCGTTCGACGGTCGCCGACCTGAACTCGGACAACCGGCTCGACATCATGCAGTCGTGCGGCGGCCACTTCACGCAGGAAGGCGAATACAACCGCATCCTGCTGAACACCGGCGAGCCGAAATACGGCGGCATGCGGACGTTCAAGCCATATAACGCGGCGGTTCCGGCCCCCCGGATTGCCAACTTCGAAGCCGCCGACAGCGGCTACATGTATGGCGTCATCGACAAGCCGACGTTCAACAACGACACCGCCGTGGGCGACGTCGATAACGACGGCGACCTGGACGTCCTGATGGTGCGCCAGGAGCGCCTCGGTTATTCCGAGCAGCCCACCCTGCTCATCAACCAGGACGTCAACACCATCTCGCAGAACTCGGTGCCCGATACGAACAACCTCGGCGACGCGTTCTTCGAGCCGGCGGTCGCGGGCCTGTGGCCGCAGATCTACACGCCGGGCCTGTCGCCCGAGAGCGTGAACCTGAAGCGGCAGGGCCAGCGTGTGTTGTTCGCCGACTTCAACGACGACGGGCGCGCCGACGTTTTGATCGGCAACGGGCGCATGGACTTCGGGTGCCCCGAGGCGCTGCTGTTCAACCAGCCCGTCGGCGCGGAGCCGTATCACTTCTACGACCGGTCGGAAACCAACCTTCCGCTCGGCTCGGGCGGAGTCATGGGCGTGGCCGACAACACGATGGACATGCTCGTCGGTGACTTCGATTCCGACGGCGACGTGGACATCATCCTGGCCAACCAATCGACGGCGACCGCGCCGATCGGATTCCGCTACTTGATCAACGACGGCGACGGCCTGTTCACCGACGACGATCCGACGTTCGTCGCCGACGACAGCCTGCGGCGTATTCCGAAATACCTCGACAAGGTGCCGCGCGGAATCGCGACCGCCGACTTCGACGGCCTCGGCGAAGCGACCGAGGACAAGAACCACAACGGCCTGCTTGACCCGGGCGAGGACGTCGGCGTCGTCAACGACAGCGGCGTGCGCGTCGGGGCGGCCAATGGCGTCCTCGATTGGATCGACAAGCCGACCGAGACCGAGGACCTCAACGGCAACGGCGTGCTCGATGCGGGCGAGGACGTGGGCGTCATCGGCGCCGACGGCCAGCTCGGCGGCTCGGGCAACGGCCAGATCGACACCTACGACCGCAACGGCGACGGCATCATCACCGCCTACCGCGACGGGATCTGGGACGGTTCGCTCGACATCTACATCTCGTTCGGCCCGGCCACGATCGGGTCCACGCTCGGCGAGATCAACCGGCTGCTGATCAACGACCCGACCAACCAGCACCCCGGCTACTTCACCGACCAGACGTCGCTGCGGTTCGGCGACAACATGCCGACCGACCCGACGGCGGGCGTGGATGTCGGTGACATCGACCTCGACGGCGACATCGACATCGTCGTCGCCAAGCTCGTCGGCGGCAACACCCGCCTCGTCAGGATCTGGCGCAACGACCTGGGCAAGGTCGATGGCAAGATTCGCGGCGGGTTCTTCAAGGACATCTCCTACGAGGTGCCGTACGTCGTGGGCAACTCGCTCGACATTTACCTGAACGTCTATGGCGACGACATGACCAGCGTCGTCGGCTGGGCCAACGACGTCGATCTGATCGACGTCGATGGCGACGGCGATCTGGACTTCATGATCTCCTGCCTGGGCAATCCGCAGGCGATGATGTCAACGGGCGCCTACAACGTGTTCTACGTGAACCGCGTCGTGGGCGACAACTGGAACAGTAAGGCCGTGTCGCATCCGCTGCTGGCTTCGGCCCCGCGCATCACGGGCATCACGCCGCGCGGCGCGGCCCGCGGCGATTTGCGCCAGATCGATGTCTATGGCTACAACTTCAAGCCGGGCATGACGCTCAGCTTCGGCGACGGCGTCAACATCGTCAGCATGGAGCGCATCGACGGGCTCAATGCCAGGGTGACGGTGCGCGTCTCGGACGATGCCGATCTCGGGCCGCGCAAGGTCACCGTCCAGAACCCGACGGGCGGGGCCACTTCGACCAAGGCCGGCATGTTCAACGTCTATGACACGGGTCTGGTCGATGGCATCGGCAAGAACTCGGTGCCGGCGGCCGACTGGACGCTGCTGAAGTAACAGGCCGTCCATTGAACGCGCCATTCCGGCGGCGGGATTGCCCGCCGCCGGTGTTTTTTTACGTCGCGTGCGCGTGGTGAAAGGCTGTAGGATGCAGCTTATTTGGGCGGTCGTCCCGGCCGCCAACAACAGCGAGGTGGACCGATGAGATTCCTCGTGGCTTGCGCCATGGCATGGGTGGTTGCGGCGATTGCGCCGGCTGCCGGCGTCGAACCTCTGCCGGCCCAGTTCATGCCGTCGAGCGAATTGCGCCCCGGAATGGTCGGCGAAGGGCGCACGGTTTTCAACGGCTTCAAGGTCGAGACCTTCAAGGCGACGATCCTCGGCGTGAGGCACAACGCCCTGCCGGGGTCCAACATGATCATGGCGCGGCTGGAAGGGCCGATGCTCGCCGGCCACGGCGTGGTCGCCGGCATGAGCGGCAGTCCCGTCTATGTGAACGGCCGCCTCATCGGCGCGGTCGCATACGGCTGGTCGTTCGCGTACGAGCCGATCTGCGGCATCACGCCGATCGAATCGATGTGGGAGGTGTGGCGCGACATCGGCCGGCCGGGATTGCAGAAGTCAAAGCCGCGCTCGTCGGGACCCGCCCAGCTGTCCGCGCCGTGGGATTGGCAGAAGGACTGGCAGGATTACCAGGGCCTGACCGGGAAAGCCCCGCAACCGCTCATGGTCAACTCAGGGCTCAGCACTCAGGACTCGGAACTGAAGTTGCCGGCGGGCGAGTTGCGCCCGCTGATGACGCCCATGTTCGTATCGGGCATTTCCGCGTCCGCCGCCCGGCAACTGGGCCGGTTCTTCAAGGCGCGCAACCTGGAGTTGATCGACGCGGGACCGGTTGGGGCCGGGGCCGCGGCAGCCGAATCCCATGAGCCCGCGCCGGCCCTGGAGCCCGGATCCGCTCTCGGTGTGCCGATGCTCTACGGCGACCTCAACGTCGCCGGCGTCGGCACGGTCACGTGGCGCGATGGGAACAAGATGATCGCGTTCGGCCATCCGATGATGGGCGCCGGCGCCGTCCGGGCGCCGCTTTCGGCCGCGTATATCATCAGTTTCATGCAGAGCTACAGCACGTCGTTCAAGCTCGGCGAGGTGCGCGAACTGGTCGGCACGATGGACCAGGATCGCTCCTATGCGATCGGCGGCACGCTGGGCGAGGCGCCCCCGTTCGTCCCGATCACGGTGACGATCGGCGGCCCGGCCGCATCGAACCCGCGCGTCTTCCGTTACAAGGCATGGAAGGACTCGGACTTCCTGCCGGTCATGGCCATGGTCGCGCTTGACGCGGCGTGGACGAGCGGCGGCGGCGGAACCGGGGAGATGACGCTCGCCGCCGACACGACGATCAGGCTTGCCAACGGCCGCGCAATCAAGAAGCACGTGCTCAGTTCGTCGGACGGCAACGCGATCAGCACGCCGGTCGGCCAGGTGCTGTTCGATCTGTTCGCGCTGCTGCAGAATCCGTTTGAGGAAGCCGATGTCGCCTCGATCGACGTCGCGGTCGATGCCCGGGCGACCCGCCGCGATCAGCTCGAGCTGGTGTCGCTCACGCCTGAGCACAACCGCTACCTGGCGGGCGAGACCGTGCGGCTGCTGATGCGGTATCGGCAGTGGCGAGGGCCCGAGCAGTCGCGCACGCTCGAAATGAAGCTGCCCAAGCCGCTCAAGCCGGGGTCGTATGCGATTCACTTTTCCGACGCCGCCGCGGCGCTGGCGCTCGAGCGGCAGCTCCACCCCGCAGTCTTCGCGCCGCGGCAGTTCGACGAGGTCCTCGAGCTGGTCGATGTGATGAACATGTCGCCCGACCAGATGCGGCTGTGCCTGGTCGATCCGCAATCGACGACGGTGCTGAAGGGGCGGCCGCTCGGCGCGATCCCCCCGACGATGGAGTCGCTCGTGCGCGAGACGGCCCCGGCGCAGGTTCAGCAACAGGCGACCGGCACGCGGCTCGACCTGCAAACGATGACCATGGACGCCCCCATCCAGGGTTCCGCGACGGTCGGCATCGAAATCGTCGATCACTTCAATGAATAAAGGCAGACCATGATGGACAAGCAAGCGGAAGATCTGATCGCAACGGAACGGCTTGCGCTCGATCGTTGGAGCCAGGGCGATCCTTCGGGATTTCTGGAGATCTCCGCCCCCGATGTCGTTTATTTCGATAACATGGTTGAGCGGCGGTTGGATGGCTTGGATGCCCTTACCGCTTGGTATGATGCGTTGCGTGGGCAGGTCCATCTTGATCGCTACGAACTGCTCAATCCGAAGGTTCAATTTTGCGGCGAGGCCGCCGTGCTCACGTTCAATTTTATAGGTTATGCAAATCGTGTCGCATATCCTTGGAATTGCACCGAGGTTTATCGCCACGACCCTGATTGCTGGCGCATTATCCAAACGCACTGGTCGCCAACGCGGCCACCGCAGCAGTAAAAGAGGTCCGCAAGATGAATTTTAAACTCCAGGCATTCGTTTTTGCTGTGGTTTTTGGATTGGCGGCAACAGCCTCGGCGGTGCAGACCAATTCGGTGCGCGAGGATGATTTCGCCACGTTCTCTCAGGGCGAGCTCAAGTCGGTCGCGCTGACCAGCGATGGATACCTGATGCCGAGCTACGCCCGCCGCGAGCGCGGCCCCGCCGGCGCCGAGATCGTGTGGGACGCCCTCGAGGAGCCGGCCGGTTCGGTCCTGTGCGCGACGGGCCATTCGGGCCGCCTCGTGCGCGTGATCGACGCCAAAACCAGCAGGACGGTCGCCCAGATCAACGACCCCGAGCTGACGGCCATGCTGAGGCTCGCCGACGGCTCGGTGCTGGTCGCCGCCGCGCCGAGCGGCCGCATTTTCAAGCTTGCCGAGAAGGACGCGCTGACGACGTTCACCAGGCTGAACGCGAATTTCGTGTGGCGCATGATCCAGGACGGTGACGGCAACATCTGGGCCGCGACGGGCTCCGACGGCCGGCTGTTCCGGATTCGGCCGGGCAAGTCCTCGCCCGAGGTGAAGGAAGTCCACAAGTTTTCATCGACCAACCTGCTCGACCTGTGGATCGACAAGGACGGGCTGATGGGGAAGGCCGGCTGGATTTACGTCGCCGGCCAGAATCCGGGGCTGCTTTACCGGCTCGATCCGGCGCACCCCGATCAGAAACCCGAAGTCGTTTATGATTCGCAGGCCGAGGAGATCCGCGCGCTTCAGCCGCTCAAGGACGGCCTGGCGCTGGCGCTGAACACCGAGCGCGCGCCGTCCCCTCTCGCGCTTCAGCTTGCGACGCGCATCCCGGGCAATCCCGAGGCGCCGCCGATCGGCGCGCCGCCGCGCGGCGACCTCGTCCGCGCGTTTTCCTCGTCGCGCGAGCGTCTTGGCGGCCCGCCGCGCAGCCAGGTCGTCGTGCTCGACGCGAAGGGCTACCAGCGCGAGTTGTGGACCTCGCCGGAGCGGCCGATCAGCGACCTGGCCGCGGCGCCAGGCGACGGCGTGCTCGTTGCCGCCGGCAGCCAGGGGCGCGTGTATGAAGTCGATCTGCACGGCCATTCGAGCATTGTCGTCGATTTGCGCGAGGACTTCGTCGTTCGCATTCGCCAGATCGGCGATCATTACCTGCTCGCGAGCGCCCGCAACGGCGCGGCCTTCACGATGGACCAGGAGCGCGCGGGCCAGGCCGTCTTCGTTTCGCGCGCGATCGACGCCCGCGTTCCGGTGCGCTGGGGCAGGTTCTACGCCAACGGCACGATCGGCAACCGCCAGAAGTGTCTCGTCGAGTTCCGGCTGGGCAACGACGGCGACACCGACTCCGAGCTGTGGGGCGACTGGAGCCGCCAGGCCGAGGCGCAGAACGGCGAGGCGATCGCCATGCCCGAGGGCGTGGCGCGCTACGCGCAGTATCGCCTGACGCTCGAGCAGCGCGGCAAGGATCCGCTGCGCGTCGATTGGGCCGAGCTGTTCTTCGTCGAGCCGAACCGTCCGCCGCGCGTCAACAACGTTCGCGTCGAACCGGTGAACCCGCCGCAAGCCGGCCCGAGCGCAAGCCCGGGCGAGCAGCCGCAAGGCACGCAGGCCGGGACGACCGGCACGCGCCAGTCCGCGCAGGGCAAGTCGGTCGAGCGCCAGCCGCGCTCCAACTCGATGGTGTATAACGTGACATGGCGCGCGGGCGATCCGAACAACGACACGCTCGTTTATGCGCTTTACTATCGCGACCGCGACGAGGAAGCTTGGAAGCTGGTCGCCGAGGACCTGACGCAGCCGCGCCAGATGGTCTCGAGCAGCCAGATGGCCGACGGCCATTACCGCTTCAAGGTCGTCGCCTCGGACAAGCGGGACAACGCCCCGGGGGCCGCGCTCACGGGCGAGTTCGTCTCGGATGAGGTCGCGATCGACAACACGGCGCCGGCGATCGACAAGCTGCGCGCCACGGTCGATGGCCGGGTTGCGCGCATCCAGTTCGAGGCGTCCGACGCGACGTCGAACCTCGTTGCGGCCAAATACGACCTCAACAACAAGGACGAGGCGTCGCTTCAGCCGGTCGATGGCGTGCTCGATCAGCGCCACGAGCAATTCGAGGCGCAAACGGCCGCGCTCGAGCCCGGCGAATACACGGCGACCGTCAACGTGACCGATCGCGAAGGGAACACGTCGGTGGCGAAGGTTGTCTTTACGATCAGGAAATAGCGTAATGACCCGCACCAGCATGAGCGCCGGAACAGCGGGGGCGCTCAACACTCAGAAACTGTCAGGGAGGCTATGATGTCGAATTTTCTTGTGACCGGCGGCGGGGGCTTTATCGGCTCCAATATCGTCGAGGAACTGCTCAAGCAGGGCCATTCCGTTCGCGTGCTGGACAACTTCGAGACCGGCAAGCGCGAGAACCTCGCGCAATTCAAGGGCAAGATCGACCTGATCGAGGGCGACCTGCGCAGCGCCGACGACTGCCGCCGCGCGTGCGCCGACATGGACTACATCCTGCACCAGGGCGCCTACCCGAGCGTGCAGCGCTCCGTCGAGGAGCCCGTCATGACGAGCGAAACCAACGTCATGGGCACGATCAACATCCTGAAGGCCGCGGTCGATGCGAAGATCAAGCGCGTCGTCTATGCGGCGTCCAGCTCGGCATACGGCGACCAGCCGAAGCCGGTCAAGGACGAGACGCTGCTGCCCGCGCCGCTGTCGCCGTATGCCTCCGCCAAGCTGGCGAGCGAATACTTCTGCCAGTGCTTCTGGCACTCGATGAAACTCGAGACCGTGTGCCTGCGCTACTTCAACGTGTTCGGCCCGCGCCAGGACCCGATGAGCCAGTACAGCGCGGTCATCCCGCTGTTCGTCACCGCGGTCATTGAAGGCAAGCGGCCGACGGTCTATGGCGACGGCCTGCAGACGCGCGACTTTACCTACGTGCTGAACAACGTTAAGGCGAACATCCTTGCCGCGACGACGAAGAACCCGGTCGCCGGCCAGGTCATCAACATCGCGTGCGGCACGTCCTACTCGCTGCTCGACCTCCTGAAGGCGATCAACGAGGCCCTCGGCACGGACATCAAGCCGGTCTTCGAGCCGGCGCGCATCGGCGACGTCAAGCATTCGCTCGCCGACATCAGCAAGGCGCGCGAGCTGCTCGGCTACGACGTCAGCGTCGATTTCGGCGAGGGCATCAAGCGCACGATCGCGTGGTACAAAGAGAACGCGGCCGCCTGGGCCAAGTAATCTTACGATCGGTTCGATCTGTCTGATATGTTATGGGTCCTATGGGTTTTCCCGTAGGACCCATTTAGGCATGCAGAACAGTTTCCTGACATTCGTTTTGGCCTTGTTTTTTCGGACAAAGGATGAAATATAACTTGGGTTGAAAGTGGTTCGTTTCCGAGTGGTGCAGGTAATTCTACCTGCAAATTCGGGTGAATTGATCTGAAGGTGCAGGGTCTTCCGCAGGTTAAAAACACCGACCCTGAAAAAAAAGTTGAAGAGATAGCAAAATTGCTATAAAGTCTAATGGCAACATGGACGATACTCTCATTTGTCAATGCTGGCGGAAAGAGCGTCGTCGAAGAATGGTATTCGGGCCTTCCGCCCAGATCGCGAGCTAAGTGGACGTGGATCATTGGATTTCTTAAAGATCACGAGCTCTTGGATTGGCGGGAACATTATAAGCCACTCACGAACGGCGAAGGGATTGGAGAGATTCGGTTCCACAGTGATAACATACAGCACCGTCCACTTGGATTTTTTGGTCCCCAACCAGGGCAATTCTCAATCGTAGTCTGTGCAAAAGAGCGCGGTGGACATTTTGAGCCAAAGAGTGCATTGCAAGTCGCTAAAAACAACATGGGCATAGCAAAGAAAGATCCGAAAACCAGGCTCTGCGAGTTAGGGAAGAGAAAGAAGGAATCAGCATGAGCATTCTCGATAAAGAACTCCTATTAGAGGAATTGAACGATCCCGAATATCGAGACGCGTTTGTTGTCGAAAGCGTGACCACCGGGATTCCTCTTCAAATTAGGGTTTTGCGTGAACAGAGACGAATGACCCAAAATATATTGGGAGAGAAAGCATCCCTTGGACAAACGGTGATAGCTCGTTTAGAAAATCCTGATTATGGTGACAAAATTACTCTCAAGACACTTTTCAAACTTGCGAAGGCGTTCGATACCGCATTAGCGGTTAAGTTTGTGCCATTTAGTAAATTAATTGACATGCTTGATGATCTTTCTTCATTCGCTCTGTCCTCGGCGTCGTTTGAGGAGGAAAAGGAGATCATCGCACGGAAATTATCAGAAGAAATTAGCGTTGTGGATGCGCCAACTGTCGCCGCAACGCCGGTCTCTCCTCTGGCGCTTTTCCTTGCGCATCATGCAAGTGGATCGGTAAGGAAAGGAGAATTGATCGCAGATCGTTATCAAAAGCATTCCGATTATAACGAAATCAAATATGTTGCGGAGGATTAACATGGAAAGAACCAAAGGTAAGAATCTTGCCGGACCGAAATCGCAAGAAGCGTCCGACACTAAAAAAGCGACCAATAAATTTAACCTTGATGATCCTGGCCAGGTTAACAGATATTTATCGCGAGATTTTGCGGATTTCTATGCAAACAGAACCGAAATGATGATCGGACAGGAGGATGTAAGGTTTGATTTCATTCAAATACTTGGTGTCAAAGACGGCAAGATTCAATTGAAGAGTCAATGCAGTGTCACAATCAGTTTCCAACATGCACGGCGCGTTCGAGATCTGCTGAACAATTACATCAAGGATGACGATCCAAAATTTGCACCATTTGTTGGTAATTCAGGTGCCGACGAGAAACAGTGAGTTTTTACACTCGCTTAATTTGGTTGCGGGGAGTACTCCGACCAGTATTTGTAAGCGCCCTTAGGCAGTACTCTTCCTTGACTCCACCCGCGTCGCTGTTACTATATTGAGTCCGGGGCGCCCGTAGCTCAGCTGGATAGAGCGCTTGCCTCCGGAGCAAGAGGTCGCGCGTTCGAATCGCGCCGGGCGTACCAAAGTTTAAGAGCCTTGAACCTGCCTGCGCATCGACAAGCCGCCGCCCGGGGCGCGGCGCAAGATCGCGCGCTGATGATCATCCGCAACCGGCCGGGCAGACCCGTTGGCCTGCCGTCGAATTCCACAGCCGCCCGCGCTTGCGGGGGCCGTGGCCGAATCGTCGGCATGCGCCGGCCGCAACGCGGCGCGCATGATGGGAAGCGTTTCAGCGTTGATTTTGCCCTGATGATCATGTAAACGATGATGCTTTTGTATCAGCTCCTGATGACGGCGTGCTGCGCGGCGATGGCCGCGCTGGCCGTTACGAATTTCGTCTTCATCCGGCGCGACGCGCGGCGCGCGAAGCAGCTCGCGCTGCCGAAGCCGGCGCCAATGGTTTCGATCTGCATTCCGGCGCGCAACGAAGAGCACAACATCGCGGCGTGCCTGGGATCGCTCGCGCGTCAGAATTATCCTCACTTTGAAATCCTGGTTCTCAACGATCAATCGGAAGATCAGACGGGCGCGGTCGCGCGCAAAGTTGCGGCGCAGTATCCGCACGTCGCCATCCGCGTAATCGACGGCGAGCCGCTGCCGATCATGTGGATTGGCAAGAGCTGGGCGTGCGATCAAATGAGCCGCGCGGCAACAGGCGAATACCTTCTCTTCACCGATGCCGACACGGTGTGGGCGCCGCACGCTCTCGAGCGCCTTGTTAAACTCGCGATCGACAGCCGCGCCGACCTGCTGAGCGCGCCGCCGCGGCTGGACGCGGTGACGATCTGGGAGCGGCTCAGCGTGCCGATGCTGACGGTCGCCGGGGCGACGATGCTGTCGCTGCCGCTCGTCGCGCATCCCGCGATGAAGGACTACGCGGTCGCCAGCGGCGCGTGCCTGCTGTTCCGGCGCGAGGCCTACGACCGGATCGGCGGCCACGCCGGCGTGCGCGCGCAGATTGTCGAGGACCTCGAGCTGGCGCGCCGCGCCAAGCGCTGCAAGCTCAAGCTGCACCTGACGGACGGCTCGCGCCTTGTGCGATGCCGGATGTATCGCTCCGGTCGTGAAGTGTGGGAAGGCTTCACCAAAAATTTCAGCAAGTGTTTCGGCGCGCTGCTCACGCCGCTGGTGCTGGCCGCGACGCTCGCGATTTTCGTCGGGCCGATCTTGAGCCTGTTGTTTGGCCCAGCGCTCGGCTGGGGCTGGTGGGAGGGAACGCTGCTGCCGCTCGCGCAAATCGTGACGATCATGTCACTGCGCGCGGCGGCTGAGCTGAAGCTGAAAACATTTTCATGGAGCGGATACCTGCTGACGCCGTTCGCGGCGCTGTTCGTGGTCGCGATCGGACTGCGGTCGTGGAGCCGGACGCTGCTGCGCCAGCCGACGCCATGGCGCAACCGGCACTACGAAATGTGGCACCGGGATCCGGTTCGTTTGCGGCATCGACAATAGCGATATCAATTTAGGCATGAATCTGGCAAAGTGGGGTGGGCATGAAGCCGGCCTGGTCGGCATGAGCTGGATGGACCGCCAGATCCTGAGGCCGTTGCTCGCGCTCGGCGTCCGATTACGATCGCGAGAACGAGCACGAGCACGAAGGAAACAGGTTCGTCACAATTACGTGGAGGCACTTGATGGAAGCGCGAGATTGCAAAACACCGCAGGATGTCCTGAAGCTGATCAAAGAGAAGGATGTCAAGGTCGTTGATTTCAAGTTCATGGACTTTCCGGGCCTGTGGCAGCATGTGAGCCACCCCGCCTGCCAGCTCAACGAAAGCATCTTCGAGGACGGCGCCGGCTTCGACGGCTCCTCCATCCGCGGCTGGCAGAAGATCCATGAGTCCGACATGCTGCTCATCCCCGATCCGGCGACCGCGCTCATCGATCCGTTCCGCGAAGCTACCACTTTGTCGCTTATCTGCAACATCGCGCACCCGATCACGAAGGAAAAATACAGCCGCGACCCCCGCAACATCGCGCTCAAGGCCGAGGCCTACCTCAATTCGACCGGCATCGGCGACACCGCGTATTTCGGCCCCGAAGCCGAGTTTTTCATCTTCGACGACGTGCGCTTCGACTCCAAGCCCAACGCCTCGTTCTACGCGATCGACTCGATCGAAGGCCAGTGGAACAGCGGCCGTGACGAGAAACCGAATCTGGGCTACAAGCCCCGCTTCAAGGAAGGCTACTTCCCGTGCCCGCCGATGGATCACTTCCAGGACCTGCGCACCGAGATGATGCTGACCATGATGGCATGCGGGCTCGACATCGAAATGCATCACCACGAGGTCGCCACCGGCGGCCAGTCCGAAATCGGCATGAAGTTCGGGTCGCTGGTCTCCGAGGCCGACAAGCTGATGCTGTTCAAGTACATCATCAAGAACACGGCGCATAAGTACGGCAAGACCGTGACGTTCATGCCCAAGCCCCTCTTCGCCGACAACGGCAGCGGCATGCACGTTCACACGTCGATCTGGAAGGGCGGCAAGAACCTGTTCTACGGCAACGGCTATGCCGGCCTCAGCGAGATGGCGCTGCACTTCATCGGAGGCCTCATCAAGCACTCGGCCGCGATCCTCGCCTTCGCTGCGCCCTCGACCAACTCGTATAAGCGGCTTGTGCCGGGTTTCGAGGCCCCAGTCAACCTGGCCTACAGCCAGCGCAACCGTTCGGCCGCGATCCGCATCCCGGTCTATAGCTCGTCGGAAAAGGCCAAGCGCATCGAGTTCCGCCCGCCCGACCCGAGCTGCAACCCGTACCTCTGCTTCAGCGCGATCATGATGGCCGGCCTCGACGGCATCCAGAACAAGCTCGATCCGGGCGAGCCGATGGACAAGAACATCTACGACCTGCCGGCCGAGGAGGCCAAGCTGATCAAGAAGGTCCCGGGTTCGCTCGACGCGGCCCTGATGGCCCTCGAACTGGACCACGACTTCCTGCTCAAGGGCGACGTGTTCACTGAGGACGTCATCGAGGAGTGGATCCGCTACAAGACCGAGGCCGAGATCGACCAGATCCGCCTGCGCCCGCATCCATACGAGTTCGCCCTGTATTTCGACATTTAAGTCCCGACGAAAACGTCGGATTGGACGGGATTTCCCCGCCGGTGAGGCCGGCGGGGAAAATTTTTTGCGGCCGCGGGTTCGAAAAAAGCTACATTTTGGTGGGCTCGCGCCGGGATGTCCTACCAAATGGTAGGAAGAAATGCTCGGCTCGACGCCATGTTCGGGCTTTGCGCAAAAAAATATTTCGGCTTAAACTGATCGGGATTCGACGGGGGGCCGCGATGAAATCCGGATCGCATCACAGCTCTGTCGCCCGATGGGAATGCGTCGCGCTGGCCTCGATCGTGATCCTGTCGGGCGCGGTGCGCCTGGCCTACTGGCACGAGATGCGGAGCGACCCTGCGCTGCACGCGCCGTTCGTCGATGCGGAGTTTCACAACTACTGGGCCAGGGGGATCGCCACCGGCGAGTGGTCGCGGCCGGAGGGTTTCCCAAACCCGATGATCCCGTATCACCCGTTCGCGAAACCGCCGGGTTACGCGTATTTCGTCGCGCTGATCTACATGGCCGCGGGGCCGAATTTCTGGGCGGCGGTTGCCGTGCAGATGGCGATGGGCCTGCTCAATGTGGTGTTGACATGGTGGATCGGGCGATGGCTGTTCGGGCGGGTCGCGGGGCTCATCGCGGCGCTCATCGGCGGTTACTGGCTGTTCATTTATTTCGAAAGCGAACTCGTCGACCCGACGCTGACGATCACGCTGACGCTGCTGTTGGCGCTCGCGTTCAAGCGATGGCTCGCGCGGCCGGCGTGGGGCGCGGCGCTGGCTGCGGGTCTGATCCTGGGCGCGCTCGCGCTCGTGCGGTCGAATGTGCTGCCGATGGCGCCGCTCATGATGCTCGGGATGATGCTGGCGGGCTGGGGGCGGATTGGATGGAAGCGCGCGGCGGGTCACGCGGCGCTGCTTGCGGTCGGGACGGCGGCCGCGATCGCGCCGGTCACGATTCGCAATAACAACGCCGGCGGCGAATTTGTGCTAATTGCGGCCAACGGAGGGCTCAATCTTTATATCGGCAACAATCCCGAGGCGAACCTGATCGTGCCGACCGTGCCGGGGCTCGACGAGATGTTGCACCGCGTCGGGTGGTCGCATTTCGACGACCTGGCGATCGTGCGCGCGGTCGAGCAAAAAGTCGGCCGGCGGCTCGGTTACAGCGGCGTGTCGCGGTATTTTACGCAAAAGGCGATGGAGTTTGTGCGCGAGCATCCGGCGCAGGCGCTGGCGCTGACGATGCAGCGCGCGGTGCGGATGCTTGGGCCGGCCGAATACGGCAACGACATGCTGACGCTGGACCGCGAGGCGTCGCCGCTGCTCGGCCGGCTGCCGGGCAACTTCGCCGTCGTGTTCGTGCTCGCTATGGCTGGGTTCGCGCAGTGGTTCGCGATGAGAAGGCGCCGCGCGCCGAACCGCCGGATGATGATCGGCTGGATCGTGGCATATTTGTGCGTCCTGTACTTCACCTACATCATCTGCTTCCTCGAGGCGCGGTATCGCGCGCCGATGCTGCCGCTGCTGGCGATGCCGGCCGCCTATGGCGTGGTGAACTGGCTGCGGCTGGCGAAACAGAAACAGGTTCTGCAAGTCGGCGCATGGATCGCAGCATGCGCGGTTTTGTATGCGGCGCTGTGGTGGCCGGTGCGGGATTTTAAGCCGAACCGCGCGTATTGGCATTACCTGCGCGCGACGCAGTATGCGGCCGTGGCGGACAAGGAGCGCTTCGCGGCCGAACTGGAAAAGGCGTATCGGCTCAATCCGAACAACGCGCTGATCACGTTCAAGTTTTCGCGGGCGCGTTTTTACCAGGGGCGCAAGGAGGAATCGCTGGAACTGCTCAAGCGCGCGCTCATGCTCAAGCCGGATCTGGCCGAAGGCTGGCAGGACCTGGGATCGGCCATGTGCGCCGCGGGCAAATACGCGGAGGCGCAGGAGGCGCTGACGCGCGCCGTGCGGCTCAATCCGGGCGATCAGTCGTCGCGCGACGCGCTGCAGAGCGCGATGATCCGGCGCGGTCTCACGCCCGATGAGATGCAAAAAGTGTGGGAATCGCTGCAGTAGAGCGCTTGCCGTAAGTTATCGGTTCGTGCTCGTGTTCGTGCTCGTGTTCGTGCTCGTGTTCGTGTTCGTGCTCGTGCTCGTAATCGTAATCGTAATCGTAATCGTAATCGAATCAACACCGAACTTCGAAACCGAGCCCCATTTCGATTACGGCGATTGCCTCAAGACTTTTGTCACTCGCTCTATTACGAAAATTCTTAATTCAAGCTGCGGCCAATTGATCTCGAAAATAACCCAGGCCCGAAGGGCCGGCAGGTTGTAGCCGGGGGGTGACCAACGGGAACCCCCGGTGGAACGCAAAAAACATTCGAGCCCCGAAGGGGCGACAGAAATGGCGCGCGAAACCTCTGTCGCCCCGTCGGGGCTCGGGTCACAACAGTCCTCGACCGGGGGTTCGCTGCGCTCAACCCCGGCTACAACCTGCCGGCCCTTCGGGCCTGGGATGGCTCGAAATCCACTGCTCATTTTCATCTTTTGTGAAGAAGCACCGTTTCATGTTGACTCGTAATCCAAACGTAAAAGAGTTCTCGAAAATAATTTCCGTTTGCCGATTGCAGGGCAGCACGTACTTTGCAGTGCGGCGGCTTGTGTTTAGATCGGGAACATGGGTAACGCCGCTTTGTCTTGCGTTGGACGATTTCTTTTTTTTCGCGTCACAGCCCACGAACGTCAGCCGGCGGGCGGCAGGGCCGGCAGGGCGTTGTGGGCGGCGCTCCATGCGGCCTTCACCGTCGCGGCGTTGTCGGGACCGCCGGTGAGCGCGATGTCGATGGCGCGTTGGGCCTGCGGCAGCTCGCCGAGTTCGAGCGCCGATTCGGCCTGCTGCATCCACCACCACGGATCCGCGGGATCGGTCATCAGTCCGCGTTGCAGCATTTGATAGGCGAGGTCGGGTTGTTTCTGGCGGCGCGCCTCGACGAGCAATTCCTTGATCAGGTTCGTGTCCTTCGGCATGCGGCGGAGCGCCTCTTCGAGCGTGTCGATGGCGGGGCGCTCGGCGCGAATCCGGAAATCGGCCAGGTGCAGCGGGATGTTGCTGTCGTAGGGGTCGAGATCTTCCGCGTCGTGATACAGGCGCACGACGGTGAGGTAATTGGATTCGCTCCACGCCGGCGAGTCCGTCATCGTCTGGCGCCACGAGTCGGCAAGCGCCATCAGGATGCGCGGTTCATGCTCGTTGAGCTCGCTCGCGCGCTCGAGCCGTGCG
Organism: bacterium; assembly: GCA_021372575.1. Classification (GTDB taxonomy): domain Bacteria; phylum Sumerlaeota; class Sumerlaeia; order MVZB01; family MVZB01; genus JAJFUE01. The sequence goes on along the minus strand of JAJFUE010000088.1, from coordinate 20,889 downwards.
CGGTAGCCCTCGGGCGACATCCTGTCGCGATTCGTGTGGAGGTAAATCGACATGCCCCACGCGGGCCGCGCGAGGCTGAAAATGAGGACCGCGGCGGTCATGCCGAGCAGGATGGTTCCTGCCATGTGGCTCACCGGCAGTCCGCCGCCGTCGCGCCCCGCATCGATGCGGGCCTTGACGAGCGCCAGCGCCAGCCAGCCGGCCAGCGCCAGGATTGCCATCTCCGAGCGCGGGCCGCCGGTCAGCAGCAGGCCGCCGGTCGTGAGCAGCGGCATCACGCCCCAGTGCGCCGCGGCCGGCGCGAGCGGCTCGGTCTCGACGCCCCAGCGGCCGCGCGGCCACAGCATCATGTAGGTGAGCAGAACAAGCAGCAGTCCGAAGCCGGCGAGGCCGCCGGTGGCAAGGATGTAGGTCATGCCGCCCCACTGTGGCGGCAGCATCGGGTGCGGGCGCGAAAACGCCTCCATCAGGCGCTCGAGCGTGCCGTGGCCCCACCCGAGCAGCAGCGATTGCGTCCACAACAGCTCCTGCTCGCGCATGCCCTCGGCGACCCGCAGGGCCTCCGCGACCGAGGGCGGCTGCTGAAGCGTGAAGATGCGCCAGCCGAGCACGCACCCGAACGCCAGCGACACGATGCGCAGCGAGAGCCGCCCGGCCGCGCCGGCGAATTCCTCGCGCCGGATGCGCATCGTGCGGCGCGCGGTGACGCGCATGCCGCCCGACCACTCGATCCAGCGCCGGAACGAAGTCAGGCGAAGCCAGCCGACCGCGCCCATGAGCGCGCCGATGGCGGTGATGACGAACGGGGGATAAATCGTCAACTGGCCTTTCGGCGCAAGCCGGGCCGAAACGAGCGCGCCCAGCGCCAGCGCGAACGTCCAGATCCCGAACGCCCGATCCGGGCGCGCCGCGGCCATCAGCCACAGCGCCGACGCCACCATTGCGATCGACATCAGCCCCTGCAGCTCGCGCAGCCCCTCGGCCGGCAGCGGACCGTGAAGCGAAAGCATGCCGCGGCCGAGCGGCACGAGGATGAGAACGGCAAGCCAGATGTGATGCCGCCAGCGCAGGATCGGGCGGTTTGGCAGGACCAGCGTCAGCGCGCACGAAACAAACGCCAGCGCCATCGGCCACCACAGCCGCCACGGCGAGAGATTCGAATCCATGCTGAACACGCACAGCGCAAGCGCAAGCAGCAGCGAACCGTCGCGCACCCAGCCGGCAATGCGGCGGCGTTCGGAGGATGTGGGCTTGGAGAGCTTGGGTGACAATGGGCACCTCGTCGTCGTCGGATGGATATCATAAGGTCGGGGAAAGGATTGCTCAAGGGCCTAAAGGACGAAAAGGACGGAAAGGACCCGAGGCGGAGATGGGAAGAATGGGAGGAATGGGGGAGATGAGCGATGCAGAAAAATAAAAATGGGGTTGTGGGGAAGGATGGATGATGATCGAACCGGTAAACCGGTTCAGGGTTTCTTGCGATTCGACCGGGGACTGGTTTGTCGAACAAGTTCGCCAAACCAGCCTCCGGCTTTGAGACCGAACCGCTTCGCGGTTCAAAAACGAAATCAATTCCAAGAGAAGGCGCGGGCCTGTTTTCTGGCGCCTGCTTACGCCTTGATCAGCCCGACTTCCTGCATCAGTTGCTTGATCTTCAGGCGGTTCGGGTCGCTGACCGGGACGAGCGGCAGGCGGATCTCCGGCCCGATCAGGCCCATCAGCTCCATCGCGGCCTTGACCGGCATCGGGTTGGTCTCGACGAACATCGCGCGCATCAGCTTGAAGTAGCGGTGATGGACTTCGCGCGCGCCCGCCCAGTCGCCCGACGACGCGCGGCAGACCATGTCCGAGACGGCCTTGGGCGCGATGTTGGCCAGCACCGAGATCACGCCGACGGCCCCCAGCGCCATCATCGGCAGCGTGGCCGAGTCGTCGCCCGAAAGCACCGCGAGGCGCTTGATGCCGCACACGGCGCTCGTCCAGTCGAGGTTGCCGGTCGAGTCCTTGACGGCCACGATATTGTCGTGGTCGGCGACGAGCCGCGCCAGCGTGTCGGGCTCGATCGAGACCCCGGTGCGGCCGGGCACGTTATAGACGATCATCGGGATATCGACTTCGGCGGCGACGGTGTCGTAGTGCCGGCGCAGCCCTTCCTGCGTGGGCTTGTTGTAATACGGGGTGATGAGCAGCGCGGCGTCGGCGCCCGCATCCTTGGCGGCGCGCGTCAGGCGCAGCGCTTCGCGCGTGGAGTTGGAGCCGGTGCCGGGGATCACGAGCGCGCGCCCCTTCACAAGGTCGATCGTGGTGCGGATGAGCTGCTCGTGCTCGTCGTGCGTGAGCGTGGCGGATTCGCCGGTCGTGCCGCACGGGACGATGCCCGACGTGCCGTTCTCGATCTGGAACTCGATGAGCCGACGATAAGCCTCGGTGTCGATCCCGCCGTTTTTGAATGGGGTCGCGATGGCGACCATTGAGCCCTTCAGTTGCATGACCAAACCCCTCGTCGGCATAATGATGCGGATCACCCGCATTGCGCACAGTCTATTTGTAATGGATGGGGGTGAATAGTCAAGGATTCTCAGAAAGAGGGCGTATAGGTCGTATAGGGCGTATAGGCCAGTGTAGTGACTCGGAATTAGTGTTGATGATCTAAGGATTACGGCGGATTATTGCATCGTGAGATGCAACCGAAGCTCAATTTCGGAGGGAGATTTTCGATGAGAAAATGCATTCTTCTGCTTTTTCTGGCTGTGATTGTGTCGGGGTGTGCGGTGCAATCGGGGAACCGAGTCGAGAGCCTTCTTTCCAAGAATACCGCGGTTTGGAAGGATGAGATGTTCACGTTCCATGTTTCGTATTCAAACGTAAAGATGGATGAGCGAGGATTAAAATTCACAGAGACTTGGCTTCATAAAGAAGCTCATGGACCCGGTCAATACAAGATCGTCGGTAAAGTCGAAATACCATTAGATCTGGTCCAATCCTCGAAAAGACAAATCATGGAAGATTATGGGATTGGGAAAAATACCGAGGTCCATCTCATTCTTCAAAGAAAAATTACTTCTACGGGAAGCATCGAAACGGTGACCGAGAGTGGAGAAGTGAGGAAGGAAGAAAAAACTGAGAATACGTCTGAAGTTCGTATTGCTTTTTCTGACGTGAATAGCGCCAGAGTTTGGGATCGGGAGTTGACCAATTATATGCAAACACAGTCATCCAAATAGGGCGGCGATCCGTTAATATACGCCGCGGCGGAGCGGAAGCAGATGACCCCGGCGGGCGGGCAAAAATCCCGTGTCTGCCGCCCCTTGTACGGGGCTGGGTATTGAATCAAATAAACACGATCCTCCTGAGCACGCTGACATATACCTGGCTGAAACTGGTGTTAACGCGTTCAGTCCGCTGTGGGACTAAAAACTCGGCGGCGTCGGGTGCGCGTTGAGGATTTCCTTGCGCTCGTCTTCGCCATATCCGACCTGCATCAGGCATAGCCCTTCGGGCGGCGCGCAATAAATCAGTTGCGGGCGCTGGCCTTTGTCGCGGATCAGCAGCATCCGGTCGCGATCGATTTTCCCCAATCCCATCGCCACGACCGTCCCGACCATGAACCGCACCATGTGATGCAGGAACGAGCGGCATTTGAAATCGATCGCGAGCAGGTCGCCGGCGGCGGTGAGGCTCGCTTCCTCGAGCGTCAGACGTGTGCGGCGACTCTGGCACTGGCTCGAACGGAAGCCCGAGAAATCGTGGTCGCCTTGAAGGAGCGTGAGGGCCTCGTTCATTGAATCGAGGTCGAGCGGATGCCACACCTGCCACGCGCGCGGGCCGAGAGGCTGCCGCACGCGCGCGCGCAAAATTTGATACCGATACCAGCGCATGATCGCGCTGCGGCGCGCGTCCCACGCCGGCGCGACTTCCTCGGCCGAAAGTACGCTTACCGCCTCCGGCAGGAAGTGGTTGAGCGCGAGCGCGAGCCGCTCGACCGGGATCGTGTGCTCCAAGTCAAAGTGCGCCGGCATGGCCAGCGCGTGCACGCCGGTGTCGGTCCGTCCCGCCGCATGCACGCGCACGTGCCCGCCGGTGATCGACTCGATGGCGGTCTCGATCGCGGATTGGACGGTCGGGCCGTTTTCCTGAGACTGCCATCCCAGGAAAGCCGAACCGTCATACTGGAGCGTAAGCTTGATGCGACGCAGCAACGTAAGAACCTGATGGGTGATGGCCTATGAGTCCTATGGGTCCTATAAGTCCTATAAGTCCTATAGGACCCATAGGACCCATCGCATGATTTGATCAGCTCGCCAGCTTTTCCGCCAGCGCCTTCATCGTTCTCACCATCACGCCGAGCGCGCCGGGGCGGTAGTATTTCCAATCCTTTTCGGCGAGGAACGTGCCGGCGATGTCGAGGTGCACCCACTCGCCGATGTTTTCCGGCACGAACTCGCGCAGGAACAACGCGGCGGTCGTGGCGCCGGCGTGCGGGGCCGAACTGATGTTATTGACGTCGGCGACCTCCGACTTGATGAGCTCGGTGTATTCCTCGACGATCGGCATCGGCCAGATCGCCTCGCCGTTGCCGTCCGCGAGCTCGACGAGTGTGCCAAGCAGGTTGCCCTTGCCGGCGAAGCCGCCGGTGAGCGCCGGCCCGAGCGCGCGCGCGCACGCGCCGGTGAGCGTCGCGATATCGACCAGGTGCGTCACCTGCTCCTCGCCCATGCGCCACAGGCCGTCGGTCAGGATCAGGCGGCCTTCGGCGTCCGTGTTATCGACGTGCACGGACTTGCCGTTGCGCCCCTTGAAGATGTCGCCGGGAAGCGTCGAGTTGGCATCGACGGCGTTGTGCGCGAGCACAAGAATGCCCGTCACGGGAATCGGCACGCGCTCCGCCGCGATCGCCTGCATCGTGTAAAGCACGGCCGCCGCGCCGGACATGTCGCCCTTCATCTCCCACATGTTGGCGCTGGGCTTGAGCGAGATGCCGCCCGAGTCGAACGTCACGCCCTTGCCGAGCAGGCCGAGGTGAACGTTGGATTGGGAGTTCTTCGGGCGGTGCCGCAGCACGATCATGCGCGGCGGCACGGCCGAGCCTTTGCCGACCGTGATCAAGCCCTGGTAGCCTTCCTTCTCGAGGTCCTTGGCCTCGAGGACGACGATTTCGAGGCCGCTCGCCTTGGCGACGCCGCGCGCGAGCTCCTCGATCATCGCCGGCGTGGCCACCGAGCCCGGCTCGTTGATCAGGTCGCGCGTGCGGTTGACCGACTCGACGACCTTCAGTTGTTTCTCGACTGCCTGGCGCGTCGATTGCAGCGCGTCCTTGGCGACGATGATGTGCACGGCGGGCTGGGTCGCGATCGGGTTCTCCTTGAGGTACTTGACGAACTTATAGGCGCGCAGGGCGATGCCCTCGGCGGCGTCGGCGGCGAACTGGGCGCCGCGCGGGCCGTCCATCAGCAGGATCAGCGCGTCGCATTTGCGGTCCGAGGCGACGTCGAACGCGCGCGCGGCGAGGACGCGGACCTTGTCGCGGTCGTTCCAGAACTTCGCGGCCGATGCCGGCAGGTAAAGCAGCGGCCGATCGCCCGCGGCGAGATACGAACCCTTGAGCTCCTCCTGGCGGCGGCGCCGCCTGAGGTCGTTCCAGCCCGGATGCGCCGACGCGTTTTTCTTGTCGAATAAGAGTTCGTCACCGCCCAAGTCGATGAGGGCCGTCAGGTGCGTGGCGGCGAGGCGCGGCGGTTTGGAAAGGATGTCAATGGCTGCCATTGGATCGGCTCCCGTAATTTAAATTTCCCATCTATGTTGCCCTATATAAGATGAATAATCAAACTATACTCAGCTTCGCCCATGCCCGCGCTCGCCATCGTCATCGCGCCGGGGCCGGGTTTATGAACCATTTATGCTTTGCATGCGAGAGGCAGGCGCGCCTAAACTGGCCCCAAACGGCGGGCTGTTTGCCCGCGCATTTTCATGGGGGCGGCGAATCAATTTTGGGCAAGCACCTTCACTTCGACTGCTTCAGCGGCGTGAGCGGCGACATGATCCTGGGCGCGCTGGTCGATCTCGGCGTGCCGGTGGAGTCGCTCGCGGCGCAGCTCAAAAAACTGCCGATCGGGTCATTTGAGCTCCGCGCGGAAAAGATCATGCGCCACGGCATCCAGGGCACGCGCGTGCACGTCGAAGTCCAGGAAGACCCCCATTCGCACAAGCATCTGCATCATATCCTGGAGACGATTGACAAGGCCGGGGGATTGCCGGAGCGGGTGGCGCGGCGCGCCAAGGCGGCGTTCCGCCTGATCGCCGAGGCCGAGGCGCACGTGCACGGCGCGACGCTCGAGACGATCCATTTTCACGAGGTCGGCGAGAAGGACGCGATGCTCGACGTGACCGGCGCGATGATCGGCGTCGAACTGCTCGGCATCGACACGTTCTCCGTCTCGCCGATCACGACCGGTTCCGGGTGGATCGAATGCCGCCACGGCAAAATGCCGGTCCCCGCGCCGGCCACGGCCGAACTTTTGAAGGGCCTGCCGTGGACGCCGGGGCCGGTCGAGGTCGAGATGGCGACGCCGACCGGCGTGGCGATCGTGCGCACGCTGACGGGCGAGGCGCCGGCGCAAATGCCCGCGCTGACGTCGGCGAAAATCGGTTACGGCGGCGGCGGGAGAGAGATCAAGGAAGTCGCGAATTATTTGCGGCTGTGGGTGTGCGAGTCGGCGGAATCGATTCCCGCGCGCCGCGAGCCGGTCCTGGTGCTGGAGTGCGAAATCGACGACATGCCGGGCGAGGCCGCGGGGTATTTGATGGAGCGCCTGCTCGAGGACGGCGCGCTCGACGTGAGTTTCAGTCCGGTGCAGATGAAGAAGAACCGGCCGGGCGTGCACGTGCGCGTGATTGCCGATCCGGCCGGGGAGGCGGCGCTGGCGAAGCGGCTGTTCGCCGAATCGACGACGCTGGGCATTCGCAGGACGCTCACGGAGCGCTGGGCGCTAAACCGTCGCGCCGAATCGGTTCAGACCGAAGCCGGCCCGGTCGCTGTCAAGGTCGCGATGTGGGGCGACAAGATCTTGCGGGCGGCGCCGGAATACGAAAGTTGCCGCGAACTGGCGCATAAAACCGGCCGCCCGCTTGCCGAAATCTACGACCTCGCGCGCGTGGCGATTAAAAACATGCAGTAGCCCGAGCGTGAGCGAGGGACTCCCGATACGAGCGCTCGATTCCAAAAAAAGGTCACAAACAAAGCCAATCCATCATGAAGAAGAACATCATTTTCATCGTCGGCTGCCTGATCTCGGTTGCGCTGATCGGGTATTTCACGCGCGCGGTCGAGTGGGGGAAATTCGCGAGCGCGCTTGGGAGTTTCAAGTGGTGGTGGCTGGTGCCGGGGCTGGCGGCGTTTTATTACAGCATGTATCTGCGCGCCGTGCGGTGGGGGCTTTTGTTCAAGCCGCACTACGACATCAAGGGTTGGCAGGCGTTCGCGCCGCTGATGGTCGGATTCGCGTTCAACAGCATCCTGCCGGGGCGCGTGGGCGAGGTCGTGCGCTGCCTTCATATCGGAAAGAGCCAGAAAACGGGCGTGCCGGTGGCGCTGGCGACGGTCGTGGCCGAGCGCATCCTGGATGCCGTGACGCTGTTCGGGATGCTGGCCGTCGCGTTCGCGGTCCTGCCGCCGATCGACCCGAACACAAATGTCCCCGTGCCGGGGAGCACTGTGGTGCTGAACGCGAAGGTGCTGGAGAAAAGCATTCACGGGCTGATCACGATCTGCATCGTGCTCGTGGTCGGGCTGATCGTATTCATGTTCCCGTGGGTGCAGCTGACGTGCATCCGGATCACGCGGCGGCTGGGTTTTATGTCGGCGCGCATCAGGCGCGCGATTGCGCGAATCATCATCAAGTTCGCGGGCGGTTTTCACGCGCTCAAGCAGCCGGCCGTGATGGCGCGGATTATTTTTCATTCGGTCGTGCTGTGGGTGCTGGTGGGGGTGTCGAACCTGGCGATCGCGCGCGGGTTCGATCTGCCGATGAGCCTGCCGCAGGCGCTGGCGCTCGTCACGCTGATCGGAATTTTCATCACGATTCCCGCGGCGCCGGGTTATTGGGGGCTGTATGAGGCGGGCGCCATTTTTACGCTCACGGTGATGAAGATCAGCGATAACGTGACGGTGATGTTCGCCTACGCGATCATGATCCACTTGGTGCAATACGTGCCGATCGTAGTGATCGGCCTCTGGATGGCGCGTAAGGCCGATATCGGTTTGAAAAGAATGCAGTAGCCCGAGCGTAAGCGAGGGACGCGCGTTTGTGCCGTTTTCCGCCGGCGATTTTATGTTTTCTGATCGGCGGTATCATTGTCATTGTATATTGCCTTCGACAATTCATCCGGCTAGCCCGGCGAGACGGATTCATGAATACGCTTTGGGGTAAATGACGGCGCGCTACTGCATCGCGGCCCTTGGGGTTGGGGCGCATAAATAAACGGCCTCGCCGGGCGTGGGTTGCCCGGTGAGGCCGCTTTGAATACGTTTTGCGGCGATCCGCTTACTTCTGTTCGGCCTGCTGCTGGTTGAACTTGGCGTAGCGCTTCTTGAACTTCTCGACGCGGCCGGCCGTATCGACCAGCTTCTGGCGGCCGGTGAAGAACGGGTGGCACGCGGCGCAGATTTCAAGGCGCTGATTGGCCTTGGTCGAGCGAACCTTGTACTCGGTTCCGCAGGCGCAGCGGATGGTCGTGAACTCATACTTTGGATGAATGCCTTGTTTCATGACGCGTATCCTTCTAGAATCTCGTTAGGCGCTTTCCGGAGCGCTCGGGGAGCGCGCCTCCTCGCACGGCGGGCCACCCCCCCTGTGCGCAAACAAATATTCATATCGGTAGCAAGGCCCCTTTGTCAAGCAGTATGGCAACAAGAAAAACAATCATGATGAATCGGATATTCCAAGGCTTGGGCCGTTTGAGAGCCAATGCCCGGCGCCGTGTCGCACGCTTCGCCCAGGGCTGTTGCATGCTTCTGGCGCTTGGTTTTGCCGTGATTGCATGCGATAAGGGAGCGCAGGGCCCCGCGGCCGAAACGGCCGCCGGGAAGCTCCCTCCGGCATGCTCCGCGCCGACCCGGTCCGACCGGCCGGCGTCGTGGGATGGCGATCCGATCCGGATCACCGCGCTGACGTCGAGCGGCACCAGCTTGACGCTGCGCGTGCTGCTCCCGGAAGGGTCCGACGCTCCCGACGGGACCGAGCCGAGCGGCTTTAACCTGACGCTGCCGCTGGGCGGCCAGGTCTCGATCACCGCCGCCGCCTTCACGGTCGGCGGCAAGCCCGTTACCGGCAGCATCCCGGATTTCAATCAATACATCAAGCTGCGCCAGGCGGGCCTGATGCGCAACTGGCCGATCTGGCACCTGGACTTGCTCAGGCCGTTCTGGGACTCGATCCGCCGGCACGCGGTCGGCCGTTCCGGCGCGATCGAGGTCACGTTTCTGATCAGCGCTCAACCCGCGCAGGCAATGGCGCGGCCCAGGACGGCGGTCCCGCCGAATCACCCGATGCGCATCCTGGCCGAGCGGCTGGTTGCCAATCCCGGCGATCTCGGCCGTTGGGAGACGATGCCCAAGCCGTCGGTCACCGCGACCGATCCGCGCCCGCTGGCGCGTGACGGCAAGGTCTGGCTCAAAACGGATGTCGAATCGGACGGGCTTTACCGGATCGAGCCGGAGCGGCTTCAGGCCGAGGGGCTCATCGAAAGCCCTGCGCAGCTCGAGCGGGTGCGCATGTTCACGCTCGGCAAGCCGGTGGCCACGATGGCCGTTTCGCAATCCGAACCGGGCCGCCCGGCGGGCATTTACTTTTACGGGCGGTATGAGAAGTCGCCCTACGGGACGCGGCAGGCGTATTGGATCACCGCGTCGGATGCCGCCCCGGCCGCGCGCTGGGCGACGGTCGATTCGACCGCGACGGTCAAGAATCTGGATCGCCTGAACCTCACGGCCCGGCTCGATCGCGACCTCGTGCGGAAGCTTGCGCAAAACGAGCTGCTCAGCATCACCGGCATCGATTGGGTTGATAGCGCGTTGAGTGCCGCGAAACCGCTCGAGCTTCCGGTTGCGTTCCACAGTCCGATTGCCGGCGAGAACACCCCGCTGACGGCGCGGCTGCGGTTCCTCATGAAGGGCGAGCCGGGCGACTGGAAGGGAACGGCCGTTGCGCTCGGTTTCGAGGGCCGCGAGCTGGCCCGGCACGAATTCAACGAGTCGCTGAAAGTCACCTGGAGCCCGCGCCTTCCGGCCGACATCCTGCGCGAAGGCACCGCGACGCTCACGCTGAGCGTGATCAACGCGACGACCGCCACGCGGCCGCGCGGCGAATCCCAAATCTGGTTCGACAACCTGGAGATCGACTATCCGGCGCGGCCGTCGCTGATCGACGGGCGGTTCGTTTTTGTTTCCGCCGGCGCCAGCACGCCGACGCTCGCGCGGGTCGATGGCAAAACGTTCGGCCCGGCGCCGCTGGCATTCGAAATCGACGGCGCCGTGAAGCAGATCCGCGAGCGCGACGGCGGATTCACGATTTCCAACCGGAGCGCCCGCGCGGAAATTTACGATCCGGCGCGCGTGCCGGCGCTGGCGGTCAACCCCGTCGCGTGGGCTGATGACGCGCTGAACGCGAGCGCGCCCGTCGATTACCTCATCATCGCGCACCCGTCGCTCGAGGCCGCCCTCGAGCCGCTGCTTCAGCTCAACCGGGACCGCGGGCTTTCGACCAAGGTCGTCGATATTGACGCACTGTACGACCTCTTCGGCGACGGTGTCCTGAACCCGGAGGTGATCCGGCGCTACCTTGCGCACGCCATGAACAACTGGCCCGGCGGCGCGCCGTCGTACGTGCTTCTGTTCGGCGACTGCACGAGCGATTTCCTCAGCCTCCTCCGCAACAAGGTCCCGAACCTCGTGCCGACGTATTCATACAAGTTCGACGAATCGTGGGCGTCCGATGCGTGGTTCACGATGTTCAGCGGCAACGATGAACTGTGCGACACCATGCTGGGGCGCATTTCGGTGAACAACCTGAACGACGCGCGCTCGGTCGTTGACAAGACCGTGCGCTACGCGCGCACGCGGCCGCTCGGGCCGTGGCGCGCGCGGCTGAGCTACGTCGCCGACGAGACCGAACGCACGCAGCCGTTCCGCGAGGCCGCCGAGCAACTGCGCTCGGAGATGACGCCCCCGCAGTTCGACGCGCACTGCATTTTCCTCGACGACATCCCGCTCGAGGACAACTGGTATGCGCCGTCGGACTTCGTCAGGAGCGTCTATGAACGCGAAAAGAAAATGATGAAGGTCAGCACCGCGGCGACCGACGCCCTGCGCGACACGTTCGGCCAGGGAACGGCGTTCCTCGATTTCTTCGGCCACGGCTCGCCCAACATCTGGTGCGACGAGCGCATCTGGTTCGGCGGCGATTCCCCCAACCGCGACACCCTGCACCTCGCGCCCGCGAAGGGCCGCTACGCGTTCATCACAAATTACACGTGCAACACCGGCGCGATCGACTACCCCGATCCGCCGTGGAACATCAGTATCAGCGAGGACCTCATGCGCGCGCCCGACGCCGGCGCGATCGGCATGTTCCTGCCGTCGGGCCCCGGCGACACGCCCAGCCACATGATGCTCGCGCGCCAGTGGCGCAGGGGCATGTTCGGCGACAACCTGCGCGGCTTCGGCGAGATGGCGACGATGGCGCGTTTGCGGTTCGCGGCCGGCGATGGCCCGCGCCAGATGCTTTATATGTATATCCTGCTCGGCGATCCGGCGCTGCGGCTTCAGCTTGCCGAGCGCTGGCAGCCGCTCGACCTCGGCGAGAAGGCGGTCAATCCCGACCTGACCGACGTCCGCCACGTCGCGCGTCTCTCAAACGTGATCCCCGAATCGGGCCAGGCGCTGATCCGCGTCGAGGACCTTCGCGGCAAAACGATCTGGGAGGCGCAGCCCGTTTCGTATGCGGACGGCAAACTGGAGTTGCCGTATCAGATTCCGGCTTCGCTGGTCACGCCGGCGCCATTGCGCGTCGTGGTCTATGGCTGGAACGAGGCCGAATGCCAGGACTTCGCGGCGGGCGCGTTGCTCGACGCGAAACGGCCGTGGGTGCGGATCGCATCGGTCGCGACCGCGCGCGGCGCTGATCTGCCGAAAACAAGCGTCCTGCTGAACGTCGTCGTGCGCAACCCGGAGCAGGCCCCGAGCGGCAATCTCGTCCTGACCGCGGCGCGCGACGGAAAAGAAATTGGGAACAAACAGTTCCGCATCGGGGGCAACGGGCAAGCCGAGGTTCAATTCGTTGTCGAACTGGCTCGTCCGTCGGAGCGCATTGAACTCGCGCTCACGCCAAGCCGGCCTCCGGATGCGTCGTCCGCGCCGGCGGTCGAACGCCGCGCCTATAAGTTCTCAAGCGATTCGCTGACGACCGACACCACGAAGCTCGCCGACGCGCGCGTGCGGATCGTCGCGGCGTCGATCAAGCACACGCCCGATCCGGTCACCGAAGGACGCACGGTTTTTGTGAACTTTGAGGTCGAGAACGCCGGCCAGGGCGTTTCGGCGCCCATGCGGACGGAACTGCTCGACGCCCCCCCCGAGAAAGGCGGCCAGCCGCTGTTCGTGCAGCCGTTCATGCCCGAGCCGGAAATCCCGGCGCTCGGCGCCGGCCGCACGTGGCCGGTCACGCTGCGCTGGGATCCGGTCTATAACGCGGGCGTGAAAAAAGTGTGGATTCATTTGAAGCCGGTGAGCGGGCCGGCGCCGGCCAACGCGATCGAGCAACTCGCCGCGCACTCGATCTTTGCGCGGACGAAGTGGGACCTGTTCCTTGCGCGCAAGGTGAACGCCTCCGCAAGCGACGAGGATAGGGCGGTCGGCCGTTACCGGTTCCATGCGTTCGTCGGCAATCGCGGCGAAACCGACGCGCGCGGCGTCGAGGTCAGCTTCTTTACCGGTCCCGAAAAACGCGACGATCAACTCATGGGCAAGGTGATTATCCCGCGCGTCCCGGCCGCCGCCGGCGGCAAGAGCGGCGAGGCCGAGGCCGTGCTGTTGTGGACGTTCGACAAAACGAAATACCCGCGCCTGAACACGAAGAACCTGCTCGTCACGGTCGAAATGCGGCTCCTGGGTTCCTCGCAACGGACGAGCGGGTGATGATGAGCGATGCGAGATGAAAGATGAAAGATGAAAGATGAAAGATGATTGCGGCGGTCGAAGTATTTCCATTTGAAGGTGGCATTTACCCAGCCCCGGCAGGGGCGGCATAAGTTAGCCCAGCGCGTGAGCGCTGGGTCAGCGAGTCCAAATGATCCCGAGCCCGTACAAGGGGCGGCACATATTTAAGCACCGATCGAAGTAACCCCGCGTTTTAACGCGGGGTCAAGGCGGCCTCACATCACCAAAACCGTTTTAACGGTTTACGCTGGCCGGCGAATACATGGATCGATCACGATGGCGACTGGATTCACACTTCCACCTTACGATCCGCTCGCGGCCGAGGCCATGATGCTCGAGGCGCTCGCGGTCGCGCATGAGGCCACCGCCGCCGACGAGGTTCCGGTCGGGTGCGTCGTTTACGACTCGAGCGGCAAATGCGTCGCGCGGGCGTTCGATCGCCGCCAGCACGGCGCCGATCCGCTGGCCCATGCCGAGGTGCTTGCGATCCGGCAGGCCGCGTCCGCGCAGGGCGACTGGCGTCTTGACGCCATGACGCTCGTCGTCACGCTCGAGCCCTGCCCGATGTGCGCGGGCATCATCCTGATGGCGCGCGTCGGCCGCGTCATCTTCGGCGCGACAAGCCCCAAGTGGGGCGCGGCCGGCTCGCGCGCCGACTGGCTCACCGCCGGTGTCTTCCCGCACCGCCCCGAAGTCATCGGCGGCGTCTTGGCCGCCGAATGCGGTCAGCTCCTGACCGACCACTTCCGCAATCATCGGAAAGGCGAGAATTTATAGATGCAGGTGTTGAAGTTGATTCTGTTGTTGAACCGCGAAGCGGTTCGATCTCAAAGACGGGGGTTGGCTTGGCGAACTTGTTCGACAAGCCTACCCCCGGTTGAGTCGCATTGAATTCGGAACCGGTTTACCGGTTCGATCATCTCGTCTCACTCATTGGCCATCATGCCATCCGACCATCAACAACCCTCCGGCCTCTCCGACGCCTCCCGTTACTGGGACCAGGTTCTTGATCCGCAGAACCTGGAGCGCGATGAAGCCGCGCCGGCCTTGCCGCTCGAGGACGAAATCGCGTTTGCCGAAACGCCGGACCTGGCCGAGGCGCGCGCGTGGCTTGCGCCTGACGGCATAGCCCCGCGCTGGACGGTCGATCTCGGCGCGGGCCTCGGCGCGACGGCATTCGCCCTCGCGCGCAAAGGCCACCGCGTCATTGCGGTCGATACCTCGATCTCGCGGATGCGTTCGCTTCGCGCGCGTGCCGCGAAAGCCGGCGTAGCTGACCGCGTCACGGCCGTCGTGGCCTCGGCCGAGTTCCTGCCGTTTGCGTCGGACTCGATCACGGCGCTCTACACGCGCGCCGTCCTGATCCATGTCGATCTGGACAAGACCGGCCGTGAGATCGGGCGGATTTTGATGCCGGGTTGTCGCGCCGCGCTGCTAGAGCCGACCACCGGCAACCCGTTCGTGAATCTCTACCGCAAAACGCTCGCGCCGAAGGCCTGGGCCGCGATCACGCATTACTTCGACGAAAAAAGTCAGAAGCAGATCGCCGAAGCCGCCTGCCCCGGCGCGCCGTACCAGGTCAAGCCGTTCTTCTTCATTTCCTTCCTCGCGTTCGTCTTCCAATTCGCCTGGCCGAAACTGACGCTGTTCCGGTTGTTCTTAAAACCGTTTTCGGCTCTCGATCGGCTGCTGTTTAAGTTCTCTCTCTTCCGCCGGCTGGCGTGGTTCGGCGTGATCGAGATCGAGAAGCCGATCTCGATCTTGGATGAACTGCAAAAATACAAAGAACAAAAAAGCCTCGGTCATTTGCGCCGAATAATGGTCGAACGCTGGCGTGAAATCGACACGCCCGAGAATATGCCCGTGCTGATCGAGTTATTTTCAGATGATGATTTTTGTATGCGAATTGGCGGCTGCTTTGGCAGGCTCGAAGCGATCTCTCCCGGTCTTCTCGAAAGCATCTGGACGCGCTGCACCGATGAACGCAATCCTTCCGCAATGATTCGTTTAATCAGCATGGTCGTCAGGCAACTCGGCCTCAGAAAAGTCGTCGAGAAAATCGAGTCTGAAATGCAAAGCGAGAATATCAACGATGTTGTGAATGCGTTCGCGAAGGACTTGTATTTGATGCCGCCCGACAAGAACACATACGATGAAATCAAGAAAAACAAGCGCGCTTGGATTAAAAAAAGCGTTGATCGTGTTTATGCCCTCACGCAATCGAACCGAGATTCGATCGCGAAAGACATGGCCCAATCAGCAGATGATTATGAGAAGTTTCAGGCCGAGGACATCAGGCGCTTCGAGGAATACAAGCAGTTCAAGAAGATGGTGTTGGTCCGAACCGTGGAGAGCGCGATTGAGCAACCTCAAAGAATCGAAAAGCTGATATCATCCCCGCATATGAAACCGATCTTGCAGCACATGGACGAAATCGAAAAAACGCGCTTGCGCAAGCTTGTCAGTATATTTGGATCCGAATGATCGAACCGGTAAACCGGTTCTGATATGAATGCGCCCCAACCGTGGGTGGGTTCGTCGAACAAGCTCTCCGATATCGGGAACTATTCGTTTTTTATTTAAAAAATATGAATTCGGAGTTGTTCGACCATTCTCTGATCATTTCCGACATCGGGCAGCGCTCCACCCGCATCCCCGCCAATCTTTTTCGCATGCTCCGTAAGCTTCAGCGCGCTTCTCGGCCCCGGCTTCAGCAATTGAATTGCCGGAACTTTTTCGTGTTTTTTCGTGTTCTTCTTTTCGTGCCTTTCGTGACCTGCATTTTGTCTTTTGATTGCGGCTCCGCTGCGCCAAGTCTTTCGTGCTACTATCCGTCAGAATCTTGTTTTCCTGATAAGATTTATGAACAGAAGGCAACGGAGGCAACAGAGATTTCAACCAAACGAAATTTCTCCGTTTTCTCTGTTTCCTCCTGTTCAATTCTTCTGTTCAGAAATATTCTCTGCCTCTCTGCCCAACTCTGCATCTCTGCGACAAAAATCTTTTTCGTGTTTTTTCGTGCTCTTCTTTCGTGAATTTCGTGTTTATCTGGGATTCTTTTGGTTGCGGCTCGACCGCGTTAAGCCTTTCGTGACCTGAATGAGGTTCAGAATCCTTCCTTTCGCACCTTTCGCCGTTTTGCGTTTTTGCATGGGCCATTTTTGTAAGAATTATTTTAATTATTTTTCAGATTAAGTTTCCTAAGGGCCATAAGGGTCCGTAAGGGAATACACTTTTTCAAACATTTTGGTATATGCTCGCACTCGACATCGGGTCTCATGCCGCCGCCCGATCGTCATCGGAGGACAACCAACCCCTGTAGGCCGCGGTCGCCGACCGCGGCATGTGTGAGTAGGCCGCTTCAGCCCGAAGTGGCATGGATGCAGTAGCCCGAGCGTGAGCGAGGGACAACCTTGTCGCCCGACTTCAGCCCCTCCGATCCCGGAGTTGGAATTTCAGTCAGGAGTTCAAGCTTCAGCTTGCCCCGTAAAGTACACATGTAGCTGCATCACCTTTGGATTTCGGAGTCATTTCACTCAGCATTTAGCACTCAGGACTCAGGACTCAGCCCATTGCTTTCGACTCTCGCCCAAGCCGCCGACATCGCCGACCGGATCCTGCTGGCCCGCTTCGAGCAGCTCGAGTCCTCGCAATGCCCCATCCCCGCCGAAACCTTTGAAAAATCTCTCGATTACCTGGCGCGCCTCACGGCCATTCGCAAGTCTCTTATCCATCTCGAACAAGACCTCGCATCGCCGCCGCCCAATCCCAAGCCTTTCACCGGTTCAACCTTTCATTCAGACGACCCCGATGCCTCTGAACACAATTCCGATGCTCCCGACTCCGATCTTGCCGAACCGGATTTCGGCTCGCGCCTGATCCTTCCCGCGCCCGTTCGTCAACCATCCATCCGCGAAATCGCCGAACTCCCCGCGATGCCCCTCGATCGCATCGCCTATGAGCTCAACCGCATCACCACTGAACTCACCCAGAATCTAAATGTCGCCCCATCTTCTTCGTCCATCGGGTCCATCAGGTCCATTTCGTCAATGCCGTCCATCTCCCCCGATCCCGAACCTACACCCCCGCCCGCTCAGTCCACCCAGTCGCGTTCCATTCTGGCCACCGGGTCCACCGGGTCCATGGGGTCCACTCCGCCCAGCTCTTTCCCTTCCCCTCAGGACTCACCACCCGGCGCTCGGGACTCCGCCCCGCCCCCGCCCTAACGCCCCGATCACCGTCGCGGCGAATTAACTTTCCCTGATCCTCATTGAACCAGCATTGCCCACCTTTCCGCCCAATCCCCTCGATCGGGCACCGCTCCGGCATGTACCGTTATTCGATTCTTCTCGTTTATGGTCAAATTGTTGACGCGCGATTGCCGCGACCCCAGCCAATTATTTGACGATATGCCCCCAAAACGGCAAAATTTTCCACCCGAAAACGTCCTCGTCATGCCTTGATCCGCCTCTTTTTTCGATATTCTGATCACTGATTCGATTACGATTACGATGACGAGCACGTGCGCGAGCACGAGTTTTGGCTGGCCGGCTCGACCTCACTGGCATGCGGGTTGCCCCTTGTTGTCCCGACAGATTGCGCCGAGTGAGGTGTGGCCGTGCGGGCAACGTTGACAATTCTGATGCTTGCGATGACGTTTCCGGCGATGGCGGCGACGGTTCCGGTGAACCATGCCGTTGCCGCGACGACCGCGACCGTGCCGGCGTTCGTTGCGCCGACGACCACCACCGCCCCCGCGCATATCCTGCGCGACATCCGCATCCGGCAGCTTCCGGACGCGCTGCGCGTCATTTTGGTTTTCGACCGGCCGGCGCCTTACGTGATCCGCCGCGACGACCAGCAGCCGCGCATCTGGCTCGACCTCATCAACACACGTGTTGAGTTCCTTGCGCCCGAACTGAGCCGCATCCATGACGACCGGCTCGCGGGGATCTGGCTGCGCCGGCAGGCCGACGCGATGGCCACGCTCGAATTCCGCCTCTACTCGATGCGCACGAAGATCGAAGATTTTTCGCTCACCGATCCCGCCGTGGTCGTCCTCGACATCACGCGCGAGGATCAGCCGCAATACCGCGTCAAGCCCGCGCAGACCCCCGCCGCCACGACCCCGGTTTATGACACCCCGGGCGGCGCGATCGTGTCGGCGCGCTGGCTCGACCTGCCCGAGACCGCGACCGTCCGCATTTCATCGGCTCCGACCACCTCGACCGCAGCGCAACCACAGACCACATCGACGCTCACGCTGGTGGCGCGGGCAAACACCACGGCGACGCCGACCCGCGAAGCCGTGCTCGTCACCCCCGGCGCGATCAAAGAGGAAATCCACCCGATCCAGAGGGATTACGATTACTTCCCCGTGCACACGGTGGAGGTCGGCAGCCAGCTCGGCCAGGAAACGCTCGACATGTTCCTCGACCGGCGCTGGGGCAGCGCGATGAAGGGCGAGGGCGGCGTGCTCAACAAGGGCCTGCGCTACCTCGAGTCCAATCCGATCAACAAGGAAACGATCTCGATCCTTTACATGATGGCCGAGGCGCGGTTCCAGCTCGGGTCGCAGGCCAAGTCGCGGCCGATGACCGACATGATCAACTTCTACGAGCAGGCGATCCGCGCGGGCGACGGCGGAGAACTCGGCGCGTTCGGCCACTGGCGGCTCGGCCAGCTGTATCACCAGATTTCGAACAATCAGGTCGCGATCGAGCACCTGCGTGACGCGATGAAGTCGCCCGAGCCGGTCATCCGCCGGCGCGCCTCGATCCTCGCCGCGCGCTCAATGATCGCCGAGAGCCACTTCGGCGACGCGCTGGCGCTGCTGGACTCGATCGACCCGAAACTGATCGACGACCCGACGCGGCTGCAGATCGGCCTGTGCCGCGGCATGGCGCTCGTCGGCACCAAGCAGCACGAGCTTGCATGGAAGGCGTTTGAGGAGGCGACGAACCTCGACCCGCAATGGACACGTCGCGAGGCCGACCCGCTCGAGGCGCTCGTCGAGGCCGCGTTGACCACCGGCCGGCTCGACGAGGCGCGCAAATATATCGAGTTCATGAACGACGTGTTCGGCAGCGATCGCGACGACCGCCGCATGCGGCTCATCCTCCTTTACGCGGATGTCCTGGCGGCGAAGGGCGACGAGCAGACCGCGATCGAGGCATACAACACGATCCTCGTGCAGCTCGGCAACTCGCCCAAGGGCGCCGACATTCAGCGCCGCATGATCGCACTGCGCTCGGACGCGATCGTGCGCGGCGAGACCAACTATTGCATGCTCCTGTATCGGCGCGGCGAAATCCGGGAGGCGATGGCCGAGCTCGATCGCGCGTGGAAACAGTGCGTGCGCGAAGGGATCGACACGCGGGGATTGACCAACGCGGTGCGCTCGATCCTTCCGCCGTTCATGGAGCTGGCCATGCAGACCGGGCATCCCTTCGACGCGTTGCAGGGGTGGCGGCTGTACGGCCACGTGATCGACAAGGCCGAAGACCGCCGGCGCTGCTTCCGGCCGCTCGTCGATTCGCTCGAGCAGCTCGGGCTTTACCGCGAGGCGCTGCGCACGATCAAGCTCATGGAAGACGGCAACGCGGAGCAGGCCGGACCGGCCGCGTGGCGCATGAAAATCCAGGCCGCGCGCATCAACTATTACCTTGGCGACAAGGTCATGACGATCAGCCGGCTCGAGCAGGTCCTGGGCGAGCCGCTCAACGACGAACTGCGCCGCGCCGCTTACGAATATCTCGCGCGCTCGTACAGCGCGACGAATCGGCCGCTCGATGCCGCGCAGGCATGGCAGCTCCTTGCATCGACGCCCGGCCTCGAGCCGGATCTGCTCGCGACCGCGCTCACCGAATCCGGCCGTCTGTTCATGGAAGCCGGCATGCCGATGCAGACGATCGAGCTCGCGCTCAAGGGACTTGTTCAGGAGCAGCAATCGGCCGAGGCGGGGCACGAGGCATGGCGGGCGAAGACGTCGATCGAGCTTCGCCTTCTGCTTGCGCAGGCGTACCGGCTGACCGGCGACGCCACGCGCGCGACGATCGCCGCCGATGATCTGCTCGCGCGCCACGATCTTCAGCCGGAAGTCGCGGCGCAGGCGCGGCTGCTGATGGCCTCGTGCCGGCAGCGGCTGAATCAAACCCGCGAGGCGCTCGAGGATTACGAGTCGGTGGCGCGGGACCCGGCGACGCCGGCGCCGTGGCGCCAGTATGCGCGGGTGGTCGCGAACTCGTTGCGCTGGGACCTGTCGCACCCAAACTGGAAACTCGAATGGAAGCCAGGGAAATAATTAAAAGGTGAACATCTCATGGCCGCCTCGACTCAGCCCTCAACCCTCAGTCCTCAGCAATCGATCTCGGCCAGCGCGCCGCTGCAGGCGATCCTTGTTTCGACGTTGCAGAACCTGACGATCGGCGTGCTCGCGATCAGCCGTGACGGCGTGGTCATTGTGGCCAATCCCGCGGCGTGCGCGTTGCTCGAGCGGCCGCTCGAGCAGACGGCCGGCATGCCGGTCGATGTTTTGCTCGAGATCGTTCCGGGCGGCGGGCGCTTGCTTGCGACGCTGATGGGCGCGCCGGCGGCGTCGGTGCGCGAAGCATGGACGCGCGACGACCGGCACCTCGAACTGACGGCCGTGCGCGCGCGTTCGCCGTGGGACCGGCAGC
>JAJFUE010000087.1 GCA_021372575.1 bacterium | reverse complement strand
TTTTCCTGACAAGATTTTTGAACAGGAGGCAACGGAGGTAACAGAGATTTCAGCCAAAAGAAATTACTCCGTTTCCTCTGTTTCCTCTTGTTCAATTCTTCAGTTCAGAAATATTCTCTGCTTCTCTGCCCAACTCTGCATCTCTGCGACAAAATTTTTTTTCGTGTTTTTTCGTGTGTTTCGTGTTTGCATTTTTGGGTTGCGGCTCCGCTGCGCCAAGGCCTCGGTCTCTCTGTTTCTCTGTGAGAAAGAATTTGTTCACATATTACATTCAATTTCGCGCGTTGCGGAGTAATCGTAATCGAACCATTCCCCTTTGGTTCCTTATGTCCTTTGGGACCTTTGGGGCCTTTAATCTTTCCTCATCCTCTCGATCGTTTCGCGCACGGTTTCTCCCTCATACCCCCTGCGCAACAAGTAACGCGCCATTTTCGCCTGCTGTGCAGGCACATCGATCGGCTCGTATTTCGCCCTGATTTTCTCGGCCAGTTTCAAGCATTCCTCGACAAGATTCACGTCCTCGAACGCCGCATCGATCTGCTTCTCGGCCTCCCGGTTTTCGATGCCGCGCATTGCCAGCTCCATTTTGAGCCGCAGTGGGCCGATGCTCTTGCGGCTCCGCCGCGACCGCACGATTCTTCCGGCCACCACCGGGTCGTCGATCGTGCCGCTCGATTCCAGTTCGCGAATCGCGGCCTCGCGCGCCGCCACGCTGAACCCCTTCCGAATCAGGTGATGCTCGAGCTCGCGCCGCGTCTTCGGGTTGCCTGCGCAATGCCGCGCCGCCGACCTGCGCGCCAGGACCGTTTCATCGGCGAGCAAAATTTCCGCCTTGCGCGCCTCGCTGATTTTCTGCCCGCGCCTCAGGTCCATGCGCACGAGCGTCTCGGCGTCGATCGTCGCCCACGGCGCGCCGTCGAGGTGGACGACCACCTTCGGCACCCGCTTGCCCTGCACTTCGAAGTCCGTGATAATCGACATGTGAACCCTTTTTGTTTGCCTCTGGCCGCGTACTGGCTCAAAATAACTGACCATGGATAACCAATCAATCATATACCTGGTTCTGGGGCTGGCGCTGGGGCTGTTCGGCTGGCTTTTATACTGGGCCGGCCTGCCGCTGATCGGCGGCGTCATCGGCGCGAGCGCGGGCGCCGCACTGGGCTATGTCGCCGCGACGCTGCTGCAGGGGCCGGCGTGGGCCATTCCAGTCGGCATCGGCGCGGGGCTCGTGCTCGGCGCAATTCTCGGCGTGTTCCTGATGCGCGCGCTGCAGCTCTATTTCTTCTTCGCGGTCGGGGCGATCCTGGGCGGCTCGGCGGGATTTCATTTCATCCAGTCCGGGATGCTGCGCGAATACATCGGCGGGCCCGGATCGATGGGCGCCTACGTCACGATCTGCCTGCTCGCGCTGGTCGGCGGGCTGCTCCTTGTCAAGCTGCGCCGGTTCATCGTCGCGTTCGTCACGTCCGTGATCGGCGCGATTCTGTTCACGTCCGCGCTCAAGCCGGAATGGCAGGGCCTCGGCCTGCCGGTCAGCTTCATCGTGTTCCTGGCGATTCAAATCGGGCTGGTGCGGCGGTTCGTGGACATCGAGAAATTCGACCGCCGTGCCGTGCGCTATCGCTCCGAGCACCCCGAAAAATATTAAAATTCCTCACGCTGATTGAACGGATTAAACAGATTCCCGCTGATTCGCATCAAACCGTACTACTATCCGTCAGAATCCTGTTTTCCTGACAAGATTTTTGAACAGGAGGCAACGGAGGTAACAGAGGTAACGGAGGTAACAGAGGTAACAGAGATTTCAGCCAATAGAAATTACTCCGTTTCCTCCTGTTCAATTCTTCTGTTCAGAAATATTCTCTGCCTCTCTGCCAAACTCTGCTTCTCTGCGACAAACATGGTTTTCCTTTTCGTGGCTTTCGTGAATATTTCGTAAATTTCGCGACCTGAATTTTGTCTTTTGGTTGCGGCTCGACCGCGCTAAGTTCATCGGTTCAATCGGTTTGATCTGTGTGTGGAATTCTGAATTTCTTGCCGAGTGCTTTACTTCCCGGCCGTTCCGCGCAGGGATTCTTTCATGCGCTTGCGCGCCTCGGGCGTGAGCCCGTTCGTGATCTGCTTCTCGTGGCCGCATTCGCCGAATTTTTCACAGAAATTCTTGAGCATCGCGATGTGTTCGCCGAACCGCTTGCAGAACGGGCACGCCGCGGTGTGAAGCTTGAGAGCCAGCCATTGGCGCAGGGAAAGCTTGCGATCGAGGCTTTGGGACGACAACTCCGAGCTCTGCCTGCAATTGGTCATGGCTTGCTTCCTTCCCGGCCGAACCAGTTCTTCTCCATGCACATCCTCAGACGAACGCGCGCGCGGTGCAGCATCGCCCATAAATTGGTCGGCGTGATCCCCAGAATCTGACACACTTCGTCGCTCGGGATGCTGTCGATTTCGCGCAGCGTGAACGCGTCGGCGAGCCGCCCCGGCAGCGCCCCCATGCAGCCGTGCAGCGTGCGGAAGAAGTCCTCTTCCTGGATCGCGGACGACGGGTTGGACCATGAATTCGGGCCGTATTGCTGGAGCCAGTGGCCGCGCTCGTCGAACATCGACTGCACGGCGAGGTCTTCTTCGGCGCCGGCGGCGAGTTCCGTGGCCGGCACCTCGCGCCACCGCTTTCGATACTGATCGATGATCTTTCTTTTGAGGATCCCGATGAGCCACGTGCGCTCGGTCGAGCGGCCGGCAAAGTGCGCGCGCGCGTGCAACGCCGCCGCGAACGTTTCCTGCACGATGTCCTCCGCACGCTCGGGATCGCGAAGCCGGATCAACGCAAAGCGGTAAAGCGCGTCGCCGTGCTCATCGACCCAGCGCTCCGGATCGATCGTTGCCGCCGCACCCGAAGGGTCCTGGTCGGTTCCATCCATGAATTCAGTCTAGGAAACCCTCCGTTTAGTCGTCGAGGAAAAACCATTTAACCTGAAAACGCCGATCTCTCGATCAGCACTATTTTTACGTCCTTTTCGTCTTTTGCGCTGCGTGTTTATTTCGAAAAAACTCTTGATTACCCGCTTTAGCGGGTTGAATGGGTTGCCACCGGCTTCAGCCGGTGGTACACGCATAAACAAGAATGGATGAGCCGGCTTTAGCCGGCTTTTCGTTCCGTGGCTTCAGCCGTCAAATTTTTTCACTCAATCGTAAATTCTTCCTCATGCCCTTCAGCCCCGCCCGCGTGATCGGCGATTCTCTCCACCGCCGCAAAAACGATTTGCCGCTCGGCGTTTCATTCAGCGCCGCTTCGCTCATCCATGGCCCCGTCCCTTCCGTTGCCGCAAGGTCCGATAACATCCGCTTGAGCGGCTTGACGTTGAACGGGCAGGCTTCCTGGCAGATGTCGCAGCCGAACGCCCAGCCGTTCATTTTCTCCGCGAGTTCGCCCGGGATCTCGTCGTGCTGCTCGATCGTCAGGTACGAAATGCACCTGCGCGGGTCGAGCGCGTAGGGGGCCGTGATCGCGCCCGTCGGGCAGGCGTCGATGCAGCGCCGGCACGACCCGCAGCTCGCCGTCGGCGCGCGCAACGGTTCATCCGGCGGCAATTCCAGCGACGTGAGCATCACCCCCAGCAGCGTCCACGATCCGCCGTCCGGATCAATCAGCATCGTGTTCTTGCCGATGAAGCCCATCCCGGCGCGCGCGGCCAGCGCCCGCTCATCGACCGGCTTGCTATCGACGCAGATCAAAAATTCAATTTTTTCGTCCGGATTCGAATCGGAGATATTTTGCGCGAGCTTTTCCAGTTGCTCGCGCACCACGTAATGGTAATCGCGCCCCCACGCGTAGCGCGCGATCTTGCCGGCGATGCCGCGCCCGGCCGGCGGGTCGGGATGATCGCCGTCGTAATACGTGGCCGCGACGACGATTGCCGTCTGCGCGCCCGGCAACAGGTCGCGCGGATGCGTGCGCCTCGGCTGGCGCCGCGCAAGCCACGTCATCACGCCCGCCTTGTCTTCCTCGAACCACCGCTCCCACCTGCGCCGCTGCGCCTGCGAAAGCGGCTCGGCATCGGTAAACCCGACGCGCGAGAAACCAAGCCCGAGCGCCTCGTCCCGGATGGTTTCGCGCAGCTGTTGGCGATCCTCGATCATGCCTCATTGTTCCGCAGATGCGCGCCGCGATGAAAGCGGAATGTGAAAATCGGACCGTCGTGATTGATGGCCACCGCCGGATTTGCCATAATGCCAGAACGGTTTGCGAATGTTTTCCGGGCGATCGCGTGAACGCGACACATTGATTTGGCGGAGCAGGCTCTGGCAGAATTGCAGAAAAGCGGATGGAGGCAATGAGATGAGGCGACTTGTGATCATGCTCGTGTTGGCGCTGTGCGCGGCGGCCTGCCAAGGCGCGCTGGCGGCCGAGGCAAACAAAATCGGAACGGCCGAGGGCCGCTTCGGCATGAAGTTCAAGCCAGTCGATTTCACGCCGCCCAAGGTCAGCCACGCGACCCTCGCCAACGGCATCACGCTCGATTATTTCGGCGAAAAGGAGCCGGGCCTCGTCACCGTGCTCGTGCAGATTGCGGCCGGGTCGGTCCTCGACGCACCGGACAAGGTCGGCCTGGCGTCGCTCACCGCCAGCATCATGCGCACCGGCGGCTCGGCGCGTACGCCCGGCGACAAGCTCGACCTCTTGCTCGATCAGCACGGCGCGCAAATGAGCACCGAGACCGATCGCGAGCGCACCGTCTTCCGCCTCTCCGTCTTGCCGTCCGACCTCGAGTGGGGCATGTCGCTCCTCGCTGAAATTCTGACCGACCCCGCGCTGCCGCAATCCAAGCTCACCGAGTCCGTCGGCCGCGCCAAGGTCGATTTGCGCCAGCGCCTCGACGTCCCGAGCGACGTCGCGCGCGCCCTGTTCCCGCAGCTCGTGTATGGCTACAAGAACCCATGGGGCTGGACGCAGACCCCGAAAACATTGGACGCGATCACAACCTCCGACCTTCGCGCATTCTACTCCCGCTATTACCGGCCGAGCCTGATGAAGCTCGGCATGACCGGCGCGGTGAGCTTCGGCGACGCGAAGAAGCTCGGCGAAAAAATCTTCGGCTCGATCCAGGAACCGAAGCCCGAGCTCCCGCCGCCGCCCAAGGTCGAGCCGATCGCGAAATCCATCGTCTATGTCGTCCCGCGCGAGACCAACCAGAACGTGATTTACCTCGGCCACCTCGGCATCGACCGATTTTCGCCACTCAAGTTCCCGGTCAAGCTGCTCAACGGCGTCATGTCGGGCGGGTTCACGTCGCGCCTGTTCAGCCAGGTGCGGACGGCGCGCGGGCTGGCCTACTCGGTTTATGGCAACGTCGGCGAGGGCACCGTGCGCGGCCTGTTTTTCAACTACGCGCTCACAAAGACCGAGTCGACGTGGGACGTGCTCGAGCTGATGCTCAGGATCGACCGCGAACTGCAGCAGGCGCCGCCGACGCCCGCAGAAATCCAGCTCGCGCGCGAGTCCGACATCAACTCGTTTGTGTTCTTCTTCGACACCGCCGAAAAAATCGTCACCCAGAAAATGCGCCTCGACTCGTTCGGCTATCCCGCCGATTACCTCGACACGTATTTGAAAAACCTGCGCGGCGTGACCGGCTCCGACATCGAAAAAGCCGCCCGCGAAACGCTCCACCCTGACCGCATCGTGGTGCTGATCGTCGGCACGGTCGATGCCGAACTCCGCAAAGAACTCGAAACCCAAATCGGCCCCGTGACCGTAATCACCGAAAAAGAACTCACCGAAAAATGGCTGTGATTGTTAGTAGGTCGCTTCGGCTCGAAGCGACATCTGAATTGAATCGCTCGGGAGCACGCGAACGAATGTCGCTTTGAGCCGAAGCGACCTACTAACTTTGCATTGAATTTGCTTCAGGATCGTAATTCAAATGCCACGCACATTTTCGTGTATTTTCGTGTGTTCTTTCGTGCTTTTCGTGACTGTATTGATATCTGTTCTTCTCACAGCCGCTCGAGCGGCGTAACCCCCAGCAGCTCCAGCGCGTTCGCGAACGTCTGCTTCAGCGCCGCGATCAGCGTGAGTCTCGCCTGCGTCAGCGCCGGGTTATTTTCCTGCACGACTCTCAGCGACAGGTCCTTGTTTCCCGCCGTAAAGTACCCGTGGAACGCCGTCGCAAGGTCCCTCAAATACGACGTGACCAGCACCGGCTCGGCCTGCCGTGCGGCTTCGATCACGATCTGCGGGAACCGGTCCATCTGGTGCGCGAGCGCCTTCTCTTCGGGCGCCGTCAGCAACCCCAAATCCGCCCCTTCGCCGTTTTCCCACGCCTGCCCGACTTCCTCGGCCTTGCGCATCAGGCTGCAGCAGCGCGCGTGCGCGTATTGCACGTAATAGACCGGGTTGTCCATCGACGTGTCTTTGGCCAGTTCAAAATCAAACACCATCTGGCTGTCGGCCGTGCGCGTGAGGAACAGGAACCGCGTCACATCGACGCCGATTTCGTCGAGCACTTCTTTCAATGTGATGAAATCGCCCGCGCGCGTCGAGAGCTTCATCGCCTCTCCCGCGCGCTCGACGGCCACCATTTGCACCAGCACGCAATCGAGCTGGTCCGGCCGATGCCCGAGCGCCTGGATCGCAGCCTTTAACCTTGGAATATACCCATGATGATCCGCGCCCAGCACGTTCACGAGCCGCGTGAACCCGCGCTCGAATTTATACGCGTGATACGCGATGTCCGGCGCGAGATACGTGTAGTTGCCGTCGCTCTTGATGACGACGCGGTCCTTCTCGTCGCCGTATTCGGCCGAGGCCAGCCACTTCGCGCCGTCCTGCTCGTAGAGCTTGCCGCGCGACTCGAGCTCGTCGAGCGCTTGCTTGACCTTGCCTTCCTTGTGCAGCGTCGTCTCGCTGAACCACGTGTCGAAGTGAATGCGCAGCCGCTCCAAATCTTCGTTAATGAGCCCGATAATGAAATTCGCCGCGTAATCCGTGAACGGCTGCGTGTCGGTCACGCCGCGCATCGAGTCTCCGCGCTCGGCCTTGAGCTTCTCGCCGAGCTCGACCATGTAGTCGCCCTTGTAGCCGTTCTCGAGAAACGGAATGTCCTCGCCCAAAGCCTGCAAATACCGGATGCGCAGCGACTCGCCGAGCGTCTTCATCTGCACGCCCGCGTCGTTGTAATAGTATTCGCGCGAAACCCCATACCCCGCCGCCGCGAAGATTCTTGCCAGCGTGTCGCCGATCACCGCGCCGCGCCCGTGCCCGATGTGCAGCGGCCCCGTCGGGTTGGCGCTCACGAACTCGACCAGCACGCGCTCGTTCTTGAACGTGTCCGATTGCCCGTATTTTTCGCCAAGCTCCAGCACGCGCCGAATGAGGTGCTCAACCGACCCCGCCGCCAGCCGAAAGTTAATGAATCCCGGCCGCGCCACCTGCGGCGGCTCGATCAGGCTGCTGGCGGGCATCGCCGCGACGATCCCCTCAGCCACTTCAAAAGGATTTTTCTTCAAGCCCTTGCACAGCCGCAGCGGCAGCGAGCTGGCCCAGTCGCCATGCTCGGCGTTGCGCGGCACCTCGAGCGAGATCTCGGGCATCTCGGCCTGTGCGCCCACGGATTCGAGGTATTGCTCAACCCCGGCCCGAAGAATATCCTCGATGGCTTCGCGAATCGTTTGATGAAGTGAGTCCGGCATGGCAGGTCCGATGATTGACGATTTACGATTGACGGAGTCAACCGCTTGACCCTCAAATGGGCCAGAATCCCTAATATCTTAATCGCCACCCATCAATCGTCAAGGAGCATCGTTCGCAATCCCGCCTGCAATCGGAATATTACCACTCAAGCAGCTTGTCCCATGAGTCCCATGAGTCCCATAGGTCCCATCGGTCCCATAAGACCTATGAGACCTATAAGACCTATAAGCCCCGCCCGTCCGTCTTACGCTTCATTCGTAAAGCTGTAACTGTTTTCGAACGGATGCGTTCCCGCGGTTCGCTTCACGTGCCGCTTCGGATTTGCCGCCAGCCTTTCCAACAATTTAAAAACCGACTCCACGTCGCGCGATTTTCCGATCGCGGCTGCCCACGCTTCGGCGCTCGATGACTCGTCGGGGCGTTTTGCCATTTCCTGCGTGAGTTGCGCTTGCAACTCGAGGATTTCCTGCGCGGCCTTTTTGCCCGCCTCAACCCCCGGCTGATGATATGCGTTGATATGGATCATCGACGCATACAGCCCGACCGCGCGCTCGAACAGCGCGATGAGCGCTCCCAAACCGCGCGCGTCGAATTGCCGGATCGTGATCGTCATCGACTCGCGCCCCTTTTCGGTCAGCGCCGACCGCGTCCCGAGCAGGAATCCCTCAAGGTAATCGCCGATTTGAATGCCGGGCTCGATCTCGAACGATCCGCAACCGGAGCCCGCGTTGTCCGCGAGCACCTCGATGAACGTGACGAAGAAATTGTTCAGCCCATCGCGCAACTGCTGCACATACGCGTGCTGGTCGGTCGAGCCCTTGTTGCCATAGACCGAAAGACCCTGGTTGACGATGTTCCCCTCGAGGTCCTTCTCCTTGCCGAGCGACTCCATGATGAGTTGCTGCAGGTAGCGGCTGAAAAGGATCAACCGGTCCTTATACGGCAGGATGACCATGTCGCGCGCGCCGTGCCCATTCCCCGCGAAATGCCACATGAGCGCCAGCATCGCCGCGGGATTCCCGAGCGGTTCGCGCCGCCGCGTGAGCGCGTCCATCTTCCGCGCGCCGTCGAGCATGCCGTCGATGTCGAGCCCTTGCAGCGCGGCCGGCAGCAGCCCGACCGCGGACAAAACGCTCGTGCGCCCGCCGATCCAGTCCCACATCGGGAACTGATCGAGCCATTTTTGCTCGCGCGCCTGGCGCGAAAGCTTGCTGCCGTCGCTGGTCACCGCCACCGCGTGGTCGGCGAAGTTCAGCCCGACGCGGCTGTAAGCCGCCTCCGCGGCGTTCATCCCGTTGCGCGTTTCGGCCGTGCCGCCCGACTTCGAGATCACCACGACCAGCGTGCGGTCGAGCCGGTCCATGAGCGCGTTGAGCGTGCGCGCGATGCCGTCGGGGTCGGTGTTGTCCATGAACCACACGCGCATGCGGTCGGCGTCGGTGCCGAGCGCGTCGGCCACGAGCTGCGGCCCGAGAGCCGACCCCCCGATGCCGATCAGCAGCAGCTCGCTGAACGCCTCGTCGCACCCCCCGCGCAGGTCTCCCGAATGCACGCGCGCCGCGAAGTCCTTGATGCAGCGGGCCGTTTCATCGATCGCGTCGCGGATCTGCGCGTTGGGCGCCAGCTCCGGCGCGCGCAGCCAGTAATGACCGACCATGCGCGCCTCATCGGGATTGGCCATCACGCCCCCCTCGAGCGCCTCCATCGCGTCCATCGCGTGAAAGAACGCCTCATTCATGGAATCGATGAAACCACCGCCGAAATTCATGCGGCTGATATCGAGCGAGATCCCGAGATCCTCGTCGTGAAACAAGAACTGTTTATAGCGCTGCCATGATTCCGCGAAGCCCATGTCGCACCCCTTGCGCGAAAATCGATTGCGAACTTGCGAACAATTCAATCGTGGTCCACTATCCCACGGCCGCCGCGGAAACACAAAACCTTTGTCGCCGCGCTCGGGGAAAACAGGGCGTGACGCGCGCAAATTCCAGAATATTCAATCGGATCCCATGATGTTATGATCCCGTTTGTTTGGTTGGGCAACGATGATGATTTCTGCAAGGGAGGGTGACGGCGGCCTTGGGAGAAAAAACGCGAATCATCATTCGGTCGGCATTGATCATTGGCATCATTCTGATCGCGCTCGTGCTGTACCGGCGGCGGCCATCTGCCTCGGCCGAGGGAATTTACCTCGCAAACGGCGGCGTGGATTGCCTCATTCTGGCCAACGAAAACGGCCGTCTCACCGTCAGGCAAATCTCGATCAAGGAACCGTGGGCCAATTTCAATTTCGACAAATCCAAAATGACCGTCGTCCAGACTGACAATCAGCTCTGGCTTCAATCGAGGGAGTCCGCAGACCCCGGCCTGTGGGCAAGGATCAAGGGCAACTGGATCGGCGAACTGTGGGACGACAACGATTGCGTCGTTCTCTTCAACGCGTCGCGTGTGGCCGGCGACTGGGACTTGGCCGATATCGGCCCCAAGAAACAAGTGCGGGCTCTCGCGCCCGCCGAATTCGCCGTGTCCGTTCCCCAATACCTCCATCGAGTCGATGATCCCCGTATCGTCGAATTTTTCGACCTCCTCTACTATCAAAATAAACCGCGTGAAGCGCTTGCTCTCGGCGATTCCATTGCCGCGGCTCACCTCGGCGACGATTGCATCGAAATCATGCTTTTGAACGCGGCGCTGGCCTCCGGCGATACTGCCCGATTTGTGCGTGACGCCGAGAAACACAAGGATCTGGTGCAATCAAAAAACAAGCGCGTTGCCTTCGCCACCACCCTTGCTCTGCAGCAGTCATTTGGATTTCAAATGACCGCCGCGAACCGGAATGCATCCTCGCTCGCAGAGCAGTTGCTCGATCCCTCAACTGATCTCACGCATTTCGTTCAACTATACCCGAAATTCCTCGACTGCGACGCATGGGTCCGTCCCTTGAAGGAACTGAAGGTCCCGCCCATCGGGATGTCGGGTTTGATTGAAATTCAAACAAGGGCCAGAATCGCCATCCAATATGCAACGCTATTGCTGTTGCAGGGCAAAACGGATGATGCGTTGCGGCTTGCTCTCTCTGTATTCCGCCAAGGCAAATTGCTCCAGCAGTCGTTTAGTGACATCGACAAAATCATCGGTTCCGCGATTTGCATGATCGCATCGCGGTTTTTGGTCGAATTCGCCCTGAATGCATGTGACAGCGAGGCCGATTTTATGCATTTCCGCGAGGCCTTTGACAATACTTCGACCGCGCACGATTTTGGATTGCAGATGGAAGTTGCCGGAACGCCGAATGAGATTAACCGCAATCGGGATTCGTCCAATCCAGGCGACCATGTGGCGATCATGCGAACCATCATTGAACACGATCTGCTGGATGAACGGTTCGCGCGCATCGCGGCTTCGGCGGGTTACCATCGGCTCAAAACGGGCGGATTGCCTCGACAATCCGACGATTTTAAGCTGTGGCCGGGCGGTTTGGCCGAGGACATCTATACATCCGGCAGTAAACTGCGGATCTTATCCAACAAACAAGACCTCCTCATTTATAGCATCGGACCTGATCGAATCGACCAAAAGGCCGCGATCGAATACGATCCGACCAACGGCACATTATCATCGGGCGACCTGGTTCTGAAAATTCCACATGAGAGGGAACGTGTTTACCCAAAGGGCGGTTTGCATGCTGCCACCGCCGCGGATGTTCGGCGCCAATTTCCGCACGGCCTCCCCGTCGATCTTTTCGCGACAACGAAACGCAAGCAACTCTCGATCAGCTCAGGGTCTCCCGTTTATATTTACAGCTTCGGCCCGGACATGGACGAACCCGAAATCAAGACGATTGATGATGATTCGAACGTAATCGATCTCGACAGCGACGACGAGAAAACCGCAAAAAAACATGTGCCGATGAATGACGCGGACGGTTTCCCGGAAGTCATGTATGATCCGACGAACGGATCGTTCAGCAGCGGCGATCTTTGGATCGAGATTCCAGCACCGGACGGGAAGTGATATGAAATTCAAGGTTAAGCAAGCCGAATTTGTCCGCGCGATCACCAAGGCGAGCCAGGCGCCGCCGTTCAGGCCGGCGGTGGTGTTTGCCGGGCGATCCAACGTCGGCAAGAGCTCGCTCATCAACAAGCTCACCGGCAAGCGCTCGCTGGCGCGAACGTCCTCGACCCCCGGCCGCACGCGCGAGATCATCTACTTCGACATCGACGACCGCTTCTATTTCATCGACCTGCCGGGCTACGGCTACGCCAAGGTCTCCGCGGCCGTGCAGCGGCAGTGGGCGCCGATGATGAACACGTTTTTTCATGATGCCGACGGAATCCGGCTGACGGTCGTCATCCTCGACGTGCGCCGCGAGCCGACGGAAGTGGACTACCGGCTCGTCGCCATGCTGCAGGAGTGCGCCATCCCGTTCATCTTCGCCGTCACCAAGTGCGACAAGCTCAGCCGATCGGCGACGATGAAGCGGCTCAAGGAGATCCAGGCCGCCCTCGGCGTTGACGAAGACGCCCTCGTGCCGGTCTCGGCCGAAACAGGGCAGGGGATCGGCGATTTGCTGGCCGTTATCGGCTCCGTTCTGCACAGCCCCGGCGCAAGCGTCCGCGACGCGTGAGCCCGCAGCCGATCTCGCGCGGCGGACCAGTCGGCGTCCGGTTTCCGATTACATTTAGTGTCCGACAATTCTTGTATAAAAGCCCGCTTCAGCGGGCTGAACGGGTTGCCACCGGCTTCAGCCGGTGGTTTTCGGCCTATTATATAAATTTTCAGCCGGCTTTAGCCGGCTTCTCGTTAACCGGCTTTAGCCATCAAAATCTATTCCCTTCCCATCCCTTCCCATCATTCCAATCCTTCCCATCTGCCTTCCCCCTCGCGAATCAAACATTGAATCTCCCGTCTCAGGCCGGGTATAACGGATCGTTGTGGATCGCGACTGCATGCCACCGGAAGGAACCAGTTCTTTGGCGCCGAACTCACCCATCCTGAGCCAGTTGATCGTCCCCGAGCGCATCCTCGAATTAAAACCCTCAACCAAGGAGGATGCGTTGCGGATCCTGAGCGCCGCCTGCGCCGCAACGCCGCAGGTCGCGGACGGCGAGGCGTTTTTCAAGGCGATCCTCAAGCGCGAGGCGCAGGTCTCGACGGGCGTCGGCATGGGGATTGCCATCCCCCACGTCAAGATCCCCGAGGTCTCCGATTACGTGGCGGCGGTCGGCCGTTGCCGTGAAGGGCTCAACTTTGACTCGCTCGACGGCGCGCCGGTCAACCTGATCTTCCTGATCGGGGCTTCGGACCGCCAGACGCGCGAGTTCGTGAAGATTCTGGCCCAGGTGACCCATTTGCTCAAATCGCGCGCAACGCGCGAGGCCCTCCTCGCCGCCCCGATCCCGCACTCGTTCATCGAGATCATCAAAAGCGCCGAGTCGTGATGAGAGGGTAGGGGATAGTGAATGGTGCATGGTGATCGGGAAATGATGCCAGAGGAATTGGTCTGTTCGTCCGATCGGGAAGTCTTGATATCCCGCTATCCACCATTTCACTATCAACCATTCACTCCAAAAACCTCCGTATTTCCGGGGTTTTTGGAGCTTCGGATCCAAATTCGCCTTGACGCAAACAGGTATGATGTGCTTAAATCCTGAGCTAGAATAGATATGCCCGCCGGCATCGGGGGGCCGTATGCCGGCACACCTGAAAAGCATCAATCGCCATGTCCAGCAGCACTTCCGATCCAGTCCGAACCGCTCCCGAGCGGGCGTAAAGCGCATGATGCCGCCCATTGAGTGTTGGTTGTCTCGCCGTCGAACAGAAGGAGGCGTATCGTGAGCCCCGCCAAAGCCACTCGGCCCGGATTTCGTCAGTCCATGTCCGCACCCACAGCCTCGGGTCAGGCCGATCAAGCCGCCATCAACCTGTTTCACCCCATCTATCACGGGTTCACATACGGCATTGGCTGCCGGGTCGATATCGAGCGTCTGCTGCCGGTAAGCCTCGAGGACGAGGATGATGAGGAGCTGATCGACAATTTCTCGGAGCCGCCGGTATGGGTCGAGCGTTTTTCGCCGCTGGCGGCCCAGATCGGCGATCAGGTTGTCCGCGGGCGCAACCCGTCCGAACTGATGCTCAAAATCTACCGCACCATGTTCGACCTGTTCGCCGGCATCGGGCGCTTCATCGATTCTTGCGTGGCGCAGAACAGCGGCTCCGGGTTGCGCGTGCCGTTCATGTCGCTCGCGATCGACCCCGACGCCCTGCACCACATCATCGAGGCCGACTACGAATCGGGCGACACGACCTACGTCAATCTGATGAAACTTTTCCACCACGGGACGCTGGCGCCATGCCTCACGTCGCCGTTCCACGTCATGCTGCCGTGCCTCGAGAGCGACGCCGAAATCAGGATGTGCGCGCGCTCGTCGTTCATCTTCTATTCGCGCGTCCTCAAGCTTTATTCCGAGTTCCTCGAGGAAAACGGCGAGAGCGGCCTCATGGTGCTGCCGTACTGGCTGCCCGAGGGGGCGTTCAGCGACCGCGTGTTGCGCATCCTGCGCGAGGAATTCAGCGATTTCTGCCGGCGCGAAAAGCTCGGCACTGCGCACCTCATGATCCTCCTCGACAACCATCAGGCCGATTTCCCCGAGAACGACGTGCTCATGAAGTCGTGGAATCAGCTCGTGGTCGCGCCGCACAACGGCAACGGCCATAACGGCAACGGCAACGGCCGCTCCACGCGCGCCCGCGCCAAGAATGCCGACCTGCACGAGGGGTTCCAGCAGATTTCGGTCCTGTTCCGCGACCGCGGCTTCAGCGACTGGGTCACGCGCGCCAATCCGTCCGTTAAGAAGCTCCTCGACCGAACAATCGCCAAGGTCGATTCCGACATCAACCAGCAGAACGTGCATTACGGCTGGAGCCATTACGAGGAACTCGAGGCGATCTCCTACAACCCGCGCTCGATCATCAATTTCCAGCAGAAGCTGGTCAAGCTGACCGAGCTCGGCTATCTGCCGCTGTCCCCCGATTTCTACGTGCGCGGCAAGCTGCGCGGCGAGTTCGGCTGCACCGAGGTCGAGCCGCAGGCCATTCACGTTCACAACGACAGCGCCGGCAACGGCTGGAACACCGAGAACGCGCGCGACCTGTCGCGCTGGTTCGGGACGGCCACCAATGGCTCCGGCAAGCCCGCGCTGGTTGCGCGGCCCTACGAGCGGCTCGTTTCGGAAGGCACCAAGGTTCAGGAGCCCGGCAACCCGTGCTGGAAGGTCGCGTGGGACCGCGCGCGGCGGCGCTGCGTGGCGGCGGTGATGGGCGACCTCGAGACGGCCGAGGGCGGCATGGCCGTCGTGCTCGGCGACATGACCGGCCAGAAGGCCGCCGACAAGCGCTCGGCCAACGTGCAGGATTTCCTCGCCCATTACACCTACGTCTATTGGCGCGAGCATTTCATCCAGCACGACCTGGCCGAGGCCGACATCAACGTCCATGAGCTCGGTTCCAAGTATCTGCGCGCGGGCTCGAAGGGCCAGTTCGACCCGACGTCGGCGGCCATCGCCGGCGCGGCCGCCCAGGCGATCTTCTTCTGCATGGAAAGCGGCCGCTCGACCGGCATCGGCTGGGAGAACATGGACCAGCGCGCGTTCTACCAGAACGTGGCGATGCTCACGCTGGCGATGATCAATGCGATCTACGTCCATCACTGGCTCGGCGACACGAAGGCGGCGCGCAAGCTGCTGGCGCTGCTCAAGGAGGAGCTCCTCGATTTCGAGGGCGCCTACGAGCGGCACAACCTTGCCGAGCTCGGCGTCACGCCGCAGCAGTGGAAGGCTGCGATCAAGTCCGAGGTGGCTGACAGCAAGGACAACGTCGTGCGCCGCGCCGCGCTGAGGCTCGCCGCGCGTCACCTGCGGCCGCTCGGTTACACGAAGGACTTCACGCGCCAGGACGCCAACAGCACGACGAACGTCGGCCACATCTGGTCGGCCGAGACGTGCCGCGAGAACTTCTGCTACGAAAACCCCTACTTCTGCGGCGTGGCCGAGGAATAAAGAGTCCCAGGCAAAAACGCCAAAAGAACAGCTCGCAAAAAAACAAAACAAGCAGGCCGGCGCAAGACGCCGGCCTGCTTGAATATATCAGGGCATGGCAAAGCGCGCGCCGTGGGGAGCATGGCAGGCGGGGGGGGAGAAGATTTGGGTCTTATAGGCCCTATGGGGTCCTATGGGATTCATGGGAGTTATGAGAAGAATGGGAGTTATGGGAGAAGAGTCGGGTCGGAGACCCGACCTACCACTTTTAGCGGGAGCGGTTTCTTGGGAGGAGTGAGGACTCGGGGGTGAGGGCCGAGTCGGATTTGGAGGGGGCGGGTTTGGAGAAATCGTTGGGGATGTTGACGTCGATGAGGGGGTCTTCGGTCTCGTTGATGTCGATGTTGTTTTCGGCCAGACGCTCTTCGAGATAGGGGATCATGCGGTCGAGCTCGAGGCGGATCTGGTCGGGGGTCAGGTCGCGGAGCATGGGGATCTCGCGGAGGAGCGGGGTCTCGCGGAGAGAGGGGGCGCGGTAGGTCGTGGATCGTGGATCGTGAATCGTGGATCGTATGGCGATCGGGTCGGTTAATAGCGGATTGGAGGGGGAGATCGGACCTATAGGACTGATAGGACTGATAGGAGTAATGGGACCTATGGGACTCATGGGACCTATGGGACTCATGGGACCTATGGGAGTTGTGGGAGCCTTGGGCGTTGTGGGAGAAGATGGAGAATCGGTGGTGTCAGGAGCTTCGAGCGGGGTGATGAGCTTGTTCGCGAGGGCGGTCATGTGGAGAAGGGATTTATGGATCGCGGTCATGCGGGCCAGGTCGTCGATCATGTAGTTGAGCGTGCAAACGTCAGGGCACTGGTCAAGGGAATCGAGATCCTCGAACCAGAGCTTGAGGAGGCGTTCGCCGATCGCGGCGCAGGTGGAGAGGTCGGTGAGGTCGGTGAGCAAAGTGCTTAGTCCTGAGTCCTGAGTGCTGAGTCCTGGGTCGGGTGATGAAAAACGAATTCCATCAGAATGATATGTTCGGTCGTCCCTCCGGGATTCGCGATTTTATTGGGTTTTTTACCCGCCACTGCCGTGGCGGGCTGAAAGCGGCCGTCCCTTTGGGACTATTTCAACAGCCTGTTGGCGCGGAGTGCGGGATGAAATCAGTTGGTGTTGTTGATCCGTAATCATCCGCTTCATCCTGAAAATCCGCGTTTCATTAGACGTGGATGGCGCGGATGGGGACGGATGAATGCGGAGATGAAATACACCCAACGGACTCCTTTGGGCTCTGTCATCGATGAGGTTGTCCCTCGCTCACGCTCGGGCTACTGCATGGGAGCCCGAACTGACGCGGGAAGGATAAACTAAAATGTTCGAAAAAGTCGATTCCCTTACGGACCCTTATGGCCCTTAGGAAACTTAATTTTTGAAAAAAGTGAATATTTTTGGGGGCGGACCAAGGGGAATCAAGGACCCAAAGGACGAAAAGGACGAAAAGGATCGGGGGCAGAACGCATGAAAATAAGTCGTCCACAATATCCCGTCCCCGATATCCGGGTGATGGGGCCTATGCGTCATGTGGGTGTGTGAATCAGCACTGAAGCCGTGAGCGTTTCGATGGTTGTGTGGTTTTTGTGCCGCTTTCGGCGAAAGCGGTGTACCGAGGTTGGTCGTCGGCGGAGTTTAATGCAAAACCAATTCAAGTTCATATTCGTTTGATTTTCATTTCCATACTTGCCTTTCGGAGGGGAAATATCCGAGACAGTAACTCCCGCTCCCGGGGGCGTGCTTACTTGCGCGGCGGTTCGAGCGCTTCGATGATGGCTTGCGAGATTTCGGCGAGGAACCGCTCTTCACTGAATTCTTCGGCTCTCGCGCGGCAGGCGGCGGGGTCGTAGGATTCGGGGTTGAAGCGCTCGAGGGCCGCGGCCAGGCAGTCGATCGTCGGCTCGTTGTAAAACTCGCCGGTCTTGCCCTCCACGATCGTTTCCTTGAGCCCGCCGGCGCGCAACGCCAGCACGGGCATTCCGCACGCCATCGCCTCCAGCGGGACGATGCCGAAATCCTCCTCGGCGGCATAAATCAGCGCCCGCCGCGTCTGGTAGAGCTCGATGAGCTGTTTTTCCGGCACGGGGCCGACGACGCGCACGCTCGGGCCGGCCATGCGGCGCATTGCGCCCAATTCCGGACCTTGCCCGACGACCCGCAGCGGCAGGCGCAGCTTGTTGGCGCACGTGATCGCCAGGCTGTTTCGCTTATATGGAACCATCGCCGAGACGAGAAGATATTCAGTGGACCGGCGCGGGGTGGCCGGCGGGACATATCGGTGCGTGCGGACGGGAGGGTAGATGACGCGCGGGCGCCGGCCGTAGGCCTGCTCGACGCGGCGGGCCACGAACTGCGAGATGGCCCAGAGGTGGTGGGCGCGCGCGGCGGCCTCGACGTCCCAGCGGCCGAGGCGGCCCGACCACGCCTTGAGCCCGAACGAGGCCAGCCCGCCGCGCTGCCGGTAGAGCCACTGCTGGTCGTACAGGTAGCGCATCGGGCTGAAGTAGTAGTTGATGTGCACGGCGCCGGGCGGGGCCTTGACGCCGTGGGCGACGCAGTGGCTGGTGGCCAGCACGAGCTTGCGCCCGGGGTCGATCGGCATCGATTCGATCGCCTTGGGGAGCCACGGCAGCAGCCAGCGGTAGTAGTGGCGCACGAGCGGCAGCCGGTTCAGCACGCACGGGTGGATCGCCCGGCGGTTGATGGAGCCCTCGATCGGCTCGGGGTGATAGAAAAGGGTATGGACGTGGGCGGTCGGCAAAATCTTGAGCAGTGAATTAAGCACCCACTCGCCGCCGCGCATCCCGAGCAGCCAATCGTGTACCAGGGCGACCGGAATGCCGGCAAGGGGGCCGGCGGGCGGGGTGGCAGGGGAGTTTGTTGTGGACGAAATCATTCAGGTCGTGAGCGATTTTGCTGGTGTCATCCATCACGGATGTTCTTATACTTAGGAGCAAATCGGCGCGGAATGCAACGCGAAAGGTGCCCAATGCCGAAATCGCCGCCCGAATGCCGCCAGTTTCAACGCCATCGATCGTTCGCCGCAGCGCTCGCGATCGGGTTGTTGCTGCTGTGCGCAACGGCGCACGCGGCTGACACGAACGAGGCCGCCCAGATCTGGAGCAAGCCGGTCGGATACCCGAATGCGCCCGAGCCGGCCGCGGCCGACATCGACCTGGACCACCGCATCGAAATCATCCAAGTCGATATCACCAACAAGGTTTCGGCGGTCGATCCGGACACGGGCGAGACGCTGTGGGAAACGCCGCTGGGCGAGAACACGCTGCTCAGCCCGGTGACCGGCAATTTCCTCGGGCTGGGCCACATCGAGGTGCTGGTCGTCAGCACCAGTGGATCAATCTTCGTGCTGAACGGCGCGACCGGCGCGATCGAACATTCCTTTCGCAGCACATACACCCCAAACATGGCGCCGGTCGTCTTTCCGTGGCCCGATTCCAAGCCGAATTACCGCGAGGGCATCATCCTTTACGACCCGAGCGAGCGCACGCTCAACGGCTACCTGCTCGAGCTCTCGCAGGGACTCGGCGAACCGATTTTCAAATACAAGACGCTCGACGTCCTGAGCGCGACGCCGGTCGTGGGTCCGACGAGCCTGGACGCGCCCGAACCGCACATCTCGTTCGTGACGAACGAGGGCGCGATCACGACGTTCTCCGGGCGGCGGCCCGAGATCGCGATCGACGGACACCTGCCCGGACAGGGGCGCAGCCAGTTCGGCGTGACGCTGGCCGACCTGAACAATGACGACACGTCCGAGCTGATCATCGCCGACCGCGACGGGTATCTTTACGCATACCGGGTCGGGCGTGCGCAGATGGAGCCGGGGTGGCCGCAGGGCTCGGGCAACGGCGAGCTGGCCGCGCAGCGTTCGATCCTGAGCCCGCCCAAGCAGTCCCCCGTGGCGGTCGATGTCGATGGGGACAAGTGCGACGATATTTTGATTCCGCGCGACAAGGGATATTACCTGGTCAACGGCAAGACCGGGCAGTCGCTCTGGGAGCCGAACAAGCCTTACGTCGAATTCGGCGCGCCGAACAACATCACCAGCCCGCCGGCGATTTTTCTGGGGGCCGACCGGCGGCCGTATGCCGTGTTCTGCGACGTGCGCGGGGTGAGCGTGCTCGACCTGCGCGGGCGCGCGCTGACGCGGCACTTCGACCTGCCGCGCGAGCCGGTCGCGACGCCGATCGTGGGGCCGCTCCTCGGCCGCGCCGGCACCGAGGTGTTCGCGCGCACGGACAACGACGGCATCTGCTACATGCTGGAGCTGGGCATTCCGTTCTTCGAGGGCTCGGCGCCGTGGCTTGGCCCGCGCGGCGGCCCAACCCGCTCCGGCAGCATCGTTCACTCATACCAGCAGTTCAAGGCCGAGCAAAGCAAGGCTTTCGCGAGCAAGCTCGAGCAGCTGCTGGCGGCGGCAAAGCGCCAGGGCGCGGCGGGCGAATGGAAAAACGCGCTCGACACGGTCGGTTTGGTCCTGAATCAGAACCCGCATCACCGCGAGGCGCTTCAGCTGCAGCAGACCTACTGGATTCGCAAGAACCTCGTGCCGATCGTGCTGGCGGCCATCCTGGTCGCGGCGCTGCTGGGATGGCTGATCTGGACCGCGGCACGCAATGGCTATGCGTGGCTGCTGCGCATGCGGGCCCGCAGGGCGCTTGCCGGCGGCGCGCCCGATCACGCCGTGGCGCTGCTGGAGAAGGCCGCGCGCATCTTCCCGGGGCGCACGGGCCTGGTCACCGAGATCGCGGAGCTGTATCTGACCGAGAAGCGGTTCGACGCCACGAGCGCGGCGGCGTTCGAGCGCGTGCGCCAGTTCATGCCCGACGACGCGCGATACCTGGCGGCGCTTGCGACGGCCTACTCGTCGATTCCGCGGCATGACGAGCAGGCGGCCGGCATCTACGCGCAGATGGCGCAGATCAGCCGCAACCCGGGACCGTGGTATTTCCTGCTCGGGCAGACGCACCAGACGCTCGGGCGGTCGCGGGAGGCGCTCGAGGCGTATCGGCATGCGATCATCAACCAGTTCGACGAGCCGCGGCTGCCGGGGCTGCTGACCGACCTGTATATCGAGCTCGGCATCAGCTCGCCCGACATCCTGCCGACGCTCGACCGCGTGCTGGCCGAGCGCCGCAAGGACCGCGCGTTCCTGAGGACGTATTGCCAGGCGTGCAAGGAAGCGCGGCGCTACGACGAGCAGGCGCAGCAGCTGGCCAGGGAGCTGCTCGAGATGGACGCGGCCTCGCCGCCGGCGCACATTATTCTTGCCACGCGGAATTTGCAGTCGGGACAGACGAAGGAGGCGATGCTGCACGCGCAGCAGGTGCTCCAGGTCAACCCGAACGACTCGGTCGGGCTGCGGCTGCTCGGGGCGTGCTACGCCGCCGAACACCGGCTCGATTCGACGGCGATGAAGATTTTCGCGCGGGCGCTCGAGACGA
This sequence comes from bacterium, assembly GCA_021372575.1. Taxonomy (GTDB): domain Bacteria; phylum Sumerlaeota; class Sumerlaeia; order MVZB01; family MVZB01; genus JAJFUE01. The sequence goes on along the minus strand of JAJFUE010000087.1, from coordinate 36,440 downwards.
ACCCCGACGCGCCGGAGATCCTGCTGGCCGTCAGTCACGGCTACGCGCAGGAAGGCCGGCAGGACCACGAGGCGCGGCAGCTCTACGAGCGCGCACTCGTGCACCACGCGCTCGACGAGACGATCCTCGCACAGCTGGCCGAGATCGCGCGCACGGACCAGGACGACACGCTCACGATCCGCGCCGTTGAGCCGTTGCTGACGATGGGCCGGCACGACCGGGACCTCATCCTGCAGCTCGCGGACGCCTATTGCCGGCTGGGGATCGTCGAGGACAAGGCCGAGACGATTTATCGCGAGGCGCTCCTGCACCTGCCCGACCACGCGACGATCCAGGACAACCTCGCGGCGATTTACCTGCGCAAGGGGCGGATGGACCAGGAGGCCGCGCAGGTGTTCGCGCCGGTGTTCGAGCGCCATCCGGAGCGCTTCGACATCGGGCTGGCTCTGGCGCGCTGCTGGAACGCGGCCGACCTGCCCGAGCGCGCGCTCGAGCTGTGCGGCAAGCTGCACGAGATCGAGCCGGACAACAAGGAACTGCGCAAGCTGATGGCCGCCGTGAGCAACAAGGCCAACCAGATGGAGTCGGCGATCAGCGGCTACGAGCAGGTGCTGGCCGACAATCCCAACGACGAGGACGCGCTGGTATCGCTGAGCTCGCTCTACGGGCGGCGCCGCCGCAACGACAACGCGGCGATCCAGATCTACAACCGCGCGATCAAGCTGCGGCCCGACGAGCCGCAGCACTACCTGGCGGCCGCGCGCGCCTACGCCGTGCGCGAGACGTGGGACCACGTCATCCAGACGATCAAGAACATGCTGACGCGCAATCCGGGGCAGCTCAACGCGGCGATCGAGCTGATCGAGGGGCTGATCGACAACTTCCCGCGGGCGTTCGCGCTGCGGTTTTATCTCGTCGATTCGCTGATCTTCGCCGCGCGGCTGGCCGAGGCGCGCCGGCAGCTGGGCGAAATCGTCAAGCTCGATTCCGGCCAGTCGGCGGAGGTGCTTAGGGCCTACGAGCAGATCATCGAGCGCAATCCGCAGGACGCCCTCGCTTACCTCGAAAAGGGGCGCATCCTGCTGGCGCGCGAGGACGCGGCCGGCGCCCGCGAGGCGCTCGAGCAGGCCTATCACCTGCACCCAGACCACGAGGAAATCATCCGCACGCTGCTCGCGTTCTACCAGCAGATCCTCGCCAAGCGCGACTCGACCGAGGTCCGGTTCCAGCTGGGGCGGCTGGCGATGCGGGTTGATAAGCACGACCTTGCGATCTCGTGCTTCCAGCAGACGAGCCGCGATTACCGCTGGGAGGCCGACTCGCTGCGCAACCTGGCGCGCTGCTTCATGGCCAAGGGGATGCTGGACCTGGCGCTGCAGGAGCTGCGGCGGCTGCCGATCGACGACGAGATCAAGGGGCTGCTTTACGAGCTCGGGCAGCGTTACGAGGCCGTCCACGACCTTCAGGGCGCGCGCGAGGTCTATAAGCAGATCTTCGCCGCGGACATCACGTACCGCGACGTCAAGGGCAAGCTCGAGCGGCTCGTCGATACGAACGTCGTCGCCGCGAGCGCCGAGCGCACGGCGATCCTCAACAGCCTTTCGGAGGAAGCCAAGGCGCGCTACGAGCTGATGCAGGAGCTCGGCCGCGGCGCGATGGGCATCGTCTATAAGGCGCACGACCACGAGCTCGACGAGATGGTGGCGCTCAAGATCCTGCCCGACAGCCTGATCCGCAACGCGGAGGCGGTGAGAAGGTTCCGGCAGGAGGCGCGCAACGCGCGGCGGCTGGCGCACCCGAACATCGTGCGCATCCACGACATCGGCGAGGAGCGCGGCCGCAAGTACATCTCGATGGAGTTCGTGGAAGGCAGCGACCTGCGGCAGAAGCTGCGGCAGGCGCCGGGCCACCGGCTGCCGATCGACCAGATCGTCAAGTACGTGCGCCAGGTGTGCGAGGCGATGGAATACGCGCACTCGATCGGCATCGTGCACCGCGACATCAAGCCGGCGAACCTGATGCTGACGCGCGACGACCAGATCAAGGTCACCGACTTCGGCATCGCGAAAATGGTCCAGGACGAGACGAGCGGCAACGAATCGACGCAGGCGGGCGTGATTGTCGGGACGCCTTTGTATATGTCCCCTGAACAGGTCAAGGGCGCTCCGGTCGATCACCGCGCGGACATTTATTCGATGGGCGCGGTGTTCTACGAGATGGCCGGCGGGAAGCCGCCGTTCACCGAGGGCGACCTGGCGTACCAGCACATGTTCGTCGAGCCCAAGCCGCTCAAGGACGTGCCCGAGGCATTCAACGAACTGGTCATGAAGTGCCTGGCCAAGGACCCCAACCAGCGCTGGCAGTCGGCCAAGGAAATCCTGGCGCAGCTCGGCAAGATCAATCTGAATTGATTTGTCGCAGAGACGCAGAGAGATTAATTCAATTCTCTCTTCTTCAGATCATTCATTCGGCGATATCCGGCGGTTCGAAATCGGGCTTGCGAGCGCCCGCTTCGGGGCGCGATTCCTGATTTCCCATAACCCCCGGCGGCGCTGCGCTTCGCCGGGGGCTACTCGCGAACGCACCTTTGGTGCGCCCAGATTGCCAGCAGTGTTTGCGTGATGCCTTACAAAAAATAATTCTTTTCCGATTCGGGTTGGTAGTGCATCTTCTCGATGACGATCCACTTCCTGCCCTGCGGCGAATCCCACGGCACCGTGGCGCCGACTTTCTCGCCGATGACGGCCAGGCCGATCGGGTCGAGGATGGAAATCTTCATCAGGTCCGGGTCGGCCTCCTCGGGATAGACGAGGTGAAATAATCTCGTTTGCCCCGACTGCTTCTCGCGGACGCGCACCAAGCTGTGCATGGTGACGACGTCGGCGGGAATCTGGTCCGGCGGCAACACCTCGGCCCGTTGGATTTCGCTTTCCAGCCGCGAGATGTTTTCGTGCTGCCGCTTTTTCGTCCGTTCCTTGTCCAGAAGAGCGCGAAAGCGGCGGATATCGAGTTCACTCATCGTAATGGAATTCATTAAAACACCTGTCGATTCACAGATCGTAGCGTCCGGCTGCTTCCGGCTGGTATTCCAGGCTGTCGATGCGGAATTGGCTCCGGCCGTCGCAGTCGTTGTATTCGACGACGATGCCGACATGGTTGCCGATGATCGCCGTGCCCAAGGGCGACAGGATCGAGATTTTGTTGGCCGTGGGGTCGGCCTCGTTGGGATAGGCGAGCTCGACCCGTCGGGTCTGGCCCGTTTCCGGATTGGCGAGCGAGACGACGGAACGCATCGTGACGATGTCGTTCGGAATTTCTTCGGATTTCACGACCTCGGCCCCGAGGATTCCGTGGTAGAGGTCGAGAAAGTGAAACTGTTCCGCGGGATGACTCTGGATGCTGTTGTGCATCATCCCCATGAGACGCTTGTAGTCCAGTTCGGTGATCATGGTGCCCGGCATCGAAATTCCCTCCCCTGGAAGTTGATTTGCCGGTGAGCAAGCCGATTGTACGAATCCGTCACCGGCCGTTGCGTTTCCGTGTGCCCGACTCGAAAAGAACCAACAATCCTGCCTCTCTCATTTCTAAGATTGGATTTTAAATGGATTGGCTGCGGAAATCAACGGAGACCGGTATTGCGCCGGACGAATCCGGCGATGCGGGTGGCCCGCCGTCATCAGGTATTCGGAACGGGCATGGATCGAGCTACATCGTTCCGTGGTTGGGCGGGGTGCGGACGATCTTGGTGAGGCCCTCGGCGATCAGCTCGCCCGTGCTGTAGCCGGCGGTGCGGATGTGGTTCTCGTTGTAGCCGAGGCGCAGGAGGTCGCGCACGGTGTAGCCGGACATGCGCATTTCGGAGGCGCTGAAGCCGGCGTTCTTGAGCTCGATGTCGCTGAAGTAATTGCGCAGGTCCATCGCCTTGAAATCGGCGCGGCGCATTTCGGCGGCGCTGCAGACGGAGCAGATATCGACGATCTCGAAGCCGAGGTGGGCGAGCTCCATCGCCGACAGGCCGGCGTGGCGGCACTGGATGATCGTGAAACCAGCGCGCTTGATGTCGGATGCGCGGCCGCCGCGCTCGAGGATGCGCTTGAGTTCCGGGTCCTTCGGCGAGCACGCCATGGCGACCGGTTCCTTCGCGGCCGGGGCCGGCTCATCGACAAAGAAACCGAGCTGCTTGAGCGCGTTCGAATTGTAGCCCAGACGCGCCAGGTTTGACGCGGGGTAGCCGAGATCGGCCATGTTCTGGGCGTTGAATCCGAGGTGCTTGAGCCAGGTGGCGCCGCGTGCCGCGCCCTCCACGATGAGTTCGTGGGCCTTGACGATGTTGGGAATCCCGAGCTGGCGGCAGATCGCGGCCCGGTGCTTGGCTTCTTCGGCTTCGGAACGCTGCATGGAGAATCTCTCCCGATCGGGGATCACAATGGATGCAGGTTCAGCGCTGATTGAACAAGTATAAAATGATTGTAACGAAATGCAATGGAATCGGTGAGGAGAAGGACCTATACCAGGGTGTCGATAAACGAATTTCATCTGAACGATGTGTTCGGTCGTCCCTCCGGGACTTCCGTTTGTATTGGGTTTTTTACCCGCCACTGCCGTGGCGGGCTGAAAGCGGCCGTCCCTGCGGGACTATTTCAACACCCTGATAGGACTTATAGGAACGGACATGCTTTACGCGATGGCGTCGATCGGCCAGGTGGCGCGGGCGTTGAGTTCCAGCGCGGACGGGCGGGGGAGCGGCTTGAAGTTCCAGCCGGCGCCGGCGATCATCGCGGCATTGTCGGTGCACAGCGAGGGATGCGGGAACCAGATGCGGAGCATCTTGCGGTCGGCGCTGGCCTGGCGGGCGCGCTCGCGCAGGCCGCGGTTGCAGGCCACGCCGCCCGAGATCACGAGGTCGCGCGAGCCGTGCTCGGCGCAGGCGTCGAGCGCCTTGCCGATGAGCGCCTCGACGGCCGCCTTCTGGAACCCCGCGCAGACGTCGCGAATGATTTGGTCAGGAAGGCCGTCGGGGTGCTGCGCGCGGAGTTTTTCGAATTCGCGGCCGACGGCGGTCTTGAGGCCGCTGAACGAGAAGTCGGGCCGGTCGCGGCGCAGCATGGGAGGCGTGAACGTGAACGCGTCGGGGCGGCCCTGCGTGGCCAGCTTGTCGATGATCGGGCCGCCGGGGTAGCCGAGCCCCGCCACGCGCGCGACCTTGTCGTAAGCCTCGCCGACGGCGTCGTCGCGCGTCTGGGCGACGGTCGTGATGCGGGTCGGCGACTCGACCCACACCAGCGACGTGTGGCCGCCGGAGACGATCAGGCCGACATAGGGGTATTGCGGGCGGCCGATTTCGAGTTCGGCGCGGTCGGTCGCGGCGATCTTTTCGGTGTCGTCGGGCTCGAGCGGCAGGACCGGCTTGTTCGCGCCCTTGTCCATGAGCCGGTGCGCCCCGGCGGGCGGCATGAGGTGGATCGAATACAGGTGGCCCGCGAGGTGATGAACCGGGATGAGCGGCTTGTCGCGCAGCCACGAAAGCGTCTTGGCGGTCTCGAGCCCGACGAGCAGGCAGCCGATGAGGCCGGGGCCGCTCGTGACCGCGATCGCCTCGATGTCGTCCCACGTCGCGCCGGCGTCGTCCATGGCCTCTTCAACGAGCGGCAGGCAGGCCTGGATGTGCATGCGCGCGGCGACCTCGGGGACGACGCCGCCGAAGTGGGCGTGCAGATCGACTTGGGAGGCGACGGCGCTGACGCGCACGCGGCCCTCGCGCGTGACCAGGGCCGCGGCAGTCTCGTCGCACGAGCTTTCGATGCCGAGAATGTAAGGCCGGTCAGCCATCGCCGGAATATCCTCGGAACCATTTAAGCGCACGGGGGAAGAAATTTGAACCACGAAGGCACGAAGACACGAAGAATTTCTTTTTTGTCGCAGAGGGGCAGAGACGAGCAGAGACGCAGAGATATTTTGAATGCAATGCTTTTACGCCAAGACGCCAAGAACGCCGCGAAATCAGGAATTCCCGAATCAACTTGGCGGTCTTGGCGTCTTGGCGTAAAGAATCTTCTTTTCTTACGGCGTGACGGGGAGGCGGTCGGTTTTGTCTTCGTCGCCGACGATGAAGCACTCTTCCTTGTACTTTTTGAGGATGAAGTGCGTGGTCGTCGAGACGACGTGGTCGATTGTGGCGAGCTTGCGGCTGACGAACGTGGCGACTTCCTTGAGGTTCGCGCCCTCGATGAAGATCAGCAGATCGTAGCCGCCGGAAAGAAGGTAGCAGGTCTCGACTTCGGGGAACTTGTAGATCTGCGCGGCGATCTCGTCGTAGCCGACGGTGCGTTGCGGCGTGATCTTGACCTCGATGATGCCGATCGTCGGCTCGTCGTCGAGCTTCTCGGGGTTGACGATGGCGCGGTAGCCGAGGATCGTGCGGCTTTTTTCGAGCTGCTTGATGTGGGCATCGACCTGCTCGACGGGGACGCCGAGGCGTTTGGCGATTTCGTCGTTGGTCACGCGCGCGTCGAGGCGCAGGATGTCGAGAATTTTGTTCTTCATGGGGGAGGCTCCCGGCTGGTAATGAGTCTTATAGGACTTATAGGACTGATAGGGTTGTGTCGCCCCTCCGGGGCTCGATCATTTATGGGATCGACAACCCAGGGTTACGCTCGCTGCGCTCGCTAGACCCTGGGCTGTTGAACTGGGTGACCCTTTCAGGGTCACTAAAAGCCACAGACACTTCACTATCTTACAACGAGCCCTGCATGCTGAAGTGGAAGAATTGCGTGTTGTCGTGGTCCTGTGTGACGAGCGGCATGGCCAGATCGACCGCGACCTGCACCTGGCGCAGGTTGAAGCGCAGACCGGCGCCCGTCGAGACGCGCGGCACCTGCCACGAAACCGGCGAGCGGCCGAGGTCGCCGACATCGACGAACAGCACGCCGGCCAGCGGATCAAACAGCGGCCGGATGAGTTCGTTCTTGACCAACACCTTTGCCGCGCCGCCGATCGGCACGTCGTCGTCCTTCTTGTCGAAGTAACCGGCGCCGCGATAGGCGAAACCGCGCATGTCCTGCGCACCGCCAAGGAAGTAGCGCTCGTGGATCGGGACCGTCTCGCGGTCGTAGGGCATCATGCCGGCGCTGGCGGCGAGCCGCCACGTCCACATGTCGCTGAGCCGCGTGTAGCGGTCGTGATCGGTTTCCAGGCGCAGCAGCGGGGCGCCGGCGTAACCGGCCTCGGCCGAATACGCCTGCATGCGGCCTTCGTTATAGAAGCTGCCGATGGGGCCGCGCGTGTCCTCGACCCAGCGCAGCCGGCCGGTGAGGACGGGGTAGGACTGGTCGAGGTCCTCGGCGGCGTGGACGTGGTGCGCCTCGCTCAAGGCCACGTATTCGAGCCGGCCGAGGATGTAGAGCTTCTGGTCGTCGCCGAGGTCGTGGCCGCGCTCGATGTTGTAGCCGCCGGTCTTGGCGTTGTAGCCGGGGCGCCGCAGCGTCTGGTAGAAGACGGTGTTCTGCAGCGAATCGGGGCCGCCGCCGAAGTGCCGGTCGAAGTAGCTCATCGAGACGCGCGAGTCGCGCGTGCCGAGCAGGATGCCGGTGTCGAAGATGTCGGCGCGTCCGCCGACGTTGTTCTCGCGGATGCGGCCGAAGATATACGGGCCGGTCGCGTCGCCGTAGCCGACGCCGCCGCCGGCGAGGCCGGTCGTCTTGTCCTGAAGCTCGACGACCATGTCGTGGATGTCGGGGTCGGACGTGGGCTTGTTGTAGGCCTTGAGCTTCTCGTCCTGGGTGTCGAACGTGTTGAGGCGGGCGAGGCGGCGGACCGAGTCGCGCTCGAGTTTCTTGTTATAGACGTCGCCGGGCTTGAGCAGGATCTCCTGGCGGATGACGTCGTCGTCCACGGGCGGCGTGCGCTTTTCATACCACGCGCGCACGCGGCTGATTTTTTCCTTCTCGGGCGGGTATTCGGGGCGCACCACGTTGACTTTGCCGACGTGGATGCGGCGGCCCTCGGCGACGTCGATCGTGACGGCGAGGGTGGCGGACGTGGCCTCGCGCTCGAAGCTCTCGCGGAACTGCGTCGTGAGCAGGCCGTGGTTGTAGTAGAGGGCCTTGAGCTTGTTCACGGCGCCGGTATAAAGGCCGCCGTCGAAGTATTTGCCGGGCAGGTCCTTGAACGGCGCGTCGGCTTCGTCCTGCGAGAACATGTGGACGCCGCGCACCCGGATTGGGCCGAAGCGGTAGTGCCGGCCCTCGGAGATTCGGATGACGGGTGAAATGAGGGCCTTGCCGGCGGCCGTCTTCTGTTCCTCGAACACCCCGCGCTCGACGCGCGCGTCGTAATAGCCGTGCGTCATGTAGAATTCGCGCAGGTTGGTCAGGTCGTTGTCGAACACGGTTTCGTTGTAGTAGTTCTTGATGAACCCGAGCGAGCCCTTGGTGACGAGGTTCATGCGCAGGCGGGTCGCGGTGAACGCCTCGTTGCCCTGGATGATCACGTCCTTGACCTGCGTCTGGGTGCCTTCGGTGATCAGCACCTGCAGGTCGGATTTCATGGTCGCGGTGGTTGCCTGGTCCTTGCCGGCGGGTTCGATCAGATCGACCCGCACTTCGGCCTGCGGCATGCCGAGCTGGCGATACTCGTTCAGGATCGAGGTGCGGACGTGGCCGAGCAGGTCCTCGTCGATCTTGTCGCCCGGTTTCTTGTCGATGATTTTTTCGATCTTCGCCGTTTTGATCTTCTCGTTGCCGCGGATGAAAATCTTGTTCAGCACGGGGGATTCGGCGACGCGGAACGTGACGCGCAGGCCGCCGTCGGGGAGCGCCACGACATCGACGGCCGCCGTGCGGACCTCGCGCGCGAGGCGGTTGAGGTCGGCGCGGATGGCGAGGGCGTGATAGGGCTGGCCGGGGCTGGTCTTGATGAACGACTGCATCTGTTGCGGGGTCGAGTGGGTGAGCCCGCTGAAGACGATCTCGCGGATCGTTTTGCCCTCGAATTCGTCATCGGCGAGGGCCGCGGCGGGGATCGCCGCGATCAGGATCAGCGCAAGCAAACGGGCCGAAAGCATGGAGAGCGAAACGTGCGGGTGGGTCATGCGTGCCATGGGCGTCACTTTCGCGCGAACTGTTGAAAAAATTAGCTTCTTTGGCGCGCAACTTTCAATACAAAACATGGCGGGAGGGTGTGGGATGGGACGATGGGAGTGATGCGACTTATGGGACCCATGGGACGAACCATTGCCCATGGCGAAGCTTCGGTCGCGCTTGCGCCGGGGTGTCGTGCGGGCGTACCATAAGTTTGGCCATGGTGGGTTGGCCGGTTATTCCCGCAATTCGACGCCTGATGAAAAGACCGCTGCGACAAATCTTCGAGGGGCAGTCGCGTCAGTTCCGGCTGATTGCGTGGACCCTGTTTGCGTTGTTGATGCTCGGGACGCTGCTTATGTGGAAGCGCTCGATCGATTACGTCAGCGAACGCCGGCACAGGGAATCCGAGGAAAGCAGCAAGTCGGTCATCCAGGGGCTGACGGCCTTTTTCGACGAGCGCCTGCTGGCGCTGCGCCGCATCAGCCAGTTTTGCCTGTACACGGAAGACCTCGGCGCCGCGGGGCCGGCATTGGGCGAGACGGAGCCCGGTCGGACGGACCCGCGCCGGCTGGCGTTCGAGAATTTCTGCCAGGAACTGTTCGACGAGGTCCCGGGAATCCTCGCCGTGATCATGACCGACCGCGACGGCATTCCGCAGTGGGTTGCGCCGCATGACCGCATTCCGCGGGAAACCGCGAACCTGATTGCCGCCGACCAGGCGCTGACGCGGGAGTTCAGCCAGTATCCGAGCAGCCATCTGGTCACGGGTCCGATGACGTTCGTCGGGCACGGCGACGGCTTCGTCATCGCCGTGCCGATCATGCGCGGGCATCGGGTTCACGGCCACATCCTCGGCGTGTTCCTGTACCAGGGCCTTTTCGACAAGGTCGTGCAGAAGGGCCTGACGCGCAATTTCAACATCCGGATCGTCCACGAGGATCGCGTCGTTTATCCGCTCCTGCCGAAGGGGGCGAGCGTGCCGGCCGGACCGGGCGCCGAGCGCGACCGCGAGCTGTCGATACGGCAACCCGTGTTCACGGAGGGGTGGCAGGTTGTGGTCGAGCCGACCACGGCCAGCGTCGCGTTGCCGCTGAATCCGTTCTCGCTCGGCGTGCTGTGCATCGGGATGCTGGTGTCGATCGCGATCAGCCGCCTGTTTTACCGGTGGGTGCTGCGCGCGGCGCAGTGGCAGACCGAGGCGAAGGAAAGCCGCTCGCGGCTCGAGCACACGGGCATGAGCCTCATGGAGGTCCACTCGCAGCTCGAGCTCATCGTCAACAGCATCGACGAGGGGGTCGTGTTCTACGATTCGTCGCGCAAGCCGGTGATGGCGAACGCGGCGTTCCAGGCGATGTTCAACATGGGCGGCAACCCGCGGCTGATGAGCTCGGCCGCCGCGCACCACGAGCACATGATCCAGGCCCTCGGCTCGGAGTCGAAATACTGGTCGTTGTTCGAGGCGCTGCGGCGCTGGCCGGAGCAGCAATACACCGACGAGATCTCGCCGCCGGGCCAGGAGGGCCGGCGCAAGCCGCGCGCCTACACGCGGCGCGCCATGAACGCCGCCGACGCCGCCGGCGAGCATCACGGCACGATCGTCGTCTATAAGGACGTGTCGCGCGACAAGGCGATCGACCGCGCCAAGGACGAGTTTTTGGCAAACGTCACGCACGAGCTGCGCTCGCCGCTGTCGTCGATCAAGGGCTTCGCCGAGATGATGCGCCGCGACCCGAAGATGGCCGAGGAGCGGCGCGGCGAGTTCGTCTCGATCATCTGCGAGGAGGCCGACCGGCTCCAGCAGCTCGTCGAGGAGTTGCTCGACCTGCGGCGGATCGAGGACCAGGGGATGCCGTTCAATCCGACGACGTTCGATCTCAAGGCGCTGGTCGAGGAACTGGTTGCGGGCGCGCGCGCGATCCTCATGACGAAAAACCTGACCATGACGGTGGAATGGACCGGCGTCAGCGACAACCGCATGCAGGGCGACGTCACGCAGTTTCGGCGCGCCGTGCGCAACCTGCTCGTCAACTCGGCGAAGTATTCGCCGGAATCGGGGAAGATCAAGATCATCGGCCACAGCGGGCGCGAGCGGCTGACGCTCGACATCCACGACCAGGGTTCGGGCATCGACGACCGCGACCTGCCGCACATTTTCGAGAAGTTCTATCGCGGCGTGCGCCAGGGCAAGCAGAAGGGGACGGGGCTCGGGCTCGCGATCGTCAAGCACATCATCGAGCGCCACGGCGGCCACATCGGCGTGCGCAGCGAGATGGGCGAGGGGACCACGTTCCGCATCGAAATGCCCCGCCACCTCGTTGTCCCGGTCGAGCCGGTTGACGGGACGCCGCCGCAGCCGGAGAATGATCAGGCCGCGCAGGTTCAGGAGCCAAAGGAAGCAAACGATGGAATCTCATGACGGGAAGCCGGTGCCGGTGAGCGAAACGGCAGGGATGGTTGAGGGCGAAGAGGCCGGCGTGCCGACGCTCACCGAATCGCTGCTGGCGCTCGGGCTGCTGGTTGTGACGGGAATCAGTTGCTGGTTGTTATACGGTCAAATGATCCGGTTTATGCCGACGTATATCGGGCATGTGATTGGGAAATAGGACGGACGGGACGGATAGGTCCCACATCGTGCTCGTGCTCCCAACCTGGCGCAACCCGATTGCCCCGCGCGGACATATGGCGATTGCATGCGACCTTGGAGTGCAGGAATTTTATCCGCATTTTACATGCAATCTCAGCCATGACCGAGTAAACGATCTGTTTCGTTGCCCCATTGCATCATTCACCATTCATCTCTCTTGACGCCCCTTCTCTCCCGCGCCTATCCTTATATCCGGATAGGTGGATATTGGATTTAGCCACGCTCAGCGCCATGTTCAAGGCCGTCGGCGACCCGGCGCGGCTCCGGCTGTTGCACCTGCTCAGCCACGAGGAGCTGTCGGTTGGCGAACTCGTACGCATTCTTGAGATGCCGCAGTCCTCGATCAGCCGCCACCTGAAGGCGCTCAAGGAACAGGGCCTCGTCGCCGACCGCCCGATCGGCGCGGCGACGTTCTACCGCGCGAGCGTCGAGGCCGACCTCGGCGACGACGACACCGCCCTGCGCGATTCGCTTAACCGCCTGCTTCGCGAGAACGAGCTTCCCGAAGTCGATCGCAAGCGCCTCCAGCGCACGCTGGCGATGCGCCAGTCCGCCGCCGGCGAGGAATTCTTCGACCGCATCGGCTCGCGCTGGGACGCCCTGCGCGAGCACGCCTTCGGCCCCACCTTTCACTTGGAAGCTTTGGTGCGCCTTCTTCCGCGCGATCTCGACGTTGCCGACCTCGGCGCGGGAACCGGCTACCTGCTGCCGCTCCTTGGCTCGCATTTCCACAAGGTCGTCGCGGTCGATATGAGCCAGCAGATGCTCGACGTCGCGAAGCGGCGGATCGAGGAATCCGGCATCCGCAACGTCGATCTGCGCCGCGGCACGGTCGAGTCGCTCCCGCTCAAGCGCGCCGAAGTCGATCTCGTCCTCGCGCTCATCATCCTGCACCACGTCGATGACATCGTTGCTGTGCTGCGCCAGGTCCGCCACGCGCTCAAGCCCGGCGGCCGCATCCTGATCGTCGATTTCCAGCCGCACCAGAACGAACGGTTCCGCGTGGCGATGGCCGACCGCCGCCCCGGCCTCGAAAAAAAACAGCTCATGCAGTGGCTCACCGACGCCGGATTCGAGAACCTCTTCGTCTGGGACTACCCGCACGACCCGCATCCCGAGCACGATCTCGCCCCGCTCCCGCGCCTCTACGGCCTCATCGCCAAGCGCGGCAAGTAAATTATTTCTGCACGCACACCACCGGCCCCGGCGTCGAGTCGTTCCCCGCGATGTCGCGCGTCACGATCCGGTATTCGTTGAGATTGGCCGGGTCGGCCTTGGGGTCGCTGAACGTCGTCGCGTCGGTCTCGGCGATCTCCGCAAACTCCTTCTCTCCCGGAGCGCGGCGATAGACGATGTATCGCGACGGCTTCTCCGGGTTGTTGGCCGTTTCGTCTTTCTCGAGCTCGATCTCGCCGAAGATGCCCTTGCCGCGCCGCGCCGGCCACCAGCTTGTCACGCGCCCGTGCGGTGGCGGAGTCGTGTCGATCGAGAACGGCTGTTCCATCATCGCGTCCGTGATCGTTTCGCCGCCGTTGGGCAGCCGCAGCGTCGCCTCAACGACGGCATACGGCGTGTTCATCCCCTTGCGCACGACGAACTCGCCGGTATAGCGTCCCGGCGCGACCTCGCGCAGCTTGAGGCGCCTCGTCACCTTGCCGACGCTGAAGCTCGCCATCGTGCGCGGCGTGCCGATCACCTCGACCTGGATCTTGTCGCCCACGCCCAGGCTCGTCCGCGGCATCTTGACGTTGGTCTTGACGATCGCCAGCCGGTTGCCGAGTTCCGAAAACACCGGCATCGGCGGAAGCTCCGCGACGATCTTGCGCGCGCCTTCATTGAACGTTCCCGTGACCGATTCCGTGGTCAGTTGCCCCAGCGACCAGAACGCGCTCCCCGCCAGCCCGAACAGGTTGATCGTCGGCGCGAAGCAGCGGTTTGTGACCACGAATTCGTTGCGGTAAAAAACGTGCCGCGAGCGCGTATCGACCATCTGGAAGTCGAGCCGGAACCGGTTGTGCGCGTAAAGGATCAGATAGACGCGGCTGATTTTCTCGATCCGGCTGAACACGACGATATCGGCGATCGAAGGGTGCGCCAGCGCCGCTTGCGGCAGGTTCTCCGGTTGGATCCCCATGCGGTTGGCGATCATCGCGAGCCGCTGATCGGTTACCGTGAGCTGCCGGTTCTCCAGCGGCAGCTTCGAAAGCGCGGCATGCAGCGCCTCGCGCATGGCCGGCGCAAGGTCCGCATGGCCGGAGATATCGGTCGTCGGCAGGACGGCCAGGCTGCGCGGCGGCGTCACGCCGGCCAGCCCGTCCTTGTCAATGGCGGGTTCGCCCGAAACCGCGACATGGCGGCATCCGGCGATGGCGAGGGCCGTAACGATCCCGAACAGGAGAATCAAGCGGCGCCCGATTTGGCTGAAATCTTTGGCGGAGTGCAACGGGGCCACCGTAAGTTCATGTTGGTTGGCCGGTCACCGGCCCGAGCCATTCTCAACACCCCACCCCTCCAAGTCGAGGGCTAAGTTGACGGCTTTCCCACCAATTTTCATGCTCGTGCTCGTGCATGATGCAGCGGCCCGAGCGTAAGCGATGGATTGCCTTCCGATACCCCAGGCTCAACGTGTGTCTTTCATCTTTCATCATTCATCATTCCTTCACCCTTCACCCTTCGCTCTTCTCCTGCTATCCTTCCCCCATGACCGACTGGATCGATATTTCCACCCCGCTTCATCCCGGACTGCCGGTGTGGCCCGGCGACCCGCCGTTTAAAATCCGTTCGCTTTCCTCCATTTCCAATGGCGCGGCGTTCAACCTGAGCGAGATTGCGATGAGCAGTCACGCCGGCACGCATCTCGACGCGCCCCGCCATTGCTTCGACAACGGCGCCCCGGCCGAATCCGCGCCGCTCGACTCGCTCATCGGCCCGGCGCGCGTCATCGAAATCGCCGAGCCGGTCGGCGCACCCGAAATCGACTGGTTGCGGATCGGGCAAGGGGAGCGCGTCCTGTTCAAGACCGGCGGCCGCATGGATCTGTTATTGCCGGAGGCCGCCGAGCGTCTCGTCACGATCGGCGTGGCCCTGGTGGGCATCGACGCGCTCTCGATCGGCGCCGGTGACGAAGCCGGCGACTTCATCCACCGCACCCTCCTCGGCGCGGGGATCTGGATCCTCGAAACGCTCGACCTGTCACAGGTTTCACCCGGCGATTACGACCTGATTTGCCTGCCGCTTAAAATCATCGGCGCAGACGGAGTCCCCGCGCGCGCGGTCCTGCGCCCGCGCTGACTTTGGAGTGAACCATGTTCTGCCCAAGATGCGGTCAAAACCTTGGAGTTCCTCCCGCCGATGGCCCGATTGCCTGTCGTTTCTGCGGCTGGCAGCGAAGGGAAGTGAAGGAGCCCAAGACGCGCACGCTGTTTGGCGAGCGACTGCTGACTGGCCGTGAAATCCCGCTGCACCTGATCGTATCGATCGCGCTGATGGCGGCGCCGTATCCGTTCATCGTCTATTTCATCCCGTGGCTGTCCGATCATTACGTTCAATATCGCGGCCTTCATAGCCCCGATTTCGCCCGGTGGGTCCAGCAGCGTTACTGGATCGTGCTGCTGGCCTATCTCATCTCGGCGTTCATCGTCAGGCCGCAGCCCGATATCGAAGCGATCGAGTTTCCGCGTCGGAGTCACTGGAACGCCCTGCTTCTAACGATCGGCGTCATCCTGATCCCCGGCAAATGGTTCCTCCTCGCGCTCTATTCGATTTTCTTCCGTGGCGATCCCGACCAAACCGCCGACTGACCGGTGTCGCCCACACCCCATTTGTTTTGACAATTCCCCCCCACTGTCTAATTGTTTTCTCAATTCTGTTTTTCAATACCCGCGAGGAATAATCTTCAAATGGCGCACGATCACAAAAACCCGAATGAAAGCCACAACCAGGGCCGCCGCCAGTTTTTAAAGGGCGCTGTCGGCGCCGTGGTCGCTGGATCGGCGTTGGCTGCGTGCCAGACCGTTGCTGCCAAAATCAAACGGCCTCTCGGCGTCGAGACGCCGATCGCCAAAGGCTCCGCGATGCCGTTCCTCGTCGGCGCCGCCGAGGCCGACATCACGCCGACCTGGGACGTGGGCCTCATGGGTTTCGGCCCCCGCACGGCAAAGGCCGGCGACAAATACCAGCCGCTTAAAGTTCGCGCGATGTCGATCAGCGACGGCAAGACGCGTTACCTGCTTATGATGGCCGACGTCTGCTACATCGACGAGCGCGCCCACCCCAAGAACATCCTCGCGCCGATCCGCGCGCAGCTTAAAACCATGCACGGCCTCGATCCCGAACAAATCTTCATGATCGCGAGCCACACCCACTGCGCCCCGCTGCTCAAGGACGAAAAATTCGCGGCGCTGTTCGCGAAGCAGGCGGTCGCGGCCGCCGACGAGGCGGTCAAGAGCGAGCGCGAGGCGCGCCTGTTCTTCGGCCGCGGCCGCTGCGATTTCGGCATCTCGCGCCGCGCCCTCGACGCCGAAGGCCGCGTCACCCACATCAGCATCGCCCCATACAGTCCCGTCGATCGCGAGGTCACCGTCCTCAAGGCCGTCGGCCGCGACGGCCGCCCGATCGCGCTCGCGTTCAGCTACAGCTGCCACCCGACCACGTGGGGCGGCCTCAAGATGGGCGGCGACTACCCCGGCTTCGCCCAGATCGAAATGAGCAGGCGCCTCGGCGGCATGCCGGCGCTGTTCCTGCAGGGCACCGGCGCCGACGTCAAGCCCAACAACCCCGACCCGAAAAAGCCGTATGAATTCCTCGCGCCGCAACAGGCGCCGCTCGCCGATCCCGAGCGTTTCGGCAACCAGCTCGCCGAATCGGTCACGAACGTTCTTCAATCGCCGATGGAGGAAATCACGGGCAGGATTCGCATCGGCAAACGAACGGTCGATCTGCCGGTGATGATCGCCACCCCCGCCACGCCGTCGAAGGATCCCGACGCCAAGCTTGATCCGGCGAAGAAGTTCTCAGGCCCCGAGCGCCGCATGGCGCGCCTCGCCGAATACACGCTGGCCTCGCTCAACCCCGACGGCACCTTCAAGAAAAGCCAGGGCTGGGACATGACCGTCATCCGGATCGGCGACCGCTTCATTCAGGTCGGCCTCGGCGGCGAGATCTGCTGCCCCGTCGGCCTGCGCATCAAGGACGAGCTGCGCGGTAACATGGTGATGGTCAGCGGCTACACCAACGCCAATTCCGGCTACTTCCCGAGCCAGACGCAAATCGCCGCCGGCGGCTACGAAGTCTTCTCAAACCTCCACTACAAGCCCTACACCCCGGAAGCGGAGGACATCCTCGTTTATGGAGTGATGCAAACGATCAAAGAGCTCGCATAAAATCGTGTTCGTGCTCGTGCTCGTGCTCGTAATCGTAATCGTAATCGTAATGCCGAATCGAATGGTTGTTCCCACTCGATTCGGCATTTTTGCTATCCATATTTAATTTCTATTCTTCCGATTCCGCGTCGCACGCCACGCGCAATCCGTACCAGCTCCCGTCTTCGTTCGGGAACTGCACCGTCCGATACGCCGGCGTGCTGATGTTCTCGCCCATGTGGAACGCGCCGCCGCGCGAAACCTTGAACGGATACTCCTTGTCCTTCACCATCCAGGCGCTGCCATCGACCGGCGCGCCCTCGTACGTCGGATGATACCAGTCCTGCACCCACTCGAACGTGCTTCCCAAGATGTCGTAAAGCCCGAACGGGTTCGGCTTCTTCTCTCCGACCGAGTGCGTCGTCCCGCCCGAATTCGTCGTAATCCACGCGTAGTCGCCGAGCTTTTTTGCGTCGTCGCCAAAGAACCAGCGCGTCGTTGTCCCGGCGCGGCAGGCGTATTCCCACTCGGCCTCGCTCGGCATGCGGAACTTGTCCTTGCCGAGCTTGTTGAGCGCGTCGATAAATTCCGAGCACAGGTCCCACGACACCGACTCGACCGGCAGCTGCGGGTTGCCCTTCACGTTGGATGTGTTCTTTTTCAGCACCGCGTCCCACTGTTTCTGCGAGACCTCGGTTTTACCCAAATAGAAATCCTTCTTGATCCACACCATGTGCCGCGGCGATTCGTCTTTCCCGTCGCCGCCCATGAGGAACGTCCCCGCCGGGATGCGCGCCAGTTCCAGCTCCACGCCACCCGGCAGCTTCACCGTCTTCGTGCGCCCGATCTCGGAGACGATCACTTTCGCCTCGAGTATTCGCCCGTCTTCTGCGAGCGGCTTCGTGATGTGCCAATAAATCGTCTTCCCCGTCCCGTTCGCTACGGCCGTCCCGAAGTCGCCTTCGAGCGCCCTGAGATCGGGGATGATCCATTTGCCGACTTGATCCTGAAGCACGACGCTGACCATCACCGGGCCGGTTGCCCCCGCGAGGTCATATGTAATCTTTCGGGTGGCTGCATCTTCGGAAGAAAATCGCACATTGCTGACCACCGGCGCAGCCATGGCGATCGCGCCCATCAGCATCAGTCCACAGGCGAGTCGAATCATGCGATGAACCAGCATCTCCGGTGTCTCCCGTTCAGAATTTATCGGCATGATCGTGCTACCCCGGCAGAAACATAGTCAATCCGAAATCATCTGTTTTATCCGTAAAATCCGCGTTTAATTGGACGCGGATGGTGCGGATTGATGCTGATGAATACGGATTTGCCGTTTCGTGATCTGTTTCGACAAACCCCCTCAAACGCGCTATAACAACCCTGCCGCGCCGTCGCGGCGTTTGCCAGCCAGAACATTTTCGAGGCACACGATCATGGCACCACAAGATATTTCGCAAGGTCCGAGCCGCCGCAATTTTCTGAAGGGCGCCGCCGCCGCTGTTCTGGCCGGTTCGCTCGCCGGCACGCTGGGCGCCGCCGAAAAGCCGCTCGGCACAGAACCCGCATCAGCCGAAGGTTCTCCGCTCCCGTTTAAAATCGGCGTCTCGGAAATCGACATCACCCCGACGTGGAAAACCATGCTCGCCGGCTTCGAGCATCGCACCAAGCCCAGCGAAGGCGCCTACCAGCCGATCCACGTCAAATGCCTCACGATCGGCGACGGCAAGAACAAGGTTGTCTATCTCGTCGCGGAGACCGTCTATTTCGACACCCAGGACCGGCCGTGGGGCATCATCGATGCCATCAACAAAGAACTCAAAAGAAAGCACGGCATCAACCCCGGCCAGGTCATCATGATGGCCACGCACAATCATTCGGCGCCCGTGATGGGCGACGAGCGCTTCCGCGCCTGGCTCGTCGAGAAGAGCATCGAGGCCGTCGATAAGGCCCTCGCCAGCGAACGCGAGGCGCGCCTGTTCTTCGGCCGCGGTTCATCCAGCATCGGCGTCAGCCGCCGTGGCACCGACATGAACGGCGACGACACGTGGGAGATCAACCCCTACGGCTTCCACGACCCCGAAGTTGTCGTGCTCAAGTTCGTCGATCGCGCCGGCAAGCCGATCGCCCTCTCGTTTGCCTACAGCTGCCACCCGACCACGATCGGCAGCAACTTCGTCGGCGGCGACTACGCCGGTTTCGCGCAGGCCGAAATGAGTTCGCGGCTCGGCGGCATCCCGGCCATCTTCATGCAGGGCACCTGTGGCGACATGAAACCCGACAACCATCGCCCCGAATCCCCGTTCAATTTTTACGCGCCCGCGAAGGTCCATGTCGATGAAGTGAAGAAGATCGGCGTCCGGCTTGCCGACGACATCACGAAGGCCCTCGCGTCGCCCATGGAGGAGATTACCGGCCCGATCCGCATTGGCCACGCCCACGTCGAATTCCCCGTCCTCTCCGCGTGGACCGGAACCAACGGCATCGAGACCGACGCCGTCGCCGACCCGTCCAAGCCGCTCTCCGGCCCGACCCGCCGCATGGCGCGCATGGCCCGGCGCGTTTTGGCATCGATGGACAAGAACGGCCGTTACAACGTCACCCAGCCCGGCGACCTCGCCGTCGTGCGCATCGGCGACAAGTTCGTCCACGCCTGCCTGCCCGGCGAGATGTGCAGCCCGATCGGCCTGCGCGTCAAGGACGAGCTGCGCGGCAGCCAGGTCATGGTCACCGCCTACGCCGGCCTTTACATCGGTTACTTCCCCGGCCAGGCGCAGATCGCCGCCGGTGGCTACGAGGTGTTCGGCAATTTCCACCGGCTGCCTTACAGTCCCGAGGCCGAGGATGTCCTCATTTACTCCGTCATGCAGACTGTGAAATCTTTGGCAGGCAAGGCGTAAGCCGCCGCCGCCGCTTCCGTTTAAAAAACGAGGGTTTGTTGTCCCCCGAACCATTTGCTTTTGCTTGAAATTCCGCGCCGTCTTTTTTTCCCACGGCCGGCGATATCGAAGTCTCGAGGCAATCAGGATGACATCGAAGAAGCATTTCGATCCGGCCGATGCGCGCGACCGGCAGTCGAGCCGCCGCAGTTTCCTGCGTGGCGCGCTGGGAACCGTCGTTGCGGGATCGATTCTGACCAAGCTGACTGGTTGCGCGACCACGAAAGCCGCGCCGAAACAGGCCGCCGTTCCCGTTCCGCCCCCGCCCGCGGCGGTCATTCTCGGCTCGGAAGAGTCCGTCCCAGCCGGCGCCGCGATGCCGTTCCGCATCGGCACGGCCGAGGCCGACATCACGCCCACGTGGCCCGTCCCGATGGCCGGTTTCTCCTTCCGCAAAGGCAAGCCTTCCGAGGGCAAATACCAGGACCTCTTCGTCCGCGCGATGTCGATCTCCGACGGTAAGAATCGCGTCATTTACCTGATGGGCGACATCTGCTATTGGGATCGCAAGGGCGGCGGCCGCCGTCCGCGGCGTCCCGTCGGCGCCGCCGCTCCCGAAGGCCGTCCCGCGATGCAGCGCGGCTTCAGCAGCCCCATCGGCATCATCAAGTCCATTCAGGGCCAGCTCAAGGAGAGCAACGGCATCGATCCGAACCAGGTCATCTTCGTCGCCACGCACACGCACTCCGGCCCCGTCGTGAACGAAGAAAAGTTCAGGCCCATACTGATCGCGCAGTCGGTCAAGGCCGTCCAGCAGGCGATCGTCAACGAGCAGGACGCCCGCCTGTTCTTCGGGCGCGGCCGGACCAACGTCGGCGTCAGCCGCCGCGGCCGCGCCGTCATGGGCGAAAGCGTCTGGCAGATCAACCCCTACGGCCAGCACGACAAGGAAGTCGTCGTCATCAAGGCCGTCGGCCGCGACGGCAAGCCGATCGGCCTCCTCTTTAACTACAACTGCCACCCCACCACGATGGGCACGCAGATGATCGGCGGCGACTACGCCGGCTTCGCCCAGCTCGAGCTCAAGCAGCGCCTCGCCATCCCGACCGCCCTGTTCCTGCAGGGTTGCGCCGGCGATGCCAAGACGAACAACCCCATTCCGGACAGGCCCTTCAACTTCCTGTCGCCCACGAAGGCCACCGTCGATCAGCCGGCCAAGTTCGGCAAGCAGCTTGCCGACGATGTCTGCAAGGTCCTCTCCGGCAAAATGGACGAAATCACCGGGCCGATCGCGCTCGCCACGCGCGAGATCAAGCTGCCCGTCCTTTCGGCCTGGACCGGCGACGGCCAGAAGTTCTCCGATTCCGCGGCCAATGTCAATCCGAAGGACCCGTTCTCCGGCCCGCGCCGCCGCGCCGCGCGCATGGCCAAACGCATGCTCGATTCCATGGACAAGAAGGGCAACTACAAGGTCACCCAGCCGGCCGATATTTACTCCGTCCGCATCGGCGACGACTTCATCCACGTCGGCCTCAGCGGCGAGGTGTGCGCCCCGATCGGCCTGCGCATCAAGGACGAAATGCGCGGCAAGAAGGTCCTGGTCACGGCCTACACCGGCCCCATGCACGGCTACGTGCCCGGCCAGGCGCAGATCACGGCCGGCGGCTACGAGGTCTTCACAAACCCCAACCGCAAGCCCTACAGCCCGGAGGTCGAGGACGTGATCTGCTGCGAGGCCGCCGACCTCGTCCAATCGATCGGCCCCGCGATCCCCTCATTGGAACCCCCGCCGGCCCCCAAGGCCGACGCCTGATTTCGCACTACCGCCACGGGACGCAAGCCCACCAGCCTGCGTCCCGTTTTTTTATTATTCCCTGGTCTTATAGGTCCTATCAGTCCTATAAGTCCCATCCACGATCCACGATTCACGATCCTCTTTCCCCCCGCCCCCGATTCTGCTATCAATTAGAGCGGTTTGCAGACTCGTCGCGGCCTTTGCCGGCCGTGAGAACCGATAATCAATGGTTTCGCGCGGTATTCGCCAAATCCAGTTCACAGTTTCCGTCTCGTGGCGCCGGCGCGTGCGCATCGGCGTGCTCGTCGTGCTCGTGTTTGCGGGCCTCGCGATCGCCGCGCTTGAAAAATACCGTTCCAGCGAATCCTTCGCCTTCTGGACGCGCGGCTACGAGAAGATTTCCCCCATCCTCGACCCGGTTCGCGAGCGCACGCGCCGCTGGGTCATGACCGCGCTCAAGCTCAACGACCTGTGGGCGGCCGAGGCCGAAAAAGATCGCCTCAGCCGCGAGCTCGCCCAGTCCAAACTCCAGAACGATCTCCTGTTCGAGCAACTCGGGCGGCTTCAGCGCCTGTCCGGCCTCGGCCGGTGGGCCGCCCCGCCGCAGCTTCGGTTCGTCCCGGCGGACGTCACCGGCCTCATCACCAGCGACGAAAGCATGCTCCTGACGATTAACCGCGGCCGCGCCGACGGCATCGGCGCGCGCGATCCGGTCGTCGCGCTCAAGGGCCTCGTCGGCCTCATTCGCTCCGTGCAGGAGCACACGGCGCAGGTCCAGGCCATCACCGACCCGATGAGCGTCGTCGGCGCCGCCACGCGCGACACCCGCGCGCGCGGCGCGCTCTACGGCCGCGGCCGCAACAAGCCCCTCGAATTCCTCCCCGAAAATGAGGTCGAGAATTTCAACGTCGGCTCGCGCCTCATCACGTCGCGCTTCGAAAACTCGAACTTCCCCAAGGGCATCACGATCGGCGTCATCGAAAAGCGCGACTTGAACCTCTACGGCATCCCGGTCGGCGTCGTGCGCTCGGCCGTCGCGTTCGACACGCTCGAGGAAGTCCTTGTCATCGTGCCCAACGATTCGGACCGCGACGACCAGACGACCGCCTCCCTCGGCGCGATCCGCATCGTCATGCCCACCGGCGACGAACTCGCCAACGAAACCACCGTGACCCTCGCCGGCAGCATCCCGACCACCGGCACGCTCCACACGCTCGGCATGACGACGCAGACCCTGCGCAACATGCAAATGACCACGAAGACGCTTCAGGCGCTCAAGCATACGACATCGACGCTGCGCTCGACAAAGCCGACGACCGGCACGGCGCGCGCGATCAAACCCACGACTTCCACGTTGCGCCGGGCGGCCTCGACAACCAGCACATCGACGCGCCGCCGCGACTCGGCAACCACTGCGACGCGCCGCCGTTCGCAACCCAGACCCGAGGCCACGCCATGATCCGCTTCATCATCATCATGGGCCTGTTCCTGTTTCTCGGACTTCAGATCGAGGCCGGCGTGCTCCCGCAGGTCGAATCGCTCCTGCATAACGACCGGCTCGAGCTCCTGCTCAGCCTTCGCCTGCTTGCGCTCGGCGCGGTGATCGCCGGCATGATGCGCGGCGAAATCCCAGGCATGCTGACCGGCCTTATTGCCGCGCTTCTGGCCGGTTTTTCGATGCAGTACGGATGGCTCGGCGCGGGCATCGTGAGTTTCACCGCGATCGGTTATCTCGCCGGCCTGCTGGCCCGCCACTTCCGCCTGAACGGCCTGTTCTTCCGCTGGTTCGCGATATTCTTCCTGTTGGTTGTCGAGCGAATGATCTTCTTCGGCGTGCGCTGGTTCTTCTGGCGCGACAACCTGCTCAGCATGCCCTGGCCCGGCATGGTCCTGACCGGCCTGGTCGGCACGATCCTCTACGTCGTCCTCTCCCGCCTGCTTAAAAAGAACCTCTACGCCATCGACGCCGAAGCATAAGTGCCATCCGCGTGCTAATCATTCGTGCTCGTGCTCGTAAACGTAATCGAACGCCTCCGCCGTTTAGACTCATTCTCGATCATCAATGCCCGCTTCAGCGGGCTGAATCGGTTGCCACCGGCTTCAGCCGGCTTCTCGTCAAACCGGCTTCAGCCATCGATTCGCCTCACGCCGGTAACGCGATATTCGGAAACTATTTTCGAGAGCGGATCGAAACGCCCGTTGGATTGGAATCATTCACCGTCTTCCGAACGGTAGATTGTTTTTAAAACGTCTCGTAAGCGTAAAAAAACTCGGAACCGCAAAAAATCCATTATTTTTTTTAAGGTTTTTGCGTTTTTTGCATTTTTGCGTGATGATTCGGTTTTTCTCTGTTTCTCTGTGACAAAAGATCTGTCTGTATATCAAAAACCATGCATCCGCGTTTCCCTCGCTCACGCTCGGACTACTGCATAAAACTCAAACTATCTTCTTTTTCTCCCGCGCCGCATCTGCGCGAGCAAAATCTTATTCGGATTGATTTCCGGTTTCTCTTCCCCGTTCCCGTTTCGCACCCCCGCCGCGACCATGGCCTTTCCTACTTTTCGCTCCAGCGCCGCCGAATGGAGATGGCACAGCGCCGCGGCCAGCGCGTCGGCCGCGTGATCCGGCTTCGGAATTTCGGCCAGCCCCAGCACGACCTTGACCATCGACTGGACCTGGCTTTTCCCCGCGCGCCCGTGCCCGGTCAGCGCCTGCTTGATTTCCAAGGGCGTGTATTCAAACAGCCGGATCCCATGCCCGGCCGTCGCCAGGATCGCCGCCGCGCGCCCGTGCGCCACGACCATTGCCGTCTTGGCATTTTTCGCGAAATACAAATTCTCAATCGCGACCACGGCCGGCTCGAGCTCGTCGATCAGTTCGCTGACGCGCCGGTAGATCGCATCAAGCCGCGTCGCGATGTCCTGGCCGGCCCGCGTCTGGATGACGCCGTAGCCCAATAATAAAGAGCGGCCGCCGTGCGTCTCGATCGCCCCCCATCCGACGTCTGCCAGTCCGGGGTCGATTCCAAGCACGCGCAGCGGCTGCTGGTGTTCCAATCCGATCACTCGGAATATTTTTCAATCAGCGAATCGTCGATGTCATAGTTGGCCGAGACCGCCTTGACGTCGTCGTTTTCCTCGATCATCTCGAGCAGTTTGAGGAGCTTGCCCGCGGCATCGCCTTCGACCTTGACCGTGTTGTCGGGGATGTTCTCCAGCGTGGACGACTCGACCTTGATCTTCTTGTCCTCGAGCGCCTTGCGCACCTTGTCCATGCTGACCGAGTCTGTCGTGATCCGGAAGTAGCCTTCCTCGCTCGCGAAATCCTCGGCGCCGGCCTCGAGCGCGATCTCCATGACCGTGTCCTCGTCGAGCCCTTCGGCCGGGACCAGGATCGTCCCCTTCTTCTTGAACATCCACGCGACCGAGCCCATCGCGCCCATCGTGCCGCCGTATTTCTGGAACACGTGGCGCAGCTCCGGCATCGTGCGGTTCTTGTTGTCGGTCGTCCCCTCGACGAGGATCGCCACCCCGCCCTGGCCATAGCCTTCTATCAGGAAGTCCTCATAGGTGACGCCCGCGAGTTCGCCCGAGCCGCGCTTGATCGCGCGGTTGATGTTGTCGTTGGGCATCGAAGCGTCGCGCGCCGCCTGCACGGCCGACCGCAGTCGCGGATTGCCGTCGGGGTCGCCGCCGCCCATGCGGGCCGCGATTTCGATTTCCTTGAGCAGCTTCGTGAACATCCGACCGCGCTTGGCGTCGGTGGCTGCTTTCTTATGCTTGATTGAGGCCCATTTTGAATGGCCGGACATAGATGTGCTCGCCTTTCATGCCGGGTGGCTCGGACATCCGTCCGAGCATTCTCCAATTAAGCTAAACGACCGCGAACGCACGTTCAATAAAAGAAAATAGCCAACATGAAAAAAATGATGTGATGCATACAATTATTAAGGAGTCCGCGCCACCCTGAAGCCGAGTTGGTGATAAGCGCCGCCTGGAGGTATATCCAAATCGTAACGGTAGGCGGATCGGCTGAAATACCATTTGTGTCCCCACCCGCCCCCGCGGATGACTCGCCTCACGCCGGTGGCTGGTCCGGTCGGGTTCGTTTGTACGTTGCTTGAATAATCCCCATACCAATCATGGCACCATTCCCAAACATTCCCGCTCATGTCGTAGCACCCCGCCGGGGATGGGCTGTTGATTGTTTGCACATTGCCATTGGGGCTAACGTTCACGCCGTTAAACCAGCCAACCGGCGAAGTATAGGGCTGGTTAGGAAAATCTTTAAAACCAAGCGGATTTGTGTATGAACCGCTTTCACCGCCGCAATTGGCGCGGCTCTTTTCCGTCCACGTGTCACTCTTGAAACCGTAGGCCCAGTGTTTGTACCCCTGCCCATCCCATCCCGCGGCCCGCTCCCATTCGGCCTCGGTCGGCAACCGATAACCGTTTCGATAGGGCAATTTCAACGACCATGTCGAAAGATCGTAGCACGAGTCCAGCCCTTCCTTCTGGCTCAGCCAGTTGCAAAATGCCACGCATCCATACCATGTCACGGCCATGACCGGATGGTTTTCCATGGAATACTTGACGCCATTGACGCCCTCGCGCGTTTTGCAGGCGAACACGCCGCCGGAATAATAAATCTGGCAATTATCATCGCCGATCCATAGCAGGGCCTTCTGATTGGCGCAAACGTGCCCTCCATCGTAATCGAGTCCATAAGTATTCTTCAGGTAACCCTTTTTCTTGGCCCAGTTGAGCACCGCCGCATACTGCCCGTTGGTTACCTCGAATTTGCCAATCCGGTAACTGGAAAGCATGACTCCATGCAGTGGCAGTTCGTTCGACCTCGCATATTTTTGATCGTCTCCATTATAGCCCGGTCCCATGATGAACGTTTCTTCTCCTGTCGTCACGTTGACCATGTCGATTTCGCTTTCATCGAACTGGATCGTGTCGCTTTTCGGATCGGAGACAAGCCCGAACCCGTTTTTCACCTTGAAATACAACGTTTTCGTGCCATTGCCCGAGGAGAGTAGAAAGGACGGCGCGGCGGACCATGTTTGCCAACTGGCCCCGCTGAAACTGGAGGACTCGCTGGCCATGTATTGCGTCGGTTCGCCCGTGCACGTGTTGTTGAGGTTCACCGTTCTGATCGAGGTAACGGACTGGCCGTTGTTGATCGAGAGCGAACTCACCCCCGGCTTGACCGGCACAATCCATTTTGCCGAAAAATTCAAGGACCCATAGGGTGACAGGACCTTCTGCTGATTCCTGGGTGTCACATAACCGGCCAGATCATTGCAGATCAGGGTGTAACTTCCGGCCGGAGCATTATCGATTGCGTCAGCTCCTAGCCTGTCGCCCGTGCGCGTTACAGCCGGGAACTCTGGCGGACCGAGCAGAATCCAGGTTGCGTTATCGGGTGTCACGTCAACGGTAATCGATCCAAAAAGTCGATTGACCATCTTGACCGCATCGGCGACATCCACTTTCGAATCGCCATTGATATCGGCGTTGGTTTTCTGGGTGGTCGTCAGCGTGATCCGTCCGCGCAGGTAATCCCTGAGCATGTCCAGATCGGTCGTGGTCAGCCGGGCATCGCCGGATAGATCTCCACTGCCGGCCGCCGCGGCCGGACTCGAGGATGAAAAAACCAGCATCAACATAAATGCTAAAATCCCAATCGCAGTTGTTCGGCAGGAACGATGATGCATGGCCGATCTCCTGGTTGCTGTAGGGTGGCAAATATCTAATAAAAATCAGCACGATTGTCAATCGCATAAAGCCGATATGAACAGTCCGCCGGGGCGCGGAAGTTTGAATTTGCGCTGCTTCATTTCCTGATGCGAACGAGCGGATTCGATAGATGGGGATTCAACTCTTTTGCGCTTTGGCTCTTTTGCATGAGCTTTGCTTTAATCCCCCGGCCCGGGCCGCGGAGCTTTGAATCTTCCCTGTTTCATTTCCCGGTACGAGCGGTCAATCGAATTTCCCCAGCGCTCGATGGTCCGGCACGCAATATAAAAACGCCCCTTCGCCCCGTCGCGCAACGCCAGCGATTTTTCCTTCGCCCACGGGTCCTCGGAAAACGAATTGGCAAATTCCCAATTGTTGCAATACTGGGCCGCATCAACCCATTTTCCGTGCCGTATATTCAATTCGACGAAAGCGGATACAATCGCGATGCTGAATTTCTGATTCTCCAGATAGACCCGGCTGGCCACTTTGTTGGAAGCATCCCTCATCTTCGAATCCGTCCACGATTGCAGCCCCTTCCATTCCAATTCCTGCCTCAAATCAGAAAATTCAACGTAGATTTTGACCAATATTTTTCTGGCATCATCATAATTGAGTCGTTCTTTGTTCTTCTGGTAATCGGCGAAACCTTTCAGCATATCCGCATAACGCCGGTTCATGGCCTCAATCGCTGGCCAGCGATCCGCCGGCAGGGGGGCGCGCCAATCCTTTCGCGGGATCATTTCCAGCGCCGCCGAGGTCCCCCGATCCGATTGCTCCGGCAACACCACGCTCCCGGCGTAAGGCCCCTGATTCGTCGAGATCGATTGCCGCAGTTCGGCAATGGAGCCTTCCGGAATCGGCCGCGTGAACTCGTAGCCAATCGAGCCAAACACCAGCACAAGAAAAGCGATCAACATGGATCCCACAACGAGCAGGACGATCTTCATCCTTTTTCGAGGCTTCGGTTGCATGGATTGATCGATTGGTTCAGCCATGAACGGAAGTATATTGAAACCGATCTCGTTTACGAGCACAAATATTTCGGGTGCGCCCCCTTCCCATTTTGGCGCCTTTGGCCCTTTTGTGTTTTTGCGTGAGAAATTTAATTACCGTCCGCGCGTGGCATGGTAGGATCGTGGAGTAAATGCGCGCGATTCCTGGAATCGCGGAAGTCCCTTTGAGCCACGCAGCGATGCAGTATCCGGAAACCAAATTGATCGAGACCCATGCCGAACCCGCCGACCCGCGCCTCGGCGTCAAGCAGACCCGTCCCTCGACGATCCTCTACATGATCCGCCACGGCCAGCCCGAGGAGCGCCACCTGAACTGCTATTACGGCCAGCGCGACGTTCCGCTGAGCGAACGCGGCCGCGAGCAATCGCGCTCCGTCGCCGACCGCCTCTCGCAGGTCCCGATCGACGTCATCTATTCAAGCGACCTGAGCCGCGCCAGTTTCATCGCCGATCTTCTCGCCGAACCGCGCGGCCTTCCCGTCCGCCGCGTCGAGGTCTTCCGCGAGCGCGACATGGGCCGCCTCACCGGCCTCGACCGCGCCGCCCTCGAGCGCGACCACGGCGAGCTCTACGCCACGTGGCTCGCCGACCGCATCCATTTCCGCATGCCCGAGGCCGAGAATTTCGAGGACCTTTACGGACGCGTCGTCCCGGCCGTCACGGAGCTTGTCGAGTCCTTCCCCGGCAAGCGCATCGCACTGGCCTGCCACGCCGGCCCGATCCGCGTCACGGTCGCGCACGTCCTCGGCATGCCGCTCGAGCACATCTTCCGCATCGACGTCGCCCACGGCGGCATCTTCGCCTTCGAGTTTCCGCCCAATGCCTATCCCCGCGTGACGTTGATGAATGGCTGACCTGAACGCCCACTCCCCGTATTCGGCGCACCATCCCCGGCCCGAGGCGAAACGCTCGAAGCCCCGCCGGCTTGCCCCGTGGCTCATGTATCTGATCGTTCCGCCGGCTGCCGTGCTGCTCATTCTCAAAACCGCCGCGGGCGACCTCAACACCGCCCTCATCACGTCGGCGCTGTCGCTGTTCGTGTTCTGGGCCGGCTTCAGCCTCGCCAACCCGCGCCTCATCGGCCTCGAGCTGATCGGCGTCATCGTCGGCACCTACTACTGGGTCCAGCCGCCGATGGCCGTCCTGTGGGTGACGGCTTCCGCCATCGCGGCCGGCGGCGGCGTGTTTCTTTTCCACCGCGAAAAAGACGAGCAGGATTACTTTTTCCTCGTCCCGGCAGCGGCCTTCGCAGGCTTCGTGTTCCTCATCTGGCTCGGCGCCGGAGCGAGCCTGAAGCCCGCGCTCCTCAGGGCGCAGCGAGAACTCTCCGTCAGCCGTCGCGAGACGCTCGCCCTGGCCCGCCAGCTCGAGGACCAGAAAATCGAGATGGGCCGTCTCATGCGCGAGGGCATCGAGTGGGCCGGACCGCGCTACGGCGTTCTCGTGACGACCTCGTGGCTGACGATGTGGATTTTGGTTTTATGGGTCGCGGGACGCGTTTCGAGGCGTGTTTTAGGGCAGTTTCAGAAGCGCCGCCATGCGTTCGTTCTGTTTAAAATCAGGGATAGGTATATTTTCCTCTTGATCATAGGCCTCATTTTAGAGATTTTTAATGGCTTGGTGCCCTCTGGGGGCATGCAGTGGTTGGCCATCCCACTGCTCGCGATTTTCGCGCTGGCCTGTTTTATCGAGGGTTTGGCCATTGTTCTGTTTTTCGGAGCCCTGCAGCGGTTCAGAGGCCAACGCTGGGCGGGCCGCATCTGGAACCTTGCCGGTGTGGTCCTGCTGTTCAGCATCTGGCAAGCGGCCGTCCTGATCGGCCTGACCGATATCTGGTTCGACTTTCGCCGGCTTCAGGGTCTCCGACGAATCGACGAAAAGGCCTGAGTCATCGCTGTAATCTGAGATCGGAGTGCGATCAATGCAAGTCATCCTGTTTCAAACCGTTGAACAACTGGGTATGCAAGGCGACGTGGTCAACGTCGCCGCCGGTTATTACCGCAACTTCCTGGGCCCGCGCGGCTACGCCATCGAGGCGACCGAGGGCAATCTGCGCCAGAGTGAGGCCAAGCGCAAGAAACTGAAGGCCGAGGCCGAAAAGCAGGTCCAGACCGCCAAGGCCTACGCCGACCGTCTCGCCGGCGTCAAGCTCGAGTTCGCCGAGAAGGCCAACCCCGAAGGCCGCCTGTTCGGCGCGATCCACGACCGCGAGGTCCTCGACGCGCTCAAGGCCCAGGGCTTTGACATCGAGCGCCGTCAGGTCCTCATCAAGGAGCCGATCAAGGCCGTCGGTCAGCACACGGTCCGCATCCGCCTGCTGCAGGGCGTCGAGACCACCATCTCGGTCATCGTCAAGGCCATCGCCGTTGCCGAAGCCGCCGAGGCCGAAGCCGAAGAGAAGGCCGAGGCCAAGGCCGAGCCCGAAGCCCAGCCCGCCGAGT
Source organism: bacterium (assembly GCA_021372575.1). Lineage (GTDB taxonomy): Bacteria > Sumerlaeota > Sumerlaeia > MVZB01 > MVZB01 > JAJFUE01. The sequence goes on along the minus strand of JAJFUE010000087.1, from coordinate 5,484 downwards.
AATCTTTTCGAAAAAATTGTCAACGCGCCAGCTGCCAAAACGGCCGGCGCGTTTTTTTATTGTCAGTAGGTCGCTTCGGCTCGAAGCAACCTGCTGACCTACCGACCCTCTTGCAAGTTGATCCGCCTTGCGCTAAAGTCCACGTCGCAAGCCGGGGCAAAACGTGACGACCCTGTGGATAACCTGTGATCATAATGTGAAAGAATCCCGAAATGGTTGAAGCTGCCTTTGATTCGCGAACGACCCTGCCGGCCAACCTCGAGGCCGAGCGGGCGCTGCTGGGTTGCCTGATCCTCGACAACCGCTTGATCGACGTGGCGCTCGACCAGATGCCCCCGGCCGCCGTCGCCCAGGCGCGCGAAGCCGGCCGCCCGCGCCGCCGCGGCGAGCCCGACGAGCCGCTCTTCTTCAGCCCCGCGCACCAGACGATCTTCAGCGCGATCCTCGAGATCTACGAGGCCAACGCCGCGATCGACCTCACCACCCTCGCCGAGAAGCTCCTGCTCAAGGGCCAGCTCGAGGCCGTCGGCGGCGCGCCGTTCCTCGCCGCGCTCGAGGAGGACATCTTCGCCCCCGGCCAGGCCGCCGAATACGCGCGCATCATCGTCGAGAAGTGGCGCCTGCGCCGCCTCATCCGCGCCGCGCAAACGATCGCCGACCAGGCCTCCGGCGCCGGCGCCGAGGACGTCACCTCGATGATCGAGAGCGCCGAGCAGCGCATCTTCGCCATCGGCCAGGACCAGCGCTCGGCCGACTTCGTCCACGTCGGCGAGGTCGTCGCCGACAAGCTGATGGAAATCGAGGAGCGCTCCAAGAGCGGCGGCGCGCTGCCCGGCCTCGAGACCGGTTTCGACCGCCTCGACCAGATGACCGGTGGCCTGCGCCCCTCGAACATGATCATCATCGCCGCGCGCCCCTCCATGGGCAAGACGGCCTTCGCCATGAACATCGCCGCGCACGTCGCCCTGCGCCGCAAGAAACCCGTCGGCCTGTTCTCGCTCGAAATGTCGCGCGGCGAAGTCACGAGCCGCCTCCTCTGCTCGGAGTCGCACGTCTCGATGGGCCGCGTGCTGAGCGGCAAGGCCTTGAAGCGCAGCGAGCTCGACGCCCTGCACGAGGCCGGCGCGCGCATCGACGCCGCCCCGCTCCACATCGACGACGCCTCCACGCTCAGCGCGCTCGAAATGCGCGCCCGCGCCCGCCGCCTCAAGTCGCGCTGCCCCGACCTCGCGCTCATCATCGTCGATTACCTCCAGCTCATGCACGGCGGCGGCATGCGCTACGACAACCGCCAGCAGGAAGTCACCGAGATCAGCCGCTCGATCAAGGCCCTTGCGCGCGAGCTCGAGATCCCGATCATCGCGCTCAGCCAGCTCAGCCGCCAAAGCGAGCAACGCCGCGGCACCAAGGACAAGATGCCCAAGCTGTCGGATCTTCGTGAATCGGGCGCGATCGAGCAGGACGCCGACGTTGTCATGTTCATCCACCGCGAGCGCAACTTGGTGCAGGGCGACGGCCCCGTGCAGCCCGACATGGCCTGTGTGCGCATCGGCAAGCAACGCAACGGCCCCGTCGGCGACTTCGACATGCTCTTCCACGGCGAGTTCACCCAGTTCGTCACCCTCGCGCCGGGGGGGTGAATCAATGGAGCCTGAAGAACGCGACTCACGCAAAAACGCCGGCTTCGCCGAGTGTTTGAGCTATTTCTGGAACAATCTCAAAACAAGAATGAATGCCAGCAGGAGCTTGGCCGACACGGATCAACCCTTGTGGCAATACGTTCAAAATGCCTTTATTTTTTCGTTTTATCCAAGCATCGTCATTTTTCTCATGGCCGCCAGACTTTTTCCTTATACAGCAGCATCGGGATCGAGAAATATTTCAGTTATTGTGATTTTGACCAAGATGCTGATCATGTTCCCATGTCTCGGAACGCTGACCCTGTGGGGGATTTTGGCCCTTTATAAACTGATTCTAAGGCGTCAGTGGCTGGCTGCTTCAGGATCAGCGCTCACTTGGGCCATTTTCCTGGGAATGAAATGGCCGGCATTGGGCTTGTCCGTTTTTATTCCGTTTCTGGTTTTCTCGGTTGCGTTTCTGGAGTGGGAAAAGAAATCAAAATTAAAGGCCGTCTTCGTCGTCGCGACGATCATGTTCTGCTACAACTTTTTTCCCGCCATTCTGACGGCAGTGGTTGCCAGCGGCAAAGAGTAAGAAAGGCGGAATCATTTTGATCGAGCCCCGAAGGGGCGACAGAAATGGGTTCACTTCTTCCCTTCAGCCATGCGCGTCAGGATAAAAATCGCCGACAAAAATAACAAAATGAGGCCGTCCAGAAATGCATAACAATATAGCAATTCTTTCCAGCCGAGTCTGTGGTGTTGCGACCACAATGCCAGATTTATAATCGTCCAGAAAAATAAAGGCGCCAACAACATGTAGCTTAATGCGGAAGCGATGTTCTCGATCCGGACCTTGCTTTGAATACAATTAGAAAGCAGTTTCTTTGCCCCACCATGTAAAAGTTTGCCTATGAAACCATAGACCGCACCGGTGGTTATCAAAACCATTCCGCGCCACAGCCCGCCGATATTGAGTTTCAAGAACAGCCGGCCAAGCGGTTCACCGCGCCCGATCGGACCAAGCCATGCGTTCAGCGCCCCGGCGAGGACCATTGCAATCAGAAACGCGGGGATCACTAGGATGACCCAGCGCCGGCGCGGCAGGCCCGCTAAAACATTGACGTAAAGAATCATCAGGCCGGTAAAGCAGACGAGAACGGGGATTCCCAGAAAAAACAATGGCATCGGGGAGATGCCTGTTTTCTTTTGATCCGCAAGAACCGGAATAAAGACCGCGGCCATGAGCCAAATCACCGCCAATAAATAGATCATATCCTGGCGGCCAAGAATTCTGCGGGATGGGACGGCCATGTGGTCAGGGTCTTTCGAATTTCCTTTTGATCGCGGCGTATGTTGCCATTCCTCCGAATAGTCCGCAAAGCACGGCAACAAACAGGACGAAGCCGATGTCGAAGTATTTGAACCAGAATACAAGATCGCGCGGCGGGGGAATCTGCCCATCGAACAAGGAGTTCATATCCATGATCAACCAGAATGAGAAGGGCGCAACCGTCATTGCCACGACCGTCATCCAGAGAATTTCCCGGTAATATTCATCTTTGGGGAATTTCATGAAAATCATGAACTTGTTCAGCACAACGTACATGCCATAGCCAATTCCATAAGCGATCAGCCCGACAACAGGTATTCCGAGCAGGCGCATCGCCGCTCGAACGTTTAATTTGAAAAAGAGCAGGGTCGATTGATCGGTGGGACGAATCGTGCCCAATTTCCATCGAATAAGCCAGAGGATAGCCAATACGCTCAGGTAAGAGAACGCGCTAACAAACTTATGCTTCGCGACATAATCGTAAAATGTTCCTTGGGCAAAAACACCGAAGCCGGCAGTAATCATAATAATGATTGGAATGAAATACTCCGACGGAACTTTGGGTGGGCGCACTCCGCCGCGACGAAGTTCGTCAATACTCGAACCCAGCATGACAACCAGAACAGCAATGATCATCAACGTCAGGAGCACTTGAACGTGTCCAAAATGGTGCCCGAAACTGTTTCTGCGGTTAGGGACGGTCATTGATGTCTCGATTGCCTTCATGTGATCTCAACATTGAGAAGCATCACACTCCAAAAACAAAAAGGACGCAAAGATTTTCTTCTCTGCGTCCTCTGCGACTCTGCGGTTCAATCGAAATTATTTTCTCAGGTACGGGCTCGTCTTGTGCCCATTCCCCTTCATGTGGCTTTCAAGCCACTGCTGGCCGTATTCGTAGCCCTTGCGGAACGCGTTCAAATTCTTCGGCTCCGTCCCTTTCGGCACGCTGCCGCTGACCGCCTTTTCCATCGATTCCGCGGTGGCAAGGTTTGTCAGCGCCGTGCAGAACCCGAGCATCACGATGTTGGCCATGATCTTGTGGCCGACTTCCTTGGCGAACCGCGTCGCAGGGATCGACGCGTGGAACACCGGGCTGTCCATATCCGGCCGCACCAGTTCCTCGTCGTAAAGGATCATGCCGTCGGCCTCGATCGACTTCTTGTGCGTCGTGTAGCCGTCCTGCGACAGCGCGATCAGGATGTTCGGCCGCGCGACCTGCGGGTAGTCGATCGGGTTGGGTGAGACGATCAGGTCGGCGCGGCACGCGCTGCCGCGCGCCTCGGGGCCGTACGTCTGCGCGAGCACGGCGTGCTGGTCGCGGAACAGCGCCGCGGCCCTGCCGAGAATGTAGCCGGTCAGGATCACGCCCTGCCCGCCAAAGCCCGTCACGCGGATTTCAAGACGATCTGTTTGCATTGAATGCTCTTCCTTAACGTTCGTGCTCGTGCTCGTAATCGTAATCGATCTTATGCCGCGGCCGGCGCCAGCCCGATCCGCTCCAGGTACGTCGGCTTCTCGATGTCGAGGAACTTGCCGCACACGATCGGCGAGTCCATCGTGATGTCGGCTTCCTTGGGGTCGGCGCCGTTGCGGATCTCGGTGCGCTCCTTGGTGGCCTGCACCATGTCGATCCCCGCGCCGAGTTTGTTCAGGCGGCCGAACAGCGTCGGACACGGGCTGATGACCTCGAGGAACGTGAAGCCTTTCTTGCGCAGCACCTCGCCCATCGCGCGCTGAAGCTGCACGACGTGCCCGACCGTCCAGCGCGCCACATAGACCGCGCCGCACGCCGCCGCCAGCGACGGCAGGTTGAACGGCGTGTCGGGATTGCCCTGGCGCGTCGTGGTCGTGCGGGCGCCGTGCGGCGTCGTCGGCGCGAGCTGCCCGCCGGTCATGCCGTAGTTGAAGTTGTTGACGCAGATCACCGTCAGGTCCATGTTGCGCCGCGCCGCGTGGATGAAATGATTCCCGCCGATGGCGAACAGGTCGCCGTCGCCGCTGAACACCACGACTTTCAGCTCCGGCCGCGCCAGTTTCAGCCCCGTGGCCAGCGGCAGCGCGCGGCCGTGCGTGCTGTGGAACGAATCCAGATACATGTAGCCTGCCACGCGCGCCGTGCAGCCGATGCCCGACACGATCGCGAGCTGGTCGAGCGGGATCTCGGTCTTCTGCACCGCATGAATAAACGCGTTCACCGCCGTGCCGATCCCGCACCCCGGGCACCAGATGTGCGGCATGCGGTCCGCCCGCAGGTATTGGTCTAACGAGTGTTCGGTGCTGGTAACCATGTTATCCCTCGCGTTCGTGCTCGTGCTCGTAATCGTAATCGTAATCGATCAGCCTATGCGTTTGCGCCAACCTCAGCCGCCTTCGCAATCGCTTCCACGATCTGGTCGGGCTTGTGCATCGCGCCGCCGGGCAGCGGCATCCCGATCACCGGGCAACGCCCCGCGGCCGCGCGCGACACCTCGCGTACGATCTGGCCCATGTTGACTTCGGGGACGATCAGCGCCCGCGACTTGGCGGCCA
>JAJFUE010000085.1 GCA_021372575.1 bacterium | reverse complement strand
TTTTCCTGACAAGATTTTTGAACAGGAGGCAACGGAGGTAACAGAGATTTCAGCCAAAAGAAATTACTCCGTTTCCTCTGTTTCCTCTTGTTCAATTCTTCAGTTCAGAAATATTCTCTGCTTCTCTGCCCAACTCTGCATTCTCTGCGACAAAATTATTTTTCGTGTTTGCATTTTTGGGTTGCGGCTCCGCTGCGCCAAGTCTTTCGTGGATTTGCTTTCGTGAATTTCGTGACCTGATTTTCTTTATTATATTTGTTTTACTTTATTTCCCCAGTTCCCGATAGAACCCCTCGATCCGGTCCATCACCGTCGTGCCGTTCAGTTTCTCCTGCGCAAACGCCCTCGCACGTTCGGCCATGTGTTCTCTCAAGGTTTCGTTGACCATGAGGATTTCCATCTTCTCGCCGTACCCCGCATCGTCGTCAGGCTCTAAAACAAACCCGTTCTCGCCGTCCCTGACCACGTCCGGCACGCCGCCGACCCGCGCCGCGATCACGGGCAACCCCGCCTGAATCGCCTCGACGATCGCCACCGGCAGCCCCTCGTGGTCGCTGCAATGCACAAACACGTCGGCCTCGGTCATCATCGGCCCAATCTGCTCGTGCGGCAGCGCCCCTGAAAACCTGACCGAATCAAAAATACCCAATTCTTTCGCGAGTTTCTCCAGTTCCTCGCGCAGCGTGCCCTTCCCAACAATCAGTAACCTTGCGTCCCCGCGCCGCGCCCGCGCAAACCCGCGCAAAATCGTATCGACGCGCTTGGGTTTCTCCAGATTCCCCACATACAGAAACTGGCATCCGCCCGCGTCCGCTTTTTCTTTTTTCCCCGGCGCCATGATTTCAATAAAGCACGACGGCAGCACGACAACCGCCGATTCGTTCATTCCCAGCTCGACGGCGAGCCGCTTCATGTCGCTCCCTGCCGCGATCAGCCGGTCGCTTCCCTTGAGCGCCATCCGCACGAACGCCCTCACGAGCCGCCGCCCCGCGACCATGTTCAGGTCCGTCCCGGCCGCCGTCGCCACCACCGGCCGCCCGCACACCGCCCCCGCGACCGCCGCGATAAACCCGCCCGGCACGACCCAATACGCATGGATCAAGTCGCACCGCCGCGCGCGCCCAATCGCTTTCCAGATGCCGATCAAAAACAGTGACGCGAGCGTCAGCGGCGAATAGCCTGCGAGCTGTCCAAGCTGCCATCCTCGCCACCAGCCCCAATACCAATAGCGTTCGATCCGCACCCCATCTCTTACTTCGCGCTTGGCCGCGCCGACGCGCCGCGGCGTCACCACGTGCACCTCGTGCCCGCGCGCCGCCAGCGCCGACGCCATCTGGTGCACATGCACGCCCTTGTAATCAGCCGCGTCGATCGGATAGAGATGCGTGACGATGCAGATGCGCATCAGCGGCGCTTTCCCGGGATGTCTTCAAACGTGATCGTGCTCGCGAAGTGCGCCGTTGCGCCCGGCTCGGCCTTCAGCGCGTAATTGCAGTGGATGCACGACATGTAATCGTAGCGGTTGCCGCCGAGCGACGCCGCCGGAGTCGATGCGAATGTGATCCGCCGCGTGCCCGTCTTGTTTTCCTTCGCGATCCACGGCTCGTACGGGTCGTCTTTCCGGCAGACGAAGAAATTGAAGAACGGATAGACGGTCCGGCCGACGAGGTCGTTCACGCTCACGCGTCCGCCGCTCTTTTTTGTGAGCCAGATGCGCATTCCTTCGACGTCTTCGAATTCCTTGGCCAGATGCGCGCGGAAGCACATGAGCGCGCCGGCCTGGTCCGGCGTCCACGCGTATTTGCTGCGGTTTTCAATCGTGCCCTCGACGCGCAGCTTGTTGCCGTCCGCCCACAGCCGCCCCTCGATCTTGAACGGCACGAGTTCCTTCTGTTCGAGGCTGAACCGCATCGCCCCCGCGCCGTCCTTCTGCCACTTGAACAGCGTCTCGTCGAGCTTGCGGTCGTTCTTGAAATGCCTATCCGGCCAGCCGTCCGCCGGCACGAGCAGATCCTCGAAGCAATGGAACAAAAACACTTCGTTCCAAGGTTTGTAACGAATATAAATCGCGTTCTCGACCTTGGCGTCCCAGGTGTCGGTCTGCTCCGGCGGCATCTTGTCGGCCGGGATGAACTGGAATTGAAATCTGAAGAAGGCGTAATAGACCAGCCCCGCGGCAATCAGCAGCGCGACGCACAATCCGTAAAGCGCGTTTCGGAAGCGTCGTGAATTCCAGGGAACTGACGGCCTCAAGGTGGGCATCGTTGATTCCTGCCGCGGATTCGGCCTGAGCGCGGCGTATTTGTTATAAGAGAGTTGCGCAACGAGCCGCAAGCGAGATTAACTTTTATATCGAGCCGCGATATCATCCGTTGGAGATTCGATATCCACAAAAAGGCCCAAGCACAACCGGAGGTTATGTATCATGTCGGCCGCCGCAGTTATTTCCATGCGCATTCGGAGGAACATTCGTCGTTTTCGCGAGGCGGGTGCACTCAGTCCCGATCAGGCCATTTCGCTCGAACAGGCCGGTGTCCGCGACTTCTGGTTATTCCGGCGCATGCTGGCATATGGAGTTTATATCGAGCAGTCTCCCGGGCGCTATTGGATGGATGAACAGATGGCCGAAGAATACCGGCATGAGCGGCGCATGCGGGCGCTTTTCATCACCGCAATCTTAGCGATCGTTTTTCTGGTTTTTTACGTGTTCGCCCGATGATTCATGCATAAGCGTATGGAATAAGCCCCGAGGGGTCAAATGACTCGCTCGGGGCTTATGAAGTTCAGGAAAGAAGTGGAGCCCAAGTCCAGAATCGAACTGGAGACCTCATGCTTACCATGCATGTGCTCTGCCGACTGAGCTACTTGGGCCCCAGACGCAGACTCGATAGACTAGCGCGCCGGCCCTCCGGATTCAACCTAAAAAGCCGCGCGCCCCGAGCTGGCGCGTCAGCGCTTGATTTCCTCGACGGGCTGGACCGAACTGGTGGTCTTCTTGATCGTGATGTTATCCGGATTCACATACACCGGCGCGAGCCGGTAAATCTCGATCCGGTCCTCGTACTGCACCACGACGCTGTTGGCCTGGTCCAGCGCCAGGATGTTCTTGACGCGGTCGCTGCTGCCCAGCTTCAAATTCGTGACCAAGTCGGTCTTCCACGCCAGCTCGACCAGACCCGACGATGTTGTCGTCGAGCTTTGGGCAGTGGCCGTGGTCGAGATCAGCCGGTCGGCCAGCAGGGCCGCCAGCAGCAGTATGATGGCCCCAAGCATCAGCTTGATGGTGCGGTCGGGGGTGAACATGTTCGATCCTCCTCGCGATTCGATTCCAAGCGCCGCCCGGCCTAACCGCCGCCGTCGGCTTCATTCATCATCAGGGGAACCCGCCAAAAGTCAACAGGCAAGTGCTGTGGACTGAGGACTGAGTTTCAGAAAGGTTGCGTTCTCAAAACGCTCAGCACTCAGTCCCGATGGCGTCGATTCCATCCAGCAGCGCCTGGTTTTCCTCGGGCGTGCCGATCGTGATGCGCATGCCGCCTTCGAGGCCGCTGTGGCGGAAGTAGCGCACCAGGATCTTGCGCGCCTTGAGTTTTTCGTAGAGCGCCGGCGCGTCGGCGCGGCGGGCGAACACGAAATTGCCGTGGCTCTCCGGCACGACGAACCCGCGTTTTTCGAGTTCCCGGGTCATCATCTTGCGCGACTCGATGATCTCGGCGCAGCGCGCGGCGTAGTAATCGGCCCCTTCGAGCGCGCCGATCGCCGCCGCCTGGCTGAGCCGGTTCACATTGTAAGAATCGCGCAGCTTGTGCAGGGCGGCGATGAGCGGCTTGGGGCCGATCGCGCAGCCGACGCGCACGCCGGCCAGCCCGAAGCTTTTCGAGAACGTCCGCGTGTGGATGACCGCCGGGTGATCCTTCAGCTCCTTGAGCGGATCGTAACCCGGCGCGAAATCGATATAGGCGCCGTCCAGAACCAGCAGGCCGCCGGCGTTGGCCAGCCGCTCGAGCTGCCGGATCGGGAACGCGGTTCCGATTTGCGCGTTGGGCGCGGGGAGGAAGCACGCCGTCCAGTCGCCCTTGTAGATGCTGTCGGGCAGCCGCTCCAGATCGATCAGCTTGTGGATCCTCGTTTCGGCGCCGAACTGCGACGCCAGGACTTCGTAGAGCGTGTAGGTCGGCAGGACCATCGCCAGGGGGCGGTCGGGCCCCAGGAAAGCGTGCGCGATGAGGCGCAGGATTTCGTCCGAGCCGTTGCCGACCAGGATCTGATCCGGCTCGACGCCGTTTCGCTGGGCGAGTTTCTCGCGCAGCGCGGTCGAGGTCGGGTCGGGGTAAATGCGCACGGTGTCGGCGGCTTCGCGCCGGATCGCCTCGAGCACCTGCGGCGCGGCCGGGTAGGGGAATTCGTTCGTGTTGAGCTTGACCCAGCCGCCGCCGCGCGGTTGTTCACCGGGGACGTATGCCTCGAGGCCGTCAAGGAATGGGCGAGGCGAGGGGGAAGTTTTCTGATTGCTGTTCACGGCGGGGTGACTCCTTATGCGGCCGGACGAGGGCCGCAAACTTCCCATTTTTTACGCCAGTTGGAGTAAAGCGTCAAGCTTGGCAGGTCGGCTCTGTGAGCCGACTCTGAATGTCGGGTCGAAGACCCGACCTACCTTACTCCATCGGGGTTTGCCGGCGCAGGCTCTGTTTCGACAGCTCGGTTTCGACCAGCCGGCGCATGCGGTCGAGATCTTCGGGACGGGGCTCGTCGGGGCTGTAGTGGGCCTTTTCGAGAAGCGCGTTCATTTCGGGGGCGGGCGCCGCCGCGGGAAGCTCGCCTTCGACGCGGCCGGTGAATTCGCGGGCGGTCTCGCCGTCGCGGCGAATTTCGTTCTCGGCGCGCATCGCCTCCGACCAAACCCGCCACAGCGCTACGATCTGTCCGCGCACGCCGCCGAGTTTCGGCGGGGCCTTCCTTGGCGGCGCGGCGCGGTATTCCATGTGAGCGGTCTGCTCGGGCATCAGATCGACGGCGATCGCCGAGCTCGAGCGCTTCCCGAACAGCCGCCGCAGGTAAAGCATGACCCAGATCGTCCAGACGATCAGGATCAGGACGATGAACATCTGCCAGACCAGCACGGCCATGTCGGCGGGCGGGACCTTGATCCCGCGGTGCGCGGTTTGCGGCCCGATGAGTTCGATGGCGCGGATGCCGCGGAAGGGTTCGTGCAGGCCGGTGATCGGCCACACGAGCCAGATCCCCACGGCGGCGACGGTGGCCGGCAACGCGGCCTGCGTGACGCTCACGGCGAGCCGCCAGATCGGCCACCAGCCGGCCAGCCCGTGCGGGTCACCCGTGTAGGCGAAATGCGTGGCGCCGATCGCGATCAGCCAACTGACGCCGAACGCCAGCACGAGCGCCAGCTCCCACGGCTCGCGGCCGCTCTTCATCGCGGCCATCCACGCCCCGGCCAGCATGAACCCGAGAAACGCGCGCGTTGTCAGCGGCGTCACGGCGATCAGCATGAACAGCGGCGCGGTCCACAGCCAACCGTCGATGAAGACGTAAAAATGATCCGTGATCGCCGGGCTGAAAAAGAACGCGGCGATCAGCAGGGCCAGCAGCAGTCGCTCGCGGGGCAGAAGGCCCGCGAGCAGGTCCTGCATCGGCAGGCGCTGGTTGCACGCGAGCGCCGCCGTCAGGCCGAGCCCGCCGGCCCAGCCGAGCATGACCGTGAGCAGCATCCACCCCGATGAGAATCTCGGGATGTTCACCAATGCGGCCAGCGCCATGCCGGTCAGCCACAGCGCGAAGTAAAGCGGCCCCCACATGCCGATCTCCGGCGCCTCGCCGATTTCGACCGCGCCGGGGGCTTCTTGATCGGGATTTTGCCCGGTAATCCGCATAGCCACATGGTAAATGACGCGGGCGCGATGACAAATGAAAAAGAAGCTTTAGGACCAGGTCGATATGGGCATGGCGAAGCGGCCGTGGGGGGGGGACACGGCGGGCGGGGGGGAGAAGATTTGGGTCTTATGGGACCTATGGGTCCCTATGGGACTCATGGGACTCTTGGGAGTTATGGGGGTTATGGGAGAAGCGTCGGGTCGGAGACCCGACCTACCACTTTTAGCGGGAGCGGTTTTTG
>JAJFUE010000080.1 GCA_021372575.1 bacterium | reverse complement strand
GGAACGAGTCCAGGTACATGTAGCCGGCGACGCGCGCCGTGCAGCCGATGCCCGACACGATCGCAAGCTGGTCCAGCGGGATCTCGGTCTTCTGCACGGCGTGAATGAACGCATTGACCGCCGTGCCGATGCCGCACCCCGGGCACCAGATGTGCGGCATGCGATCCGCCCGCAGGTATTGGTCCAAACTGTGCTGCGTGCTTGTTGCCATGTTACCCCTCGTTCGTGCTCGTGCTCGTGCTCGTAATCGTAATCGAACCCTATCAGTCCTATCAGTCCTATCGGTCCTAGGCCTTCGCCTCAACCCCGGCCGCCTTCGCGATCGCCTCGACGATCTGGTCGGGCTTGTGCATCGCGCCGCCGGGCAGCGGCAACCCAACGACCGGGCATCTTCCCGCCGCCGCGCGCGACACTTCGCGCACGATCTGGCCCATGTTCACTTCCGGCACGATCAGCGCGCGCGACTTGGCCGAAAGCTCTTCGATCAGATGATCCGGGAACGGCCACACGATCTGCAGGCGCACCATCCCCGCCTTGATCCCGCGCTCGCGCGCGACGCGAATCGCCCGCAGCGCCGAGCGCCCCGTGATGCCGTAGCACACGACCACCACTTCGGCGTCGTCCATCATGACCGCTTCGTATTTGGTCAGCTCGGTTTTGGCGTATTTCCGAATCTTGTCCACGAGCCGCCGCACCAGCTTTTCCTGCACCGCGGCGTTGGCGCCCGGGTAGCCGCGCTCGTCGTGCGTCAGGCCCGTGATGTGCTGGAAATGCCCGTCGCCCATCGAGCCCATCGGCGGCACCAAATTCTCCTCGGGCTTGAACGGCAGGTATTTCTCGCCCTTCTGCGGCTTGCGGCGATTCACAATTTTGATCTGGTCGGCCGGCGGGATGATCACCTTCTCGGTCATGTGGCCGACGACCTCGTCCGCCATCACCAGCACCGGAACGCGGAACCGCTCCGACAAATTGAACGCCTCGACGGTCAGGTCGAACATTTCCTGCGGCGAGTTCGGCGTCAGCGCGATGATCTCGTAGTCGCCATGGCTCCCCCAGCGCGCCTGCATCATGTCCTGCTGGCCGATGAGCGTCGGCAGCCCCGTCGAGGGCCCGCCGCGCTGGACGTTCACCAGCACGCACGGCGTCTCGGTCATCAGCGCCAGCCCCAGGTTCTCCATCATCAGGCTGAATCCGGGGCCCGACGTCGCCGTCATCGACTTCACGCCGCCCCACGACGCGCCGATGATCGCGTTCATCGACGCCAGCTCGTCTTCCATCTGGATGAAGACGCCGCCGACCTCGGGCATGCGCTCGGCCATCGTCTCGGCGATCTCGGTCGCCGGCGTGATTGGGTAGCCTGCAAAGAACCGGCAGCCGGCGGCAAGCGCGCCTTCGGCGCTGGCTTCGTCGCCGTTCATGAAATGCGCGCCGGTCAGGACGCCACTGTGCTCGCTCATGATTTGGACTCCTCGGCGGCCTTGACCTTGACCGGGACGTCGGCCGCGGCGGCGGGGTCCTCGACCAGGTAGATGGCAAAATCAGGGCAGACCATTTCGCACATCCCGCAGCCCGTGCAGGCCTCCGGAAGGGCGGTTACGGGGACGTAATAGCCCTTGGCGTTAAACTTGTCGGAAAACGCCAGGACGTCCTTGGGGCAGAACTGGATGCAATAGCCGCAGCCTTTGCACCTCGCTTCGATCACAGTTGGAAGCTTTTTGACTTTGGAGCGGTTGGGGGCGGGCTTGCCGCCGGTGACTGACATGTGTTCGGCTCCTCCCTGGGGTCTCTACACGCGGCCGCGCCCTCAATCTAATACAAAAATGTATAAATTTTCCAGATTAAAAACTTGCTCCCACGGACGCCTCATTGCAGATCAAGGGCCTCTCATATTGTCCACGCCCCGAATCAGGGATCTTGTCAATAAAATGCGACAAAATATTGGCATGTAGGCCCCGTCGTCATAAATATGACGCCCCCATAAGGCGCGTCCCCTGTTTCTTCAGGCTTGGGCGCCACGATTCAATATTCTCGATAAGATCACTGAAATCAAATTGATACAATTCGTGGGCGATCCGTTTGGGCGCATTGGCCCGCTCATCCTGCCTTTGGCACTGCCCTTGCAACAGTGCTGTTGCCGTGAGTCCCTGCTTTGACGGGACGGAAAGGGTGAAGGCCATGAATCTGTTCGATGCGAGTGTCACCCAATTGCAGCGTGCGATGGATCTGCGCATGGACAACCAGCGCGTCATCGCCTCGAACCTGGCCAACGTCGATACCCCCGGCTACAAGGCCCGCCGCATGGATTTCGAGGCCTCGATGGCCCAGGCCCTGACCGACGCCGCCAATCCGGCCGTCATTCAGGAATCGACCGACCCGGCCCTGACCCTTGACGGCAACAACATCGACATGGACCGCGAACTCTCCGACATGAGCCGCAACAAGACCATGTATAACCTGACGGCCCAGATCCTGGCGGCCAAGTTCCGCCAGCTCGGCACCGTCTTTGAACAGAAATGATGAATGATGAGTGATGAATGATGAATGAGGGAACCGCAAAAGAAGATTCGATTACGATTACGAGCACGAATCGGGGGTAACGGTCATGAGTGATTTTCTGGCACTTGATATCAGCGGGGCGGGCATGGCGGCACAGCGCATGCGCATGCGCGTCATTTCCGAAAACCTCGCCAACCAGCACACCACCGGCCCCAACGGCCCCTATCAGCGCAAGGAAGTCGTCATGGAGTCGTCCCCGATCAAGGACTTCTCCGACGAACTGACCGGCGCGCTCCAACAGCTCAGCACCACCGACGGCAAGGACGCCGTCAGCTCGGTCAAGGTCAGCTCGGTCAGCCGGGACGGCTCCGAGCCCGTGCGCGTCTATGACCCGAGCCACCCCCACGCCGACGCGCAGGGCTACGTGGCCTATCCCAACATCAGCATCTTCCGCGAGATGACGGACATGGTCGAGGCCTCGCGCTCCTACGAAGCGAACCTGGCGGCCTCCAAGGCCACCCAGCAGATGCTCAACGGCGCCATCGAAATGCTGCGATAGCACTAAGGACGAAGGACTATGGAAATCAACCCGATCAATGTTCAGAACCAGATGTGGACGATCCAGATCGGCGGCTTGGGGCGGATCGGCGAAGACAAGGCGGTCAATCCGGCCGCGGAGATCGCGCCGGTCACGGATCCGTCGCAGCCGAAGTTCGAGTCCCTGTTCGCTCAGGAGCTGGACAAGGTCAACGCGCAGATGCTCGACGCAGACAAGACTGTCGCCGACATCGCGGCCGGCAAATCCGAAAACATCCACGGCGCGCTGATCGACCTGCAGAAGGCGAACCTGTCCTTCAAGATGCTCGTCGAAGTGCGCAACAAGGCGCTCGACGCATACCAGGAACTGATGCGAATGCAGGCTTAGTGCTCGTGCTCGTGCTCGTAATCGTCATCGTAATCGGAACGTAAACGAGGGTTAAACCCATGGGCTTTATTCAAGAACTCTCACGCCAATTCGGCGGTTTTATCGGGGCGCAGCCGCTGGCACGCAAAATGTTTTTGCTGGCCCTTGTCCTGGGCTCGATCGGCGGCATGGCGTTCCTCGTCATCCACGCCCGCAACGGCAGCTACACGACGCTCTATTCGAACCTGGCCTCGACTGACGCCTCCGAAATCGTGCGCGTCCTCAAGCAGAACGAAATCCCGTTCATGACCGACGGCCCCGGCACAATCAAGGTTCCGGCCAGCCGCATGACGGACGCCTCGGCGGCGGTTTCGCTCGAGGGCCTGCCCAACAGCGGCGTCGTCGGCTACGAAGGCCTCGACAAGAGCACGATCGGCCAGTCCAATTTCACCCAGCAGAAAAACTACAAGCGCATGCAGGAAGGCGAGCTGGCGCGCACGATGGTCAAGTTCGAGGGCGTCGAGCAGGCGCGCGTCATGATCGCCGTCCCCGACGAGAGCGCGTTCATCACCGACCAGCAGAAGGGCACCGCCTCCGTCCAGCTCAAGCTGCGCACCGGCTATAAGCTCACCGATCGACAGATCATGGGCATCACGCACCTGGTCTCGCACTCGATCAAGGGCGTCGAGGACAAGGACGTGGTGATCGTGGATCAGATGGGCAACCCGCTCAACCAGAACCGCGACGACGAGATGGCGCAGAACTCCATCGGCCAGCAGCAATACAAGCTTTCCTATGAAGACCGGCTCAAGCACGAGGTCGAAACCCTCATCGAAAACACGATCGGCCGCGGCCGCGTCGCCGCACGCGTCCAGGCCGAATTCAACTTCGCCTCCCAGAAAGAAGAACGCCAGACCTACAACCCCGACTCGCAGGATCCGATCCCGACAAAGGAACAGACAACCACCGAACGCACCGCAAGCAACAACGTGGTGACCTCCGCGACGGCCGCCGCAAGCATGCCGGCCCGCCAGAACACGACCCGCGAGTTCGCCGTCTCGCAGTCGCGCACGCAAACCGAAAACACCGTGCCGCTGCTCAAGCGCGTTTCGGTCGCCGTCCTCGTCGATGGCAAGCACGCCGACAAGAACGGCAAGGACGAATACACCCCGCTCACCGAGTCCGAGCTGACCACGATCAACGACCTTGTCAAGGCCACGATCGGCTTCAGCGAGGAGCGCGGCGACCTCGTCACCGTGCAGTGCTCGCCGTTCACGAACAACGAGTTGCTGCCGCTCGAGGAGAACACCGGCTGGTTCACGCCGGACCGCCGCCACATGCTCGAGTTCGGCCTCAAATGGGCGATTATCGGCCTGATCGGCCTCATGCTCGTCGTGATGGTCCTGCGCCCGGCGGTCAAGCAGATCGTCACCCCCGGCCCCGTCGGCGCGCTCCCCGGCCTGAACCCGACGCGCGCCTGGATCGACGCCGCCGGCACGTCCAACGCCCACCTTGCGGCCGCGGGCCCCGCGGGATCTGTCGAATCCGGCGCCATGGCCGCCAAGATGCTCGGCAACAGCGAGCAGGCCAGAATGTTCCAGGGCCAGATGGCGGCCGCCGAACAGGCCCGCATGTCCCAGGAGCAGGCCCAGCAGATCCAGCGCGAAGTCATCGAAACGACCAAGAGCCAGCCGCAAAAGACCGTCAGCTTGCTCCGCCAATGGATGGACGAGGCGTGACCGGAATGATGAATGATGAAAGATGAGACATGAGAGCGCTAAGCACTAAGCACTATTAGGACTCAGCACTCAGGACTCAGCACTAAGGACTAAGGACGATGCAGGCGAAACTTCAAGAGACCAACAAGCCGCTGACCGGCCTCGACAAGGCCGCGATCATGATGCTGTCGTTCGACGAGTCGTCGGCCAGTGAAGTCCTCAAGCTCATGGAAGAGCGCGAAATCCAGCGCATCACCGGCCATGCCTCGCGCCTGCGCAAGCTCAACATGGACCAGATCAATAACGTGCGCGAGGAGTTCCTGACGCGCCTCACCGACTCCAGCCCCCTGCTCATCACCCAGGCGCGCGAACAGCTTAAGGTCATCCTCAAGAAAATCCTCCCGCCCGAGCGCTACCAGAAATTCATCGAGATCGTCGAGACCGGTGACGAGCTGAGCGAGGGCTTCGACTCGATCAAGTGGATCGACTCGCAGTCGATCGCCTCGTTCCTTTCCCACGAGCATCCGCAGACGATCGCGCTCGTCCTGGCGCACCTCGAGACCGACAAGGCCGCCGAGGTCCTCACGCAGATGCCCAAGGACATCCAGACCGACGTCATCCTGCGCATCGCCAACCTCGACCGCATCAACCCCGAGCTGGTCAAGGAAGTCCAGGAGGTGATGATCACCGAGATCATGGCCTCCGGCGCCAGCAAGAGCCGCCGCGTCGGCGGTTCGCACGCCGTCGCCGAAATCCTCAACAACCTCGACAGCCAGACCGAGGAATCGATCTTCAGCCAGATGGAGGAGTCCGACGCCGACATGGCCGAGACGATCCGCGAGCTGATGTTCGTCTTCGAGGACCTCACCAAGATCGACGACCGCGGCCTGCAGGTCGTCATGAAGGAAGTCACCAACGACGTCCTCACCCTCGCGCTCAAGACCGCGCCCGAGGAGCTGCGCGCCAAGATCTACAAGAACATCTCCTCGCGCGCCGCCGAGATGATCAAGGAAGACCTCGCGACCATGGGGCCCGCGAAGCTCTCCGACGTCGAGAAGGCCCAGCAGGAAATCGTCAAGATCTGCCGCCGGCTCGAGGCCGAAGGCAAGCTCATGCTGTCCGGCGGCGGTGGCGAAGCTTATGTCTAGGATCATCCGCTCACTCGACCTCGCGGGCGACGCCGTCGCGCAGCCGGACCTCGGCCGCAACCTCGGCGCCACCGCCCTCGACATGGACCGCCCGGCCGGCGGCTTCTCCGGCCAGGCAGGCTCGCAGGCGCGCCTGTCCGCGGGCGAGGCCATCGAGCACCAGGCCCGGCTCACGATCGAGACCGCGAAGCAGCAGGCCGAAAAGATCCAGCGCGAGGCGTGGCACGCCGGCTTCGAGCAGGGCGAAAAGGCCGGCGAACGGCTCGCGCTCCAAAAAATTCAACCCGCCGTCGATGCCTTCGCCAAGCTCATCGACAGCATCTCGCGCGAGCGCGCCTCCCTCGTCCGCCAGCACGAACAGGAACTCATCAAGATCGCGTTCCTCATCGCGATGAAGGTCATCAAGGCCGAGGTCAGCCGCGACGACGCGACGATCGCGCGCACCGTCGAGGCCGCCCTCGCCAAGATCACGGCAAACCAGCACGTCCGCCTTTGCGTCGCGCCGCAGGATTTGCAGTTCATTCAAGCAAATCTGAGCGCCTGCGCCCCGTCGGGGTGGTCGGAAGATCACATCGCGATCGAGTCCGATGAAACCGTTCAGCGCGGCGGCTGCCGCGTCCTCACCGAGGCCGGCATGATCGACGCCACGATCGAAACGCAGCTCCGGATGATGAAAAACCGTTTGTGGGAAGAATAGCGCTACTCAGCACTCAGGACTCAGGACTCAGGACTCAGGACTCA
>JAJFUE010000073.1 GCA_021372575.1 bacterium | reverse complement strand
CCTGCTCCAGGATGCGCCGGCGTTCCTCTTCGCTGACCTCGATGGCGTGATGCCGGCAGCAGCCGGCGTTGCACATCCGGCAGCTCCAGTTTTGAATCGTCGGCGTTGTCAGCGGAACGGCCATGTTTCAATCGGTTCCATGAGGCGCGGGCGCGTCGGCGGCTGGAATGCGCCGGGCGTTCGCAAGCTGCCGCGCCCGGAACCATTCTCTTTGACGATTTTACATGGGCCCAAGACCCGAAAACAGCCGAATTTTATTGCCGCGGTCCCGGCCCGGGCGTAACTTGGCCGCATCCGAAAAAAAACGGCGGCCCGAGGTCAAATGTTCGAGACCAAGCGACTCCCCGAAAAGCCTGATGCCACGGCTCCGGACGGCATGGACGTTCGCCTTTTGCCGAACCTGCGCGGCGGCGGCATGGCGCATTTTGAAATCCCGCCCGGCGCGGTCTCGAGGGCCGTGACGCACAAGACCGTCGAGGAAATCTGGTTGTTCCTTTCGGGCCGCGGCCAGATGTGGCGCAAATCGCAAGACCGTGAGGAAGTCGTCGAGGTCGAGCGCGGCGTCTGCGTCACGATCCCGCTCGGCACGCGTTTTCAAGTCCGCTCGCTCGGCCCCGAGCCGTTGGCCGCCATCGCCGTCACCATGCCCCCATGGCCCGGCGCCGGCGAGGCGATCGCCGTCGAGGGCAAATGGCCGCCGACGCTCGCCAGAAAGTAGAACGAGTGACATCGGTTTTCCGGCAACGAACCTGCTCGGAATAGTTCCCGGTTTTGCGGAGTAGCGATTGATCCGATTACGAGCACGAGATACGATGGGACAACTTTCGGCAAACGCTTAGAGCGCCGATGCAATCCTGTCGCGTCTTGCGAAGCGGACGTGGAAATGGTCCTTGTGGTCGCCGGCGCCCTTGCCGGCGTTGGCAAGCACGCTCGACGCCCACTTCCTGATCTCTTCGGGCGCGTTCATTTCCCTGCCGGCCTGAAGCAGCCATTCCCTGATGTAGGATTCGACGAAAATCGCCTCGACGCGCGCCGACTGTTGCAGGTAAAGCCCCTCCAGGAACAGCCAGTTCGCACCGGCGTCGAACGTCGTGCTGCCATGCCGGCGCGAGCGATCGTATTTCACGCCGTATCCGGTCGTGAAGATCGAAGGGCCGGCCGGGCAGGGGGCCCCATACCATGTCCGCCCGATGAACATGACATCGACATCGACGCCTTCGCGGTGGCTGCGGTGCTTCATGAACCGGCCGCCGTTGGCGTCGCTGGCGTCCATGTAGGCGACCTTGACGTGCGGCATGCGGTCGCGCAAATGCTGCGCCGCCTCGACGAGCGCATCCACACATTCGCGCCGGGCATAACTTCGCCCGCGATACCACGACCGGATGTTCTGGCAGATCAAGCCGCCGCGGCTGACCGGCAGGCACGTCCACCCCGGCCGCGTCGGCGCATACGCGCGCGAGCCCCACA
Source organism: bacterium (assembly GCA_021372575.1). GTDB lineage: Bacteria > Sumerlaeota > Sumerlaeia > MVZB01 > MVZB01 > JAJFUE01. The sequence goes on along the minus strand of JAJFUE010000073.1, from coordinate 26,123 downwards.
TGACCAGCAGGCCCGCATCGATCAACGAGAGAATGACGAGAACGACAAGCCCGGAAATTTTGAGAATGTTTCGTTTTCTGGCCGGGGCGGATTGTTGCGATGGGGATTCGGAATCCGATTCCGGCGCCGCGAGCCCGGGGACTTGTTCCAGTTCTGTTTCAGTGCCCAGCATGGTCCAGTGCACACCGCTCCAAGGTCCAACCAAATCTTTTATCAAATTCGGGCTTGGATTTCTTGAGGAAATTCTCGAGGCGGACCATCGCGGGAGACGACCGATTCAATCCCGCCTGATCCTACGACCGCGGCTGGTTCGTTTCCGCCGCTTCGACTCGGCCTTGCTCTTGCGGTCCGCGCTGGCGCCCTTGATTGGTGTCGGTCGTGGAAATGACGATCGCCAGAAGGACCGCGCACAAGGCGGCGGCCAGGGCCCACTGTCGGGATCGGGTCGAACCCGGGAAGTATCTCAAGAGCGCCTTCCAATTCAGCGCGAGGTGAATGAGCGCGCCGGCGAGGAATGCGAAGCTGAACCAGATATGAAGGTTTCTCCACACCGCCATGCTGCCGAGCGTCCGCACATGAAAGTACAGAATCACTCCGGAGATCGCGATCACGAGGAACGTCAGTAACACCCAGACGGAAACAAACGGCCTGATCCGGAACATTGTCTTATACTCCTTGCCGAACTTCTCAACGATTCAAACGATCGGCGCCACCATATTGGCCAAAACGGGGCCAATTATGTTCAGATTTCGGCCCATCGCTGATTTCAGGGCGGTTATGCTTGTGGGCACCCATAGCTTGGAGCGGCGTGTCGTTCGATTGCGTGCGGCCATGTTCCTTTTGGGGCCCATGGAAGAGGCGCCCCATCGTCAACTACGAAAGCATGCCGTCGTTTTTCCGCGGCGAAGAAATAGAAGCCGTTCTGCAAGGATCCTTTCAAGCCCCATAAGAGGGGCCATCGCTTTCAGCCCGCCATCCCAAGTGGCGGGTCTTCACCGCGTCACGCGCCCAAGTCCCAAAGGGACGATTGATTCTCGCAACCGATTTATTGCCATGATTCCCATTGCGCCTTGTATATTTCCGTTGAGAATTCCGTCCACCATTGCCAGATTATGTTCAATCTTGGGAGTTATCCTTCAACCAAAAGGTCCTGTTGCGATGATACTTTTACAATTCCGCCGCCTTTGGCTGGTCGCCGCGCTCCTTCTGCCGGCATGTTCCACGGCTGTGCTGGATACCGACATCAACAACCTCTACATGACGTCGGACGGCCAATCCCGCTCGGTCTCGCCGGAGAACTTGACGGGCGACAAGGGCCGGGGCGGGATGGCCACCACGGGCACGCGGAGCGCGGCGGCGGCCGCGGCCGGCCTGGGCCAGGGCTGGAAAATCTCCCCGTCGGTCGATATCAAGCCCGGCGCGAGCTTCGCGCTTTGCGACATCAAGGGCCCCGGCGTGATCCAGCAGATCTGGATGACGGCGACCGGCACGTGGCGCCATTCCATCCTACGCGTCTATTGGGACAACGAGGCCGAACCGTCGATCGAATGCCCGGTCGGCGACTTCTTCGGGTGCGGGTGGGGCAAGTACTGCCACATCAACTCACTCCCGATCTGCGTCAACCCGGGCAGCGGATTCAATTCCTATTGGCGCATGCCGTTCCGCAAAAACGCCCGCATCACGCTCCAGAACATCGATGACAAGCCGATGCGGATTTACTATCAGGTCAACTACGAGCTCACCAGGGTGCCGCGCAACGCGGCCTACCTGCACGCGCAGTTCCGCCGCGAGTCGCCGCTGAGGGCCAAGGGGCTCTACACGATCCTGGACGGCGTCAGCGGCCGCGGCCAGTACGTCGGCACTTACATGGCGTGGGAGACCCGCAGCCCGGGCTGGTGGGGAGAAGGCGAAATCAAGTTCTTCCTCGACGGCGACAGGGAGTTCCCGACCATTTGCGGCACCGGCACCGAGGATTACTTCTGCGGTTCCTACGATTTTGCGGATCGCGAGCTGGAGAAGGGCAAGCGCAAATACATGCCGTTCACGACGGCCTACGCCGGCCTGCCGCAGGTGATGCCGCCGGATGTGTGTTACCGGGCGGGCCAACGGTTCGGGCTCTATCGCTGGCACATCACCGATCCGATCCGGTTCGGGAAGGACCTCAAGGTGACGATGCAGGCCATCGGGTGGACGCCCGACGGCACCCAATACCTGCTGCTCGAGGACGACATCGCGTCGGTGGCCTACTGGTATCAAACCGAACCGCACGCGAAATTCCCCGCGCTGCCGCCGCGCGACGCGCTGGACATCAAACCGATCGCGGTCAAGGCGGAATAGATCGCGCGTCAGTCCGGATACTGGAGCTGCGAGGCGGCGGCGCGGTCCAGGAAGAAATGGCAGTCGGGGTGCAGGCGCAGGATCGAGGCCGGGCGCTCGGGGCCGATCGCGCCCTCGATCGTTTTCCTGACCGCCGCGGCCTTGCGCGCGTCGGGAACCGTGCAGATGATCGTGCGGGCGCGCATGATCTCGCGCACCGACATCGACAGCGCCTGGCGCGGCACCTCGTCCAGCGAGCCGAACCAGCCTTCGCCGACCTGCTGGCGGCGGCAGGCTTCGTCCAGATCGACGATGAGGTACGGCGCGTCGGTCTTGAAATCGGCCGGCGGATCGTTGAATGCGAGGTGCCCGTTCTCGCCGATGCCGACCAGCGCGACATCGATCGTCACACGGCGGATGGCCTCCCCCACGCGCCGGCAGACCTCGGCCGGGTCGGGCGCGTCGCCGTCGAGGAAATAAACGTCCTTGAACGGGACGCGCGATGTCAGGTTCTCCGTGAGGTATTTGCGAAAGCTGGCCTTGTGCGTGATCGACAGGCCGACGTATTCATCAAGGTGAAACATGGTGACGCGCGGCCAGTCGATGTCGTGGGCCACAAGGCGGCCGAGCATCTCGAGCTGCGAGGCCCCCGTGGCGGCGATCAGATAGGCCGCTCCGTTTTGGGCAATGGCCGTGCGCAGGCGATCGGCGGCCGCCTGAGCCGCGGCGCAGGCCATCTCCTTCGAGGTATCACAAATAGTGATCCCGGTCTGAATGCGCCTCATCTCGTTTCAACCTCATCGTCGAGTTTCCGGATTCAGAAGACCTCCGATTGCTCATACAATCGGTAGCGCTATAATTCATTAGAATTAAGGATTCAGCGCCCAAATATGCTTATTTGCTGGTCTGGTAGCGGCGGCGCCATTCGCCCGGCGTCAGGCCGGTGGCGATCCGGAATTGCCGGATGAAGGTGCTCAGGACCGGCATTCCGCACTGCCGACCCACATCGCCAATGCTGTCTTCGGAGTCGAGCAACAGATCCCTGGCGCGCTCCATCCGCTTGCGGATAACGAACTCCACCGGCGTCTGATGCAGTTCGCGCGCGAAAATATTGTAGAGCCCCTTGCGCGAGACGCCGACGGTGTCGGCGATTTGTTCCATCGCAAACGGTTGCGAGATGTGCTCCTCGATTTGCTTGATCGCCTGCTGCAGTTGCGGATTTCGCAATACCAGGCGCGACGTGCTTTGACGCTGCGCAATGCCGCCGGGCGCGATCAGGATCGGCTCCTCCGGAGCATTCCCACCATCCAGAATGCGATCCAGCAGTTCCGCCGCCCTGTAGCCCACCATCAAGCCCTCGGTGCGAATGCTTGAAAGGGGCATCGAAAGGCACTGGCACACCTCGGGAATGTCATCCACGCCCAACACGCCGACGTCGTGGGGAATCGGAAATCCGCCCGCGGCGCACGCATCGACGACCATCGCCGCATCGTAATCGCTGTAAGCCATGACGGCCACCGGCTTGGGCATGCTGCCCAATTGCTCGATCAGCCAGCGGCAAACCACGTCCCAGCGCTCATGTTCCGGATAGGCCGTCCGCGGCCAAATCAGTTCGCGGCAGGAAAAACCGTTGTGTTCGATCTCCTGGCGGTAACCGCTGACCCGCAACCGGCAGACGTGATTGTCTTCGCGGCTGAAAAACACGAAGCTGTGCCAGCCCTGTTCGAGGAAATGCCGCGCGCCGAACTTGCCGATCATCACGTTGTCCTTCGCAACACGCGCGGCCGGGATGTCGGACCGGGCCATCGAGAGATCGACAAAAGGCACTTTCTGTTGCGTGACGTAACGCGCGCCTTCAGGGTCGTCACCGAGCAGCGTGATGATGCCGTCGCCTTCCCAGCCGTACGGAATCTTGCCCGAACGAACCGGATCGGCGTTCAGATGCCAGCCGTGCTGGCCGGCATACTGTGCGATGCCGGTGTAATACTGCGGCTGAATCGAAAACGGCAAGTAAAGAATGTTACGCTGTGGGCGAGTCCGTTTCATGATGGCGAGCATAACTTAACCATTACACAATTCGCAATATAATACTGCCAAATTGCTAATTGCGTAAAAGTGTTAATCTCGTATAGTATCGCTACAACGATGGGAACTGCTTGCGCATGAGATCGATTTCAGTGGGAGGGAGTGAAAGCGTTAGGCAGGCGTAACTCGACAGAAAGTTGGCTCTTTCATGGGCCGTCGGGGTGAGGTTGGTTGTTCCCGTGACTTTCCGTTCGAGGATCAAAACGAGACCGTTCGTCCGAGTCTTGTGCCTGGGGTGCACAGGTTCCGGGCAAGTTTCGACGCCTGTGTTTGTGTGGCCCCGTACGCGTGCAAGTGAAATTTTTCTCCGGTGGCCGCCGCAGCAGTTGCATGATGTTGAGTTGCTTACTCCCTGATGAAAAAAAAGCCCGATTGATGAATCCCGAACGAGATTTTGCTCTTTGGGGGAGGTGGGGGTTTTTGTTTCTTTGATAATTTATTTTTGCGGTTGTTCTGTTTCATATTGAGAAAAAATATTTCCTGTTAAGAAAAACGGTTCATTCATTTGGAATTTTAACTCAATAGCTTTGTGATTTTGGTCCGGTTCGTTTGTTTGCACCATTTAAGGTTGTTTCCTTTATTACGGGAAAAACCGTTAACTTGCTTGATTTAAAAAGGAGTTCGGAGATGAAACGTCATGGATTCACTCTGATCGAGCTTTTGATCGTTGTCGCGATCATCGCGATTCTGGCGGCAATCGCCGTCCCCAACTTCCTCGAGGCCCAGACTCGTTCGCGCGTTTCCCGCGCCCAGAACGACCTGCGCTCGATCTCGCTGGCGATGGAAAGCTATCGCATCGACAACAACACGTATCCGTCGCACTTCCGTTACTCGCCGCTGGGCTACGGCAGCACCTCGACGAGCATGGACAGCAAGCTGCTCACGACGCCGATCAGCTACATCTCCGTGTTCCCGAACGACATCTTCCGCATCATCGCCGGCCAGTCCCAGCCCAAATACCGCCTCTACGCGCTCGCTTATGTGCCCTGCACCCCCAGCGCGAAGTATCCGAGCGGTTATTGCCGTGACTATCATGCCTTCCCGAAGACCACGTGGATGACTTGGAGCCTTGGCCCGGACGGCCTGACCAACACCGGCGGCTACTTCTCCGAGCAGATCATCATCAAGAACGAGGCGCTGCCCAGCCCGTCGATCGGCATCGATAGGGACGGCAAGCCGATCGGCCCCGATACGCTGTATAACGGCATGCGCTACGACCCGACCAACGGCACCGTCAGCTACGGCGACATCTATCGCTTCAGCGACGAAGCCAAGACCCGCGACAACTAATTTCACGGATCTCCTTCAGCCGAAAGGGCGTTGGGCACGTTGCCAGCGCCCCCTTTTTTTTGTACGTGCCTGGTGCGCGCCGGGGCCCGATGCCCGCCAGGCAGGCTGTCATCGAGACCGCGGCCGATTCCGGAATCCTGAAGTTCCCGTCGCCGCGTCCCGTCGTTTTTGCGCTCCCGGCCGATGGCATCCGCCACCAGCATGGCGCTGAGGACTTTTTCCGCGGTCATCTCGCCGGCTTCGTGATGAACGCTCTCCTTGGCGGCGCAGGTTTTTTCTGCCGCCGTCATCAGCTCTTCACGCCCCGCCTCGGCCAAGCCGAGGTCCGCAAGCGTCGTCGGCAGGCCGACATCTTCGCAGAACGAAAAAACCGTATCGATCTCCTCCGCGGGCGCATCGGCGAGTTGGAGCCCGGCCAGAACGCCAAACGCGACTTTCTCGCCGTGATAGAACGCATGGGTCTGCGGCAGCGCGGTCAGGCCGTTGTGGATGGCATGCGCCGCCGCCAGCCCCCCGCTTTCGAATCCGACGCCACTGAGCAGAACGTTGGCCTCGATGACATGCTCCAGCGCCGGCGTGACCAGGTGGCGCTCGCAGGCGATTTTCGCGGCCACGCCATAGGCGAGCAGGGTTTCGTAACAGAGCTTGGCGATGGCCAGGCCCGCCCCCGTGCTGTGGCCGCCGCATTCGTTGACCGACTGGGTGCGCTCGCACGAGCGGGCCTCAAACCAGGTCGATAGCGCGTCGCCCATTCCCGCCACCAGGAACCGCACCGGCGCCGCCGCGATGATCCCCACATCGACCAGCACCGCCGCCGGATTGCTGTTCTGGTAATAGATCGCCTCAAAAACACCATCCGGGGAGTAGCACACGGCGCACCCGCTCGTCGGGGCATCGGTCGAGGCGATCGTGGGAATGATGACCACCGGGATGCGCGAGCGGTCGGCGACGATCTTCGCGGTGTCGATCGTCTTGCCGCCGCCCATGCCGACCAGGACATCCACGTGCTGTTGCGAAACGACGCCGGCCACGCGCTCCAGTTCCTTCTCGCAGCACTCGCCGCGGAACAGTTCGACCGGGATGCCATGCGCTTTCAAGTCGATGCCGCAACCGGGCAGGACCTTATCCCGGACCGACGGCGAGGCCAGCGCCAGCCCCTGCCGGCCCAGCAGATCGACCAGCGCGGGCAACTCGCCCAGCGCGCCGATACCCTGGATATACTTTCCCGGAAAGACAGCCTTTCTGTACATGGGGGCTCTCCTTTTCGCGGAACGTTCGCGGCGAAAAAACCGGTTTTAATCAAGGATTATATCACAAGCGATTTGAGCGGGAGAGGAAATGAAACGGCGGCTACTTGTGCTTGACGCGCCACGTCAGCACGCCGGCCAGGATGAGCGCGACGGCGGATGCGACCAGGCCCGCCTTGTAGCCGCCGTGAGTGTAGTCCTTCAAAACCCCGACCAGATACGGCCCGATAAAGCCGCCGAGATTGCCGAACGAATTGATCAGCGCGATGCCGGCGCTGGCGGCCGCCCCCGTCAGGAACACCGGCGGGATCGCCCAGAACGGCCCGAGCGTGCTCCACACTCCGGCGGCGCCCACCGCGAGCAGGGCGATCGTCAAGGCGGGCGAATCGGTCCACGCACAGAGCAGAAGCGCGGCGGCGGCAATCCCGGCGCTGACGATCACGTGCCAGCGCCGCTCGCCGGTGCGGTCGGAGTGCCGGCCGGCGAAGACCATCGCCACCGCGGCCGCGGTGTATGGGATCGCCGTGAGCAGCCCGACGGTCACATTGTTTTCCAGATGAGCGGCCTGTTTGATGATCGTGGCCAGCCAGAAGTTATAGACCTGAAACGCGAACATGAGCGTGACGTAAATGACCGCCAGCAGCCAGACGCGGCCGCTGATGAGCGCGTCCTTGAGCGAGTGGCAGCCGTGGCTGAGGCGCTCGCGGCGCTCGTCGGCGATGCGCCGGCTCAGCCATTCGCGCTGGCCGGCGGTGAGCCACCGCGCGTGTTCGGGCCGGTCGGTCAGCCAGATCAACACGGCGATCCCCGCCAAGGCGCTCGGGATGCCCTCGAGCAGGAACAGCCATTGCCAGCCGGCCAGCGGATGGCCGAACAGCGGCGTGCCGTCGAGCTTGAGCAGCCACCCGGCCACCGGCGAGCCGATCAACCCCGAAAAAGCCGTGGCTGTGAGGAACCACGCGACGGCGCGCGCCTGCAGTCGCAGCGGCAGCCAGTAGGTGAAGTAGAGGAGGATGCCGGGCGCGAAGCCGGCCTCGGCCGCGCCGAGCAAAAAGCGCAGCGTGTAGAAACTGGCCGCGCCCTTCACGAACATCATCAGCGAGGAGATCACGCCCCACGTGATCATGATGCGCGCCAGCCACAGCCGCGCCCCGACGCGGTCGAGGATCAGGTTGCTCGGGATCTCGAAGATGAAATAGCTGACGAAAAAGATGCCGGCGCCGAAGCCATAGACCGACTCGGAAAAGCCGAGGTCCTCGCTCATGGTGAGCTTGGCGAAGCTGACGTTGACGCGGTCGAGGTAATTCAGGAATTGCAGCAGGATGATGAACGGGATGATCCGCCACAGGACGCGCGCGATCGTTCGCGTTTCGAATTCCGGGTCGCGGATTTCGGATATCGGTTCGAGTGTGTTCGCCCCGGCGGTCTGTAGCATTGTGCCCATCCGGCAGCCCCGCAAGATGGGCCATCATATGCAACCGCGCAGCGAATTGTCGAACCGATTCATCGACCAAAACATTTTCACGCAACGATCTTTAATAACTCTTTTTGTTTATGCCTTTTTTATAGTTTTTCAACATCTTCCCGAAATCCTTGTCCTTCTTGCGCCGTTCGGCGGCCGACGATTCGAAATGCGCCTTCTCTTTTTCCATCTTCAGATAACTTTCATACGACTCCCGGTCGATTTCCCCTCGTTCCACCGCTTCAAGAACCGCACATCCGGCCTCGGTGGTGTGCGTGCAGTCCTTGAATTTACAGTTCCGAGAGAAGCCAAATATTTCGTCGAACGTGGTTTCCAGCCCACCGGCCGCATCCGCGATCCCGACTTCCCGCATGCCGGGATTGTCGATCAGAATCCCGCCGTCATCCAACACGACCAATTCGCGGTGGCTTGTGACGTGCCGGCCCTTGTTGGTGCGATTGCTTATGGCATCCGTCCGCATGACGGTTCGGCCGGAGAGATGATTCAACAAGGTCGATTTCCCGACCCCCGATGACCCGAGCATGCAGTACGTCTTTCCCTTTTCGATCAGCCTCGTCAGCGCCTCGTAGCCGTTTCGGGTTTCGTTGCTAATGGCAATGACCGGGATATTGTGAATTCGTTGATGGATCCTGTTCACAATTTCGGCGATTTTCGGCTCATCGATCAAATCGGTCTTCGTCAAGACAACGACCGGGCTCACCTTTGACGAATGGCAGATCGTGATGTAACGCTCGAGCCGGTTGATGTTGAAATCCCTGTCGGCGGCCTGGACCAGGAACGCGCAATCGATATTCGTCGCGATGATCTGGATCTCGCCGAATTGGCCGACGGCGCGTCGCGAAATCATCGAGAAACGCGGCAGGATTTTATGGATGATGCAAAAATCCGCATCGCAATTCACCAGCGTCACCCAGTCGCCGACGGCGGGAAAATCCTCGCGGCTCCTCGCCGAGAACCGCATGTTGCCGGTGATCTCGGCCTCGTATTCGCCCGTTTCCGTCCTGACGACATACCGCTCCTTGTGCTCCGCAACGACGCGGCCGACGTCGAACTCCCCGAGATGATTTTCGATCCTGAATTTTTGGAGATCAGGATCATATCCAAGTTCTTCTAGTTTCATTGCAGTTCCTTATTGCCCGCTTGTTTCATCCCATGCGACGAATTCGATCGTAGCTTTCGTCTGTCCACTCGATCGAATTTCGAAAATAAACAACCACGGCATTCACCTTTTCAAAGCATTCAAGCGCCTCGCGCGTAAACTCGAATCCGTATGCAATGATCTGCTCATCGCACGGGATTAATTTCTCCAGTGCATGCCTGACCGCGGATGAGATCTCAACACTATTCTGGAAAACAAGAAGCGTCACATACTCCCGCTTCGACAACTTCGGTCGCGGGAGCTTGCGGAATTTTGCAGGAATCCGTTTTTGAAGCTCCTGAACAGGAACATGCTTCACGGTAACAACCATGCAAACCTCGTGCTCGCGAATTTTCCAACCGTTTTACTTTAAATAAGCAGTCTGAGAAGGAAAAGAACAAAACCTGTGTTCCCTCTGCTTCTTCGTGCATTGACATTCCCCCCGCCGCTCTTTACCATTCCGCCAAAATCCATACGTGGTGAAACCCATGCGCAACCTGTTCTGTATCCTGATGATTCTCTGCCTGGCGCCCGCCTGCGCCTCAGTGAGTCCTCATGCCGCCAAGGCCGACGGCTACGTCGTCCATTACGCCCGCGTGAAGCCCGAGTTCGGCGGCGATTGGGCAGCTTACTGGGACAGCCCCGCCTGGCGGCAGGCAAACACGGCCTCGATCGACGAGTGGTCCACGCACAGCTCCTCGACCCGCCCCAGGGCCCGCGTCAAGGTCCTCTACGACGAGGCTGGCATCCGCCTGCTGTGGAAGGTTGAGGACACCTACGTCGTCGCGACCCACGCGCGCCTGCAGGGAATGGTTTCGCGCGACTCCTGCGTCGAGTTCTTTGTCGAGCCGGACAAGGCGCTCGGCTACACCAGCTTCGAGATCAACGCCGGCGGCACCTACCTGTGGAAGGTGCATCGCCCCGCGGACGACGTTCGAATCAAATATCCGCCCACTTACAACAAGCCCGAGGCCCCGACGACCGCCACGCTCATGCTGCTGCAGGTGCGCCACTCGATGCCGGCCTCGCCGATCTACCCGCCGATCGAGCGTCCGACGACGTGGTATGTCGAGTTGTTCATCCCGATCGAGGCGCTCGGCGCGGTTTTCCCGGTCACGGCCGCGGACCTGCCCGGCGCGCATTGGCGCTGCAATTTCTTCAAGGTCATCGGCAGCGCCGAAGACCTCACGATCCGCGCGCACAAACACTACGGCTCATGGAAACCGATCGGAATCCAGCTGAACTTCCATCAGCCGGCCAAGTTCGGGGACCTCGATTTCGATAAGAAACCGGCGATGTAATTCGTCGTAGAATGGATATATGATTCACGCAAAAACGCCAAAGAACCAAAGCGCGGAAGGAAAGGGGGGGAGATGTTTAACATAGTTTTCGTGCTAGTGGGTGTATTTTTATTCGCTATTGGTGTTTCATGGAGCATTTCAAAGAGTGCGCGCAAGTCGGCTGAGTTAGAGGAAATATTTCGCATCATTTGTTTCATGATGTTAATGCCTTCAAAGTATATCAATTATGTTGCGATATATACAATGCTACTAGGACTTGCATTTATAATAGCCGGAGTATTTTATTTTCATTAATATCGGCAAAGGGAGTTTCGGGGGCGCTCTCAATACTGTTCGGCACAGGCTAATGGGGACAGCCGACTTATTTATTTCGAAATCGAATTGCCCGACTTCAGCCACTGAATTGCGGAAAACATTTTCGTGGTTTTCGTGTTCTTATTTCGTGCCTTTCGTGACCTGAATTTTATTTTCAATCCGACTATTTGAATCTTGAACGAGCCCGAGCGCGCCCTTCGCCTCCGGTAACGATATCTTTTTGCTTTGTTCTTCCGGCGACGCTCTTTTCGACGTGAATGGGCTCGCCGGTGAACGGGTCGCGTTCGGTCCAGTACATCAGCGAGGAATACGTGCCGGGGGCGGGGGTGAAGATCTGGACGTCCTCGGGCTGCATGTGCAGTTCGCGTTCGGCGAACGCCTTGAGCGACCGCATGTCGCGCGCGGTGCTGCCGGGGTGCGCCGCGATGAAGTAGCAGGTGAGGAACTGCTTCTGCCCCTCCTCCTTGCGGATCTTCTCGAACAGCGCCTTGAAACGCAGCGCGGCGTCGCGGCCGGGCTTGCCCATCCGTTTCAGCACGGCGGCCTCCGAATGCTCCGGCGCGATCCGCATCTGGCCGGGGATGTGATGCCGCAGGAGCTGCCTGAGGTAACCCGCGCCGTGGCGCTCGTCGGCCAGGATCATGTCGTAGCGCAGGCCCGACGCGACGATCACCCGGCGCACGCCGGGGATGCGCCGCAGCGCCGCGAGCAACTTGATCTGCCGCGCGTGATCCGGCTGCAGCCTGGAACAGACCTCGGGGAACAGGCATCGCTTATTGGGGCATGGGCCGCTCTTGGACTTGACCGCGCATTCGATCCCATACATGTTGGCGGTCGGGCCGCCGACGTCGTGCAGCGTGCCCTTGAAAAGCGGGTGCTTCGCGATCTCGCGCGCCTCGGCCAGGATCGAGGCCTCGCTGCGCCAGCGCACACGCCGCCCCTGGTGCACCGTGATCGAGCAGAAGTTGCACTCGCCGTAGCAGCCCTGGTGCGTGGTGATGGAGAAGCGGATCGTCTCGAGCGCCTTGACGTCGCCCCGCCGCCGATCGTATGGATGCAATGCCCGCTCGAACGGCAGCTCATAGACGGCGTCCAGCTCCTTGCCGACGAGGTAGGGCGCGGGGGGGGTCTGGATCAGGTAACGGGTGTCCTGCTGCTGGGCCAGCGCCCGCGCCGAGACCGGATCGTTGTTGCGGTAAAATTCATGGAACATCCGCGTGAACGCGTCCTTGCTTGCGGCGCACTCGGCAAACGACGGCAGCACGAGGCAGCCCTCGGGCGGCTGCGGGGCGATGTGGCACAGCCCGCGCACGGCCGACGGCGACCGGCCCGCCTTGAGGCAATCGGCCAGCTCAACCACCGAGCGCTCGGCCATGCCGTAGAGCAGGTAGTCAGCCTTGGCGTCGAACAGGATCGAGCGCCGGATCTTGTCGCACCAGAAATCGTACTGCGCCATGCGCCGCAGGCTGGACTCGAGGCCGCCGAGGACGATCGGCCGGCCGCCCTTCATATGCTTGCGGATCAGGTTGCTATAGACGATGGCCGCGCGGTCGGGGCGGCGGTCGTTGACGCCGCCGGGGGTGTAGTCGTCGGACTTGCGCCGGCGCCCGATCGCCGTGTAGTTGGCCACCATCGAATCGATGCAGCCGCCCGTGACGCCCCAGAAGAGCCCGGGCTCGCCGAGGCGCCCGATGTCGATCGCAGAACCGGTATCCGGCTGCGCGATGATGCCGACCCGGTAGCCGGCCTTGAGGAGCACATGGCCGATGACGGCCACGCCGACGAACGGCGAGTCGATATAGCCGTCGCCGGTCACGAGGATCACATCGAGCCCGCTCCAGCCAAGCCGCGCGACCTCCCCGGGTGTGGTCGGGATGAACATCGTTTCCTCTCAGCTCTCTCGCGCCGCGCTGGTTCCGGCCAGCCAGCCGGTCGAAAACGCCGCCTGCAGATTATAGCCGCCGGTATCGGCCTGAAGGTCCAGAATCTCGCCGGCGAAATAGAGCCCCTGGACCAGGCGCGACTGCATCGTCTTGGGATCGACCTCGCGGATATCGACCCCGCCGGCGGTGATGATGGCCTCGGCGAACGGGCGGTGGCCGGTCACCGTGAGGCGGAAATTCTTGAGCCAGTGCCTCAGGCGCGTGCGCTCGGCGGCGGTGATTTGGTTGCCCATCGCCTCCGGCACGATGGCGGTCTGCTCGAGGCAAACCGGCACCATCTCGGGCGGCAGCAATCCACGCAGCAGGCTCCGCATCGTTTCCCGGCCGCGTTCGGCGAAGTCCCGCCGCAGGCGCGCATCCAGCTTATTATCGTCCAGCGCGGGCTTGAGGTCTATCGAGACATGGACCGCATCGCCCCGCCGCAGCGCATCGACGGCCTCGCCGCTCAGCGTCAGGATGAGCGGGCCGGAGACGCCGGAGTCGGTGAAGCACATCTCGCCGAAGAGCTCGCGGCGCTTTTTGCCGTTGACCAGGAGCCGGACGCCGACGTTGCGCAGCGTCAACCCCGCCATTGATTTTGTGGCTTCCGCGGTCTCCAGCGGGACCAATGCCGGGTGGATCGGCACGACGGCGTGGCCGGCCTTCGCGGCCAGCCGGTAGCCGTCGCCGGTCGAACCGGTCGCGGGATACGACGCGCCGCCGGTGGCCAGGATCACGCCGTCGCAGTCGAACCGGTGGCCCTGCACGACGACGCCGGTGACGCGGCCATCGATAAGAACAAGTTCATCGACCGGCGCGGAGTGTTTTACTTGGACCCCCTGGGCCTTGACCCAGTGCACAAGTGCACGGACGACGTCAGGGGCCTTGGCGCTCGCGGGGAAAACGCGGCCGCCACGCTCAGTCACGAGCGGCAGGCCCTGGCTTTCAAAAAAAGCGATGAGGTCGCCGGAAAAAAAGCGCGAAAACGCATGGTGGAGGAATTTGCCGGTCCTGCCGAAATGCGCGATGAACTCGGTGAGGTCGGCGACGTTGGTCAGGTTGCAGCGGCCCTTGCCGGTGATGCCGAGCTTGCGGGCGGGTCGGGCCATTTTTTCGAGGACGAGCACGTCCGCGCCGGCCTGTGCCGCGCATCCCGCCGCCATCAGTCCCGCCGCCCCGCCGCCCACCACAATGATGTGTCGTTTCAAAATCCTCGCCTCCGCCGCTCCCTTTACTGAAATACCACGACAGGCAAGCGACCGGCAACGCCGGCGCAGTTTTTGTTTTTTCTGATGACAAGGCAGAGTCCGCAGTATAATTTTGTCCCGTTATGTTGACAAGGCTCCGCATCATGAGGATCTGCGATGGCATGGGCCTATAAGGATACTCGCTCCATAAACCAAGTAGTGTTCGCTCATGAAAACGCAACCGGTCGTCCTCATCGCTTTCTACCAGATGCATTCCATGGCCATTCGGACGCTCGATGCCGTTTTGCGCCGCGCGGACGTCCCTGTGCATTCCATCTTTTTCAAACAGACCGGTCTCAACTATATTCTCGAGCCTCCCCAGCCGGATGATGTCGATGCGCTCGTTGAACTGGTCAAGCGGTTGGACCCGCTGCTTGTTGGCCTGAACGTGTTCTCGGTGCACTGTCAACTGGCCGCGCAGGTCTCCGCGCGGCTGCGTCGCGAAACGGGGGCCTTGATCGTGTGGGGTGGCCCTCATCCCACCGTCTGCCCGGAGCCCTGCCTGGATCACGCCGACGCGGTCTGCATCGGCGAGGGCGAAGAGCCGCTGCTCGAGCTGGCCGCCGCGCTGAGGGAAGGCAGACCCTTCCACCACGTGCGCAATCTATGGTTCAAGCGCGACGGCGCCCTGATCAAAAACGAACTGCGGCCGCTGATCGCCGATCTCGATACGCTCCCATTCCCCACGCTCATGGACGACCGGATGTTCTTCATCGACCAGGGAATGCCGCAAGCCCTGCCCGCGCTCGATCAAACGTTCGCCTATCCGCACATGACCGCGCGCGGCTGCCCGTTCCGCTGCACCTATTGCCTGCACCAGCCCCTGCGCGAACTTTGCACGGGACTCGGGCCGTACGTCCGCCGGCACTCGGTGGGCTATGTCATCGAGGAACTGCGCCGCGCCCGGCGGCGGTATCCCAATCTCGTCGATATCCATTTCTGGGACGACATTTTCAGCTGCGACGTGCCGTGGCTGCGCGAATTCGCCGAAATCTACCGTGCCGAGATCGGCCTCACGTTTGTTTGTTACTGCCACCCGCTCGTCGCGCAACGCCCGGCCCTTGAGTTGCTCAAGCGGGCCGGCGTGAGGTTGATGACCATGGGCGTCCAGTCCGGTTCCCCGCGAATTCGCAACGAATACTATCGCCGCGTCGAGAGCAACGAGGACATCATCGCCGCGGCGACGACGCTGCACGACTGTGGCATTGAATTCTGCATCGACCTGATACTCGGCAACCCGCTGGAAACGTTCGAGGATTATCAACTGACCCTGGAACTGCTCCTGCGCCTGCCGCGCCCGTTCATCGTGGAGTGCGAGCCCCTGTCGCACTATCCGGGCTACGCACTCACGCGCACGCTGCTCGAGCGCGGCGCCATCCGGCCCGAGGACGTGGAGGACGTCAGGCGCGTGAACCTGCGCCGTTCATCGTTCATGCTGGACATGCATCACGAGGACAACAGCCTGTTCTGGGACTGCCTGTTTTATATGGCCAGCAAGCGCAGTTTTCCGGCGGGGATGATCCACCGGCTCAGCCGCAGCCCGCTGGCACGGCGCCACCCGCGCGCGCTGGCCCACCTGCTGCGCTTGACGACCGATCATGTGCTGACCGTGAATAACCGGTCGCGCCTCGGGGGGGTGCGCATCTTCATCGTCGGCCGGCTGCTGAAGATCTACCGCCGGCTTCAGGATTACGCATGCCGTGCCCTGTTGAGGGAATAATGGTGGCAGATCAGCAAACCGAAATCCCAACCGAGTACGCCGTGAGCCTGCGCGGCGTTGGGAAACTCTACTCGCGCCGGGACGACCGCGCCGACACGATCAAGGAAACGATGCTAACCAGTCTCTCGCGGCGTGCGCGCAGCGACCTCATCACCGCTCTCGACGGCATCGACCTGGAAATCACCCGGGGTGAAGCCATCGGCCTCATCGGCCCCAACGGGTCGGGCAAGTCGACCCTGCTCAAAATCATTGCCGGGATCACCACGCCAACCGCCGGCACGGTCCGCGCGTCGGGGCGCGTGACCGGAATGATCGAACTGGGCGCCGGCTTTCACCCGGATCTCTCCGGCGAGGAAAACATCCGCCTCCAAGGCTCCATCTTTGGCCTCTCCGCCGCGCAGATCGAAGAGCGCATCGAGCCGATCCTCGATTTCGCCGAACTGGCCGAGTTCCGTGAGATGCCCGTCAAGCATTACTCCTCGGGCATGTTCGTGCGCCTGGGCTTCGCCATTGCCATGCACACCCAGCCGGAGGTGCTGCTGGTCGATGAAGTGCTGGCTGTCGGTGACCTCGCGTTTCAGGAGCGCTGCCTGTGCTGCATCCGCCGGATGATCGAGGGCGGCATGACGCTGGTCCTCGTCACGCATTATCCCGAGCAGGCCGAGCGCGTTTGCGGCCGCGTGGTCTGGCTCGAGGGTGGGCGCGTCCACCGCATCGGCCCGGCCGCCGCCGTGCTGGCCGACTATCACAGCGATTTGATCGCGCGCCAGTACGCGGCCCCAGCGGGCCAATTCAATGAACGCGCCGTGGCCGCCGGCGTCTCCGGCCGCTTCGGAGGCGGTGAAGCCCACATCACGGAAGTCCGCCTGCTCGATGAATCAGGCCGGCGGTGCTCGCACTTCCGCAGAGGCCAGGCCATGGCCATCGAGGTTGCCTACACGGCCGCGCCCGGCATCGAGTCGGTCGATTGCGTGGTGGCCCTGGAAGATACCGCCTCCGGCACGCTGCTGAGCCTGTGGCGCGCCTTTCGCGACGCGCAGCCCAGCCGTCCGTGGGACGGCAAAGGCGCCTTCCGTCTCGACATCGAGCAACTGCCGCTTCTTTGCGGACGCTATGGCCTCACGATTGCCCTCCATCCGGCCGGCGACATCACGGTGGAATACGACGTGCTCTACAAGCTGATTCACTTCACCATCGAAATGGAACCCGGCTGGGATACTGTCGCGCCGGTGGAGATCAGGCCCAGGCTGGTTTCTTGAAAGGGAAGGTTGATAAGCATGAGAGACGAATTTTCGTCAACGGCTGTGGAGCCTGCCGAATCATGCGAACCCGTCCGGGATTATGAGCTGAATCGCCACATCCATCCCACGGAGATGGTCAAGGCTTACGCGGGGCACATGATTGACAAGCAGGGCCGGGATTATATCGATCTTTACGGTGGTTCCGGCTCGAACATTCTGGGTCACGGCTATCGTTGCGTGGTCAAAGCGATCCAGCGCCAGGCCCGCCAGTTCACGAATCCGGCCATGCCTTTTCCGGGCGCGGACGAGTTGTGGCTGTTTCTTCACGAAAACATCCCGGGCGTCGAGAGCATGCGGTTTGGCAAGAACGGCTCGGACGCGACGACGGCCGCTGTGCGTTTGGCCCGTGCCATAACGCGCCGCGAACGCGTCGTCCACCATGGCTATCATGGGTTTCACGACTGGTGGATGGCATCAACAACGTGCGAAGGCATTCCGATGGCGCTGCGCCAGTTGATCCTCACGCTGCCCGAACTGACGCCCGCGGCCGTGGATTTCGTCTTCAGGAGCCATCCGGGCGAGATCGCCTGCCTGATCCTCGATCCATTGGTTCCGCCATGGGCCAGCGCGGAAACGGTGCGCGAGATCGTCGGGATCGTTCATCGCCACGGCGCGCTGGTGATCTTCGACGAGGTCCTGAGCGGATTCCGTGTCGCGCTCGGCGGCGCGCAGGAAGTGTGGGACGTTGTCCCGGATCTGTGCTGTTTTGGCAAGGCCATCGCCAACGGCATGCCGCTCTCGGTCGTTGCCGGCGCCGAGCGCTGGATGCGCCACATCAGCACGATCAATTACGGAATGACATTTGAAGGCGAGGCGGTGTCCATTGCCGCGGCGCTGGCGACGCTGCACGAGGTACGCAAGCGAAAGGTCTGGCTGGCGCTGGCGGCCAAAGGCCGCGCGTTGCGCGAGGCTTACGCCCGGGCCGCGCGTGAATACGGCTTGAATACGGCCCTCGTCGGGGTGGACGTCCGGCCGATGCTATCGTTTGAGAGTCATGGCGCGCTCACCGCGCGCGAACTGCGCTGGATCTGTATTCAGGAACTGGCGCGCGCGGGGATCCTGACCCAAGGCTGGTTCAACCTGTGCTACGGCCACACGGATCGTGATGTGCGAGCGATTGCGGCGGCGCTGGCGAAAGCCCTCGGCATGGTGCGCATCGCCATCGATCAGGGTTCAACGCATGGAATTCTCGACGAGAGGATCCGCCAGGCGTTGTGAGTAAAAGACACTTGCCGAAAATTATCCGTTCGTGCTCGTGCTCGTAATCGTAATCGAAGCCTGGCAAAGCCAGAACCAACCACATACCCGGAGCTGGCGCAACCCGATTGCGGTACGCGGACACACGGTGATTGCTTACGCCTTGTAGCACAGAAATTTTGTGCGCATTTTACATTCAATTTCACGCCTTACGGCGTAATCGAACCAATCGGCGATTTGTCAAACCGAAACCATTGATGGCGCCCAAGGCAGTTTACTTCTTTGCGATGACCAACATCCGCTCGGACTTGCCGGAATCGAAAGGCCGGCCGTCGAAACCGCCGAAAATCTTCTCCACTTCGAGTCCGTTCAGTTTCAGCTCGTTCGCGATCTGCCACGGCGCGAAAAGCCACATGTGGTAGCGTGCACGTTCACGGCCGCCGGGCCAGCGCCAGACCGTCTCGTTCCGCATCACCTCGGTTTCCGGATCCCACGTGAACCGCTCCAGCGATTCGTACTCCGCGCCGGCATAACGGATCATCGGGTCGCGCTGCACCCGCTCGATCAGCGCGCGCCGGTTTGCCAGGTCCAGCACCAGCCGCCCGCCCGGCCTCAGCACGCGCGCGAACTCGGCCAGCGTGGCGCGATCGTCCAGAGGCGGCATGATCCCGGCGGCGCGGCCGTCCTCTTGCGCCCCGGTTTTTTCCGGCGGGTAATAGCCGAAGCTGTTGAGCATGTTGAGCACGACGTCACACGAGCCGTCGGCGAATGGCAGCCGGCGCATGTCGCAGGCGGCGACGGCGGCGACCTCGCGCAGCCCGGGCTCGCGCAGGTAATCGCGGCTTAAGTCGCCGCCGACGAGCCGGAGTTCGAGCCGCGACTCGGCCAGCGCCGCCAGATGCCGGCCGTAGCCACAGGGCATGTCGAGCCACCGCTCGCCGCGCTGCGGCCGCAACACGCGGATCAGGAAATCCACCTCGACCCGGGTCAGTTCCGGCGGCAACAGGTAATCGCGGTAAACACGGTGGTAACCCTGCCCGAAGAAATGCGTCAGTTTCTCGGGAACGCGCTCGTTGCCATTCGCTCCGCGCCCCACTCGCGGCTCATGTCTGATCTGAGAACGGCAAACTTCGTTGGCCACCGAGGCTTCGGCAAGGGCCCGCCGCACGGACTCGGCCGAGCCCGTGCCGAGCGCCTCGCCCAGGCCTTTGAGTTCCGCGGGCAGCGCCGTGTAGCATTCCGCCAGGCGGGTTGCCGCGGCATCGCTGCGCGCGAATGTGATCAGGCCGCGCAGCACGTCGGCCCGTTCGGCTTGCGGGAAATCCAGCAGCCGGCATGTGTAGGGCGCCGCCTGCCCGGGAGTCACCATGAACTCCAGCGGCTGCACGTCCAGGTAGCGTTTCATCAGCCACGCAAGTTTACCCGGAGTCAGTTGATCCTCTTGAATCCCAACCCCATCCGCCCAATGCCTGAAGTTCGTGGTGTCCGGTTGAATGTAGTGCTTGAAGTGGCTGTGGCGCGGTTCCGGAGGGCCCTCATCAATGACCGCGATGCTCCACTGGCGTGAACGGCTGAACGGCACATCCAGCGGCTTACCGTTGAAGTCGTCGCCGCCCATTCGCTTTTTTCTGGCATCTTTCGGAACAGGCACGCTAAAAATCTCGCGCCTGCCGGCGGGAATCACATCCAGCAGGCGGACGCGCCGCTCGGGATGCGCAACGAGCACCGACATATCGCGCGTGTAGCCGTCGGGAAAATCGGCCGCATCGTAAGGCCGGGTCAATTCCGGGTCCACCTGATCCACGGGCACGTTCAAGTCGCCGGTGCAAAACACGGCCAGGACTGGAGCCGTGACATATTCGACCAGGCGCACCGGCGACAGCTCGAAATACGCCGGCGCCTCAAAATCGGCGCCGAAACGCTCCGCGGCCTGAGTAAGGAGTTCCTGCTGGCCGGCTACGGTCGGAAGCCATGGCCTGCTCGACCCCGGGCGGCAAGAAGTTGCCACAGGCTGGGATTTGCCGAGGTAAGAGAGACTGTAGGCCAGATTGACAAGGGGAACGATCGGCATGGCGCAAACGAGCGGGAAAGTTTCCACCGCCGACAAGAGCGCCTGATTGCC
The DNA here is from genome assembly GCA_021372575.1 of bacterium. Taxonomy (GTDB): domain Bacteria; phylum Sumerlaeota; class Sumerlaeia; order MVZB01; family MVZB01; genus JAJFUE01. Next base: position 5,439 of record JAJFUE010000073.1, on the reverse strand, counting down.
GCCGGTGCAGCTCCCCTTGACCATCACCCGCCCGTCATCGACAAACGCAAGACGGCGCATCGCGTGCATCAGCGCCCATTCCAGTTTGGGCCCGCGCGACAACACATTCAGCGGATGATTGTGAACCGTCGAGACGGCGATCCCTTCCTTGAGATAGTTCACGGCTTCCTCATCGCCGATTTCATAGCCCGCGTTGTGCAACAGCGGCACACGCCGGCCGGGTCGCTCCTTCAGCTCCAGGGGTAGGAAAAATTTCACGACGCCGGCCTGAATGCTTCCGTCAAGATCGGGATAAATGAATTGGCAGATCACCAGGCCCGCTTCCTGGCCATCGATGTCGATCATTGCCGCATGCGTGCGCTGAAGCCGGTGTGCAAATTCATCGGGTTCGCCGGTATGGGGAAAGAGTTTCCTCAGCCAGGCCGTGCTGACGTAATTCCTGATTTTGGCGGCGGCAGCCACCTTCATTTTACGAATTTTCGAGGACAATCGACTCAATAGACGCTGCATCAAAGACCTCACATCCATGCCGCAAACGAAACCGTGGGTAAGTTGACAGTTAGTCCGCGTCAGGACCACCGTCAAGCAGAAACTCGAAACCGGGGTGGTGCCCCGCTGCCAAGCAGGTTGTTGATTGCCATTGAGCCTTGTCCGCTTTTTCAGCTACAGTCTGGATCAACCAGGCAACCTGGTCAGGTAGCGAAGCTGGAGATCGTGTATCACATGACCGGCACGCGCAGTTTTCCAAGACGACTGATCGGCTGGATACGCCGGCGTCTGTCGCGAACTCCGGCCGCCGAACCGCAGAAAATCTACGATTGGGACCTCAGCCCGCACCTGCATCCGATGCAGGGGACAGCCGGGCGCGGCGGACGCCTCATCGATCACGAGGGGCGCGAATTCATCGACCTGAACTCGGCCTGGGGCACGAACCTGCTCGGCTATGGCTACCCGGCGGTGAGCTGGGCCATCCGGCGCCAGGCACGGCAATTCGCCAACTTGGGCGTCCCCGATCCCAACTTTTTCACTTTGATGAATGTGCTTCGCGAGATCGTCCCCGGCGCCGAACAGATCCGCTATGGCAAGAACGGCTCGGACGTGACCGCGGGCGCGGTGCGGCTGGCGCGCGCGGTCACCGGGCGCGAGCATGTCATCCACTACGGATATCACGGGTTTCATGACTGGTGGATGGCTTCATCGGATTGCCGCGGGATCCCGCGGGCGATGCGACGGTTGATTCATACGCTGCCCGAGCTGACGCCGGCCGCCGTCTCGGGCGCGTTCCGCCGCTGGCCGCACGATATCGCGTGTCTCATCCTCGACCCGATGGCGCCGCCCTGGGCCGAAGCCGAAACGATCCGCGAAATCGTCGAGATCGTTCGCAGCCACGGAGGCCTCGTCATTTTCGACGAGATGGTCAGCGGATTCAGGGTCGCCCCCGGCGGGGCGCAGGAGGTCTGGGCGGTCACGCCCGACCTGAGCTGTTTCGGCAAATCGATTGCCAACGGCCTGCCGCTTTCGGTGCTGGCCGGAAGCGAGCGCTTCATGCGCCTGCTCCCCCAGGCCCGCTACGGGATGACGTTCGAGGCCGAGTCGGTGTCGATCGCGGCCGCGCTGGCCACGCTCGGCGAATTGCGCGGGAAAAACGTCTGCCGCGAGCTCGCGCGCAAAGGGCGCTTTTTGCGCGAGGCCTACGCCGCGCAGGCGAAACAGCATGGGCTGAACACAGGGTTTGAGGGACAGGACGCGCGGCCCTGCCTTCGGTTCGAGGATCACGGCCGGGTCGGCGCTCGCCAGCTACGCTGGCTGCTCATCCAGGAACTCGCGCGCGCGGGGATCATCACCCAGGGAGCCCTGACCGTGTGTTACAGCCACACGGATCAGGATTTGAATGCGGTGGCGGCGGTGTTCGGCGAAGCGCTGCGCACCGTCGCGAGCGCCGTCGAGCGCGGAACGACGCAGGGACTCCTCGATGAACGAATTCGCGTCTGCCTGCAGTAGCGGCGCTGTCAGTTCGATTTCCGATTACGATTACGAGCACGAGCACGAGCACGAACGGTTCAGCACATGCGTCCGCCGTCGAGCGTGAGGACCTGGCCCGTCATGTAGGCGGATGCCCGGCTGGCGAGGAACACGGCGGCGCCGTGGAGTTCGCGCGGCTCGCCGGGCCGGCCCATCGGCACGCGCCCCATTTGTTGCCGCCATAGTTCGGGGTCGTTGTCGCGCACGACCAGCATCGGCGGCGTGGCCATGAACCCCGGGGCGATCGCATTGACGCGGATGTTATGGGGGGCCCATTCCGCTGCGAGCGACCTGGTGAGCGCGATGACGGCGGCTTTCGCCGAGTTGTAACAGGCGTGCTCCCACGGCGCGAGGACGGTCATCGCGGCGATGCTCGCGATATTGATGATCGACCCGCCCTTCCCCCGCGACATGCGCCCGAACGCCGCCCGCGAGCAATTAAACAGGCCGAACACGCATGTTTCGTAGAGCGCGCGGAATTCATCCAGGCCCGTCTCCTCCGCCGGCTTGACGAAGGCGCTGGCGGCGTTGTTGACCAGCACGTCGAGGCTGCCCCAGCGGCTGACGATCGAATCCATCGCCTGCGAAACGTCAGTCTCGCTCGTGATGTCGCCGTGGATCGCCATCGATTGAACCCCGAGCTGCTCGAGTTCGGCGGCGGTGGCCTGGGCCGATACCGGATTCAGGTCGATGATGGCCACGTTGGCGCCATAGGCGGCAAGCCCCAGGGCGATCGATTTGCCAAGCCCCTGCCCGCCGCCGGTCAATAAAACATTCTGGCCGGAAAGACTGAACAGACTGCGGTCGATTACGCCATTATTCCCAGTTAAACCCTCTTTGGGCGCCTTCCTCTTAAACAGCGCGTCGAACATCGAAGCAAGCCCCTTTCATCCGGATATGGATCATCTATTCAGGAGCATCTGCAAGATCCCCGGGGACTATGGCAAATAATTACTGAACTTTCAAGATCCAAAGTTACAGAGACAGAGTTGCGGAAGTTACGGGGAGTTACGGGAGTTACGGGGACAGAGTTACGGAGTTACGGAGTTACGGGGACAGAGTTACGGGGACAGGATACTAAATTATCTTGCTTTTCGGAAACGGAGGGTGTTATTCGTTGGTCATGGCAAGATTGGCGCGCGTCGTCGAGGGAGTTCCCTACCACATCGCCCACCGGGGCAACCGGCGCGGCGACATCTTTTTTTCCGACGCCGAGTGCTGGCCGTGGTCGAGCGCACGGGCGCAGGCGCTGGGCGAAGCCGATCCGATGCTCGATCCGGAGCGGCCGTTTGCGGCAGGGGTGCGCGACCCGCTTACCGGCCGGTTTATGGCGTGGACCGACTGGCTGGCCCGCGGCCTGCGCGAGGAAGAGGTCGAGGAGCTGCGCGACGCGACACGCACCGGCCGCCCCTGTGGCGACGAAATGTTCGTGAAGCGATTGGAGGCGGAACTTGACCGGCTGCTTGCTCCGCAAAAGCGCGGCCCCAAACTCCGCGCCGACGCGAATACTCCAGAAATACCGGGGCTATTCTAATGCCCAGCACCTATTTGGTAGACTGTCCCTGAAACTTAGATTAAAGATCGGAATAGACTCCTCAATAAAGTCCAAAATAAAGAATATATGGATTGGATAACGTTCTCTTATCACCCTTTAGCCTTGGAAACTGGTGACACTTCGACTAATTTATTTATGTGGACTACGATTTATACCGAGGGCTGGACGATATTGATGAATGATTATAACCATGATATATTAAACTTAGAAACTAATGTTGCAAATAATGGTAAAGATCAACAAAATTCACACGCATACATATTAACCATGAATGAAGAAGAACAGGTAAGAATATTTAATTGCGCAATGAAGTATTATTATGGCCGAAACACGAAAATGTACCCGGATTATAATTTCCCAATAACAGATTGTGCGACATGGGTTCATGATATAGTAGATGAGAACAATTTAATATGGCCTAACCATCTCATCAACGGCGGAATGGCGATTGGCGGTCCTCTAGACTATACGCCTATTCCATACGCGATATATGGGATTGCAGTTGGGGGATATCATTCATATGATGTTGGGACACAAATGATCGTAATTAGCTATAAAGGCACCGTTCAGACATGTATATACACAAAAAATGGAATCGTATGGGTGGGCAATGGATGTTGGCAAGGTGCAAAATGGGGTGGTGGACAAATTGGTAATGGTATAAGTCAGATAGGATCCGGGATCGCGAGTGTTGGAAATTATGTTTGGGACGGTATTAGTTCTTTGTGGAATTAAGGAAAGGGAGAAAGAACATGGGAAAAATAATTAAGCTATTTCTACCGCTTGCATATTCCGTAATGTGTGGATGTGTTCCATTTGGATCAGTTCGAAGTAATTTAGCAAAATGGGATCGTTATAATTACGATGACATAAATATATCAATAGAACTTCCTCGGAATAGTATAAATATATATTCTACTAAAGAGATTATTCCTTTCATTTATACCGGGGACGGGGGGCGCCGTATTAAGGGAAAGATAATTTCGTTGAATCCTTTTTGGTATGGTCAATTCGCCGAGCCGTCTTACCTCGTTAAGATTTATGTATGTCGTGACAATCGCAAATATTTCCAGAGCAACACGGATAATAATCGTGTTGTGCTGGGGGACTATACATTTAATTATAATGACGGTTTCCAAGACATTCAATATAAAAAAATGCAAATGATAGGTGATAAAGGCGTGCCATTTAGTCATAATGCCATTGAACACGGATTTTTCCGAGGGGTACGGGCAAATGATGATGACATAATTATATTTGCATTTTTATTGGTATCAAAAACAACTGAAAAGTACGAACAAAAAGATATCGCTTCAATAAAGAAGATACTTAACTCTGTACAATCGATTAGATGAAAACGTGGAACAATATCGGATAATGATTTGAATGTAGATTAAAATGCAATTATGTATTGTAAATATCAATTCGTATTCTTTTAATAAAATACTCTTCACCACGCTACCAACAACGGCGCCGATATTGTTGCTGGGACACTCGGTCTAGTACGAATACGACGAATACGGCCGCATGAAGAGCGCTCGGGCCAACGAGGGCGATTGGGAATACACGGTAGTGCAACGAAAATTGCGCACAATTAGTTGAGGGGTGGTCCCGGGCAACTGGCGCGGTCTGTTTTTGTTGATCGCACCTCCTTCGCGCGTCAGAATTGGGCCGCTCCGGGCGGAGGATACGGCTCTGCTGGGAAGCAACCGGAGCGCTGCGCCGGAGTCCGAGACAAGGCGAAGCGGTCGGAAATCGCGGCCGCTCCGTTTTCCGTTTTACCCGCCGACTTCCTCGTCCTCATCGCCCTTGCCTCGGCGCCAATGCGGTAAATCCCAGGGGGTCCGGGGGACAGCGTCCCT
>JAJFUE010000065.1 GCA_021372575.1 bacterium | reverse complement strand
AGCGCTCTCGTTTTCTTGGGATCTTATCCTGGGGCGTCGCTTCGCTCTGCCCCAGGCTGTATTCTCTCGCGCCTTCGGCGCTCTGGTTGACACCGCCATTCGGTTACAACCAGCTTGCCCACGCTAAACACATACGAAGCTAAGCCCCAGAAATGAATTCCATTATAAATGGAATCGCTGAAAGCGCGGCATAAATCCGAATATTTGTCGTTTTTCAAGATTTTAATGATGCGTTTTCCGTGCGTGCAAATCTATTGATACCACTCCCAATTCCCGGCCGCCGTCGTGCAGTTGAAATTGGCGGTGAGCGACAGGTCCGATTTGACGCTCCCTACCGTGATCGGGTTGGCCGTCGAATACGTCGCGCCGGAGTTGGTCCATTTGGCGAACTGCCAACCGGCCGGCGCGTTGGCCTTGACGCTCGTGCAACTGGCGCCGTAATTGACCGACTGGGGGCTCGTTCCGGTCACGCTCGCGCCGAGCGTGCCGTCGGTCCTGAACGAAACGCTATAGACGTTGATCGCGAAAAGCGCGGTCACGGAGAGGTTGGCGGTGATCGAAGTATCGAGGCGCGCGCTGGTCAAAAGGCCGTCGCTCCACGCGAGGAAATGATATCCCGTATTGGCGACAGCGGTCACGGTCGCGCCGTTGCCGCCATACTTGACGAGCTGGTGCGTCGCGCCCGCGATCGTGCCGTTCGGGCCGGCGGCGTAGTCAAGCGTGTAGGTCGGGGTGGTGATGGAGACGTCCTCGGTCGTCGCATCGCTGCCGCCGTAGCCGGTGACCTGAAGCGCCACGACGTAATCGCCGATCTTTTTATAAACATGATTCGGGCTGCGGCGCGTGCTCGTGTAGGTGTCGCCGAAACTCCAGCGATAACTCGTGACATCGCCGCATGAATTCTCGGCAAAGCCGACATACATGGAATCGGCGCGGCTGGACGGGACCGCGACGAACGAGGCGTTCGGCTTGCGCGACATGAAGTGGTTGTAGGTCGAGCCGCTGTAGGTGTAGCTCACGACGCCCTTGCTGATCGAAACACCGGAGATCGTGCCGCCGGTGGAATTCTGCCAGGTGTCCCACTCGTGGTCGCCGGGATCGTAGGCGAGGGCATAAATGGTCGTGCCGCGGGTGAAGGCGACCACCGTGCCGGTGTGCGCAAGGTTCTCGTCGGTGCCCCAAAAATTGAACCATCCGTGCCACTCGCGATCGACCGAGTCGTAGGCTTCGGCGAAGACGCGGTTGTGGCAGAGGAACGCCAGCACGCCGCCGCTGTTGGTCAGGTCGCTCATCGTGTCAGGTCCCTGCTGCATGATCCGCCACTTGTGCCGGACCGCATCGTAAGCGGCGCCGATGACAAAATTGCTCGAGTCGGCGAGGAACGCCACGACCCCGCCGGTGTTCGTAACGCTCGTCACGTCGCCGTAGCCGGGGCTTTCCCATTCGTTCCAATGGCGCTCGCCGGGATCATACGCCGCGGCGATCACCGCGCCCCAAAAGTCGTCGGCCACGGAGACGATGCCGCCGCTGACGGTCAGGCTCGTGAACGACGACGAAACGCGGCTTTGATAAATGTGGAACTTGCGGTCGCCCGGATCGTAAGCCCCCGCGTGCATGTGAACCAGGCCGCGGTCCTCATCGAGCCACGCCACGATCCCGGCGTTGCTCGAGAGGTTGGAGACGGCCGTGTATTTGTCGCTCGTCCAGGTGTGCGTGGTCTGGTCCTCGGGATCGCGCGCGCTGAGCTGGACGCGATTGCCGGAGGTCAACGTGCCGGTCGTGTCCGGAAGCTGAAGGTAATACGCCCGTGCCGAGGGCTGCCCCAGCATGGCAATCACACACCCAAGCGCGTATAAATACAAGGAGCGGCGGCTGGGCGCGGAAACCATTTTTTTCTCCCGGCAACTTTAACAAACAAGTAAAAGTGTACTCGCCACGGCCCGAAATACACCAAAATTTTTTTTAATGTTTGGGTTTGGGGGACTCGCCGAGCGCCTGCGCCGTGCGCTGGACGACTGGATTGTCGGGGTGCTTCTCGCGAATGCGGCGGAATGCATCATTATCGGCCAAGGCCAGACAAGTCTCCCGCAACTCGTCAACTTCCTCCAGCCGCCGCGTCACAGCTTCAGGACTCATATCGATTTTCATTGGTGATACTCCGTAGGTATTCAATGTCCTGCTGATCCTGAAGACTATTGCGTAATGATTTCAACGAGACCAGACCGGTGGGAGAGACAATTTTGATATTGCCACCGGAGGACGGAACGTTTCTGCGACTTTCCCACGCCGCGCGAGTGGCATCCGTGACGAGAATCATATCGAGCACAACTGCGTGCTTGGACGAGTCGATTTTTGTCAGGCGATGAATTTGAACCATGCCGCCCTTGAAATGCATCGGGCTCGCGCTCATGCCAAAACCAATCTGCCTTGCGATTTCGGAAACCCGCACGAGAGAATCGGGCTCGATCAGGAGATCGATATCGAGTGTCGCCCTGGGCATTCCCCAAACCGCCATCGCGAGCCCGCCACAGAGCGCGTAATCGATGCCTTGCGCATTGAGCGCGCCCGTCAGGTTCTGCAGCTCGTCCAGCAGTTTCATCGTGCATGACCTCGAGTCGAGGATATCAGGGATGGCGCGATAATTCCAGCGGGTCCCGGTTCGGCCTTGAAAAACAAGGCCCCGGCTGACGACCCGGTATGTAAAAGCAATTGACTTATTCAATGCAGGTAACATAATGATCCGCACGAGAAGGTTTTCGCCAAATCCAAATTTCCCTGGAGGAACCGACCATGGTGGTGACAGCAAAGAAGTCAATGACGAAGTCGCAGTTGATTGCCAGCCTTGCCGAGAAGATTTGCATCACGAAGAAGCAGGCCGCGGCAGCCCTCGAAGCCCTCGCGGCGACGGCGTACAAGGAAGCCAAGAACGGGTTCATGATCCCCGGCCTCGGCAAGCTCGTCCTGCAGAAGCGCAAAGCCCGCATCGGCCGCAACCCGGCCACCGGCGAATCGATCAAGATCCCGGCCAAGACCGTGGTCAAGTTCCGCGTGACCAAGGCCTGCAAGACGGCCGTCGTCCCGGCCAAGTAACTGCTCCGGATACAAATAAAAAAAATCAGATCCCGTCGAAATTCGGCGGGATCTTTTTTTAAGTATCGGCGCTGTTGTTAATTTTTGAGGAGCCCCTTGATCTCTTGAACTTTCGCTTCCGACCAGGCCTCGTCGTTAAGAATGAAATAGTGGCCGATCAGAATGCGATCATGGCGCAAGAACCAGATTTTGTGGTCTCCCTGACGGGCGGTGGGGCGATACAAATCATATGAGTCGGGACCGGTTCCCGACGAAAAAAAAGCCATCTTCATCCACGGAACGGGATTCTTCGCGTCGGCCTTGTTGACGAGCGTCGGGCTGTCCGACTTCAGAACGGCCGATGGATGCACCACGGCCAGGTCGATTGTTTTCACGGCCGCGATTTCCTTTCCGCCCGACCCGGCCTTAAACTGCGTCAGCGCGAAACTTTTGCGGAGGACCTCCTGAACCGTGCCGGCGACGATCGCATCAGATTGAGCGATTTTCCTGGCAAGCTCGTTCATGGGCGATGCCTCATCCGCGTGAAGCATCGCCCCGAATCCAATCGCGCCCAATGCAACCGGCAAAAACACCAACAACACGAATCGAGCCGTTCTAGCGCTCATATTAGTTCTCCGATTGTTCCTGAGTTTGCTTCTCCGGATCGATCCGATAGACCTTCCCCGACAGCTTCACGACGAGTGTCTTGTCGAAGTTGAGGTAGCGCGCCTCGCCGGGGCGAAGCTTCCCGACCATCTCGAAATACTTGTCGCTGAAGCGCTCGATCACCGTCGCCGCATTCATCTCGGCCTCGGTCACCTCGCTGTCGATCCAGCGGTCGCCGCGCAGGTAGAACGTCTTGGGACCAATCTGGCGGATCGTCTCGTTGGCCTTCTCGATCTTCTTCGCCAGCACCGGCATGGCGCGCGCCATCGACGGCGCCGCGGCCGGCGGCGGCGCATAGAATGTGGCCGAGCCCCCCGCGCCGGACCCGACCGAGCTCATTGCGCCCTTGAAGCTGCGCTGCGCGACCGCATCTTCGCCCTCGGTGATGCTAAGCTGCCGCAGCTCGCGGCCGGCACGATCCGCCATCATCCCATCCTTGAGCCGATAGACATCGCCGGAGCTCGTCGTGCCGTTCGTCGGGTCATACACCGCAACCGCGAATTCGTCGGCGAGGAACGACGTGTAGGGCGTGAGGATCCCGTAGCGCCGGCTGAGATCGACCAGCTCGCTCACGAGTTCCTGGCTCTTGCCGTGCAGGTCGATCTGGTCGATGAGGAACCCGATCCGGCGGCCCGCCCACACGCGCTCGATAAAATCGTTGCGCGAGCCTTCGCCGGCCGCCGCCAGATCCCCCTTGAAATTGAACGTGCTTTCCTTGCCTTCGGTGCTCCCGGTGAGCTTGATCGTCGCCGGCCCACTTGTCCGGTAACGCCCGACCCACACGAACTGTTCGCCGCGGAACAGGTCCGGCAGGTCGCGCGGATACGAGCGGTTCACGTCGCTGCCGGCCAGCTCGATCTTGAGTCCGGCGAGGACCGGGCTGCTCAGCTTCGTATAAAGCCGCGATACCGGCGCCTCGACGTCCTCGCTCTGCGCGACGAACTGGCTCGAGCCCCCCTGGCTCGCGAGCCGGTCCAGCAGCCGCGTGTTGACGTCGTTGCCGACGCCGAAGCAGAACAGCCGCGCGCCGGCCTTGTTGGCCTTGCGCACATTCTCAAAAATCGGCATTTCATTGGTTTCGCCGGCGGTCGGCAGGCCGTCGGTGAGGAAGATCACATAGCCCGGCCGCTTCGTGTCCTTGATCATTTCGACCGCCTGCGTGAGCGCGCCGTTGATGTTCGTCGAGCCGCCGGAGCGGATGTTATCGACGTAATCCAGCGCCGCACGGCGCGTCGCCTGGTCGTTGCGCTGAAGCTCGGGCCGGAACGACTCGACCACGTCGTCATAGGCCAGAATGTTGAACGTGTCGCCCGGGCCGAGCCGCTCGAGCACGAACCGCAGCGCCTTCTGTGCCTGTTCGATCTTCGTCCCCGACATCGACCCCGAGCGGTCGAGCACAAGGATCACGCTCTTGTCGATCGCCTTGGCCTGGCGCGCCTCGACCGACGGGCTGGCCAGCAGCATGAAGTAGCCGTCGTCCTTGGCGTCAGGCCGCCACGACAGCAGCGTCGCGCCGACGGGATCGCCGGCGAGCGTATAAATCAGCTTGAAGTCGCCGCGCGACTCGCTGCTGGAACGCTCCCAGCTCACCTCGGCCGTGCGGTCGCCGTCGCGGCGGATGCGCACGTCGTGCGTGGGGCTGTATATATTCTTGATCGGGTCTTTCGATTCGATGCGCATGTGCATCGCCATGCGTTCGGCGCGCCGGTTGGCGATCTTCTCGGTGCCGAACGGATACGTGAAATCGACCGCCCCCGATTCGGCCTTCAATACCTGCGTGTATTTCATCGTCAGCTTGCGCTCGGAGTTGGGCGGGATCGGGAACACGCTCGTCTGCACCACGCCCTGGCCGATGTATTCGAGCAGCGCGGGGTCCTTTTGCCGCCGCACGATCGATTCATAAATCCGGCGCGCCTCCTCCCGCGTGTGGATCTTGCCCGGCATCTCCCTGCCATCGACCATCAGCACGAAGTCCTGGATCGTGCTGTCGGCGGGGACGGGGAACAGGTATTGCGCCTCGATCTGGACAGGATTCGGATTATACAAAACCTGCGTGACGCGCACCTGCGCGACCTGGTCGCGCACGATCGAATCGACGCTCAGCTCGCGCATCTCGAACTCGCGCATCGGCCGAAACTCAGGCGGCATTGGGCGCGGCGGGCGCGGCGGATGAGGCGGCGGCGGCAGGATGATGATCTGCGCCGCGGCCAGCGACGCGAGCAAAAACATGGCAATCATCGATGCCCACGGCCGAAACATGCGTACGTTCATGGCATCAAACCTCCGGATTGGTATGCGCGTCCCCCCCCAAATGACTTGACGCAGAAGCCCGATGTTTTATTTCAACAGGCCCGGCAGGAGTTCATCGACCGTCGGGCATTCCGCGCAACAAAAATAACGGGGAATCCTCGATCAGCAACAAACCTGCGAGAACGGCAAAGATCGTAATCGAGGTCAAACCAACGCCGACCCAAAAAAACTTCGGCTTTGACTGAACATAATTAAGAACAAACATGATCATTGACCCGATTGCAGTTGAACCGGATAACAACGCCCCGCACCAGCAGAGCGATTGCGCGAATTTCAAATCCACGGCTCCGGGTTCCTTTTGCGGTTTTTGCCCTTTCGCGTTTTTGCGTGAGGGATTCTCTCTAAGTTGACACCCAAACCGACCGCCTTGTTCCGGAAAAAGTTTGCCGGAGGCGCCGGCTCTCCCTATGATTGGCGCATGAACGCATCCACGCCGCTCTTCAGCGCCGTCGCGATCAATGACACGCATCTGCGTTTTGGCGGGCACGATTTCGGCGCCGCGCGAGCCAAGCTTGCCGCCGTCGTCCAACGCATCGCCGACGGCCGCGACGGCCCGCCGCCGCAGGTCCTCATCCAACTCGGCGATCTCGTCGAGGAACCGCGGCGCGACCATTTCGAACAGGCTGCCCGGTTTTTCGAGCCGCTCAAGTCCACGCGCATCCTTCACGTCCCGGGCAACCATGACATCGGCCCGGACCCCGACGGCGCCGCGGCGCACCCCTGGCTCGAGGCCCTCGGCGGCGCGCTCAACAACGCCTGCGTGTTAAACGGCGTTATGTTCATCACGCTTTACAATGCCCGCGCCGATGCGACCGATGAGACCGAAACCGTCGCGCGCAACGAGTGGCTGCGCGACCTGCTCCAGCGCTATCGCGCCACGCCCAAGGTGATCGCGTGCCACGTGCCGCTCGTGGCTCTGCGCGACCCGCAACAGATCGAAAAGAGCTTCGGCTTCCTGTCATGGCGCTCGCTCGATTACCGCCACACCCTGCGCCGCATGATCGAGAGCCATCGCGACAGCGTCATCGCCGTCCTGAGCGCACACCTGCACCTGAGCGGCCACGCCCTTGTCAACGGCGTGCATCACCTCGTGGCCTCGGGGCCTTTCTCCTGGCCCGGCGATCACCTGCGCCTCGATTTTTATCGCGACCGCGTCGTCGCGCGCATGATCCCGCTGGAGCCGTTCATCGATTCCAATGACATCGCCCCCTATCCGTTGCGCAACTCCGTTCACGACCGCCACGGCATCGAATTCACCGACGCGAAACACCCAGCCTTCGAGCATTACATCGCCGGCAATCCCGACGAGCGCGAAGTGATCCTCCCCCGGTAAACCGCGTTTGCCGTGCCAAACGCGGCATAAAACCCCGACTGCGCGTCCTTCCATACCAATGGTCAATGGCTATCGCGCGAACCCCGCGTTTCAACGCGGGGTTTGGGCAACCGCTCTCCACGGGAACCGTTTCAACGGTTTGAACTACGCACGCCAAGCAAATCATCAACCGCTGCCCATCGCAATTTCACCCAATAAAATAAGGCACTTTTCTCATCATTCATCACTCATCATTCATCATTTAAAAAGATGGGGGTATGGCTGATCGGGAAAATCAGGGAAACCCCGATTTGCCTTCTACCGGCGGTGTGACATTGTGGGGTTCATCGAAGCTTGAATGATCGGGCGTTGTAAACGACGCGCCCAGGCATTTCGCGGCGGTGGAATGAAACAATGGCGACAGGCGCAACCCTTCAAGGCTCCAGTTACATCAAGGAACGCCGGATGCGGCAACTCGACACCGGCGCCTCGACCAACTCGCGCTGGGGAATCATCCTGGCGGGAGGCGAAGGGAGCCGCCTCTACCCCCTCACGCAGCGCTGGCTGGGCGAAAACCGCCCCAAACAGTACTGCGCCTTCTCCGGCAACCGCACCCTGCTCCAGCGAACCGTGGACCGCGCGACGGCCATGATGCCGCCGCAAAACCTGATCACAATCATCGGCGCCAATCACCGCCGCTTCCTCAACGGAACGGCCAGCCAGATCCCGGGCCGCGTCATTTCGCAGCCGACCGACTGCGGCACGGCCATGGGGATTTTCCTGGGTGCGACCTACGTCTATGAACGCAACCCCGACGCCACGATCGTGATCCTCCCGGCCGACCAGATGATCAAGCCCGAAAAGAAGCTCCAGCGGTATGTTGAGCACGCCTGTCGCCTCGCCGAGCGCTCCCCCGATCGCCTGATCCTGCTGGGGGCTGCCCCCGCGCGCCCCGAAACCGATTACGGCTGGATCGAGCCGGTCGATCGCACGTGGAGACTGGCCCCGAGCCGGCCGCTCAACGTCAAGAGCTTCCACGAGCGCCCGCGCAAGAGCAAGGCCGAGTGCCTCATCCGCCGTGGCTGCCTCTGGAACACCATGATCATGGTTTGCAAGGTGCGCATGATGTGGGCCATCGGCTGGCAGATGTTCCCCGACATCATGCGCCGGTTCGATATCTATCGCCAGGTGCTCCGCATCATCCACAACGAGGGGATGATCCCGAGCGACGGCAGCCCCGGCCAGCACGAGGAAGTCGCGCTGCATCAGATCTACCGCGATCTGAAAGCGGTCGATTTCTCGCGCGAGGTGCTGCAATACATGGCCCGCTGGAGCGTCGTGATGCCGATGGAAGACCTCAAGTGGTGCGACGTCGGCATGCCGCAGACCGTCCGCGAGGCGCTGGCCATGCAGGGCGGCCGCCCGGCGTTCCCGATTGAGTATCTCGACAAGATTCGCTGCAGACGGTAGGCTTCAAACACGTTGCGAACCACACCGTTTTGAAGGCGCTCGTTGCCGCGTGCGCGTGGAGGGTCATCGCCCATGACTCGAAGCACGACATTGCTGGTGATCGACGATGATCTGCGCTCATGCCAATACCTCAGCGACGTGCTGCTCCACCTCGGCTATCGCGCAAGCTTCGCCCACAGTTGGAAGAGCGCGATCAACGCCCTCGAACAGAACCGCTTCGACATCATCATGCTCGACGAAACGCTCGCGCACCGCCAGGGCGAATACCTCATCGCCGGCCTCCGCGAGCACGGCCACGAACAACCCGTCATCATCATGAGCCCCATGGCCGACTACCTGCTTCGCGACTGGACCGGCCTCGGCGCCGAAAGCATCATCGGCAAACCCGCCTCCCCCAGCCGCCTCAAAGAAACATTGAGGTGCGCCGCAACGCACGCCGCGAAGTGAATGGTGGATGGTGGAATCATCTCAACAGGTCCATTTCGTCCATTCAGTCCATTCTCCGCCTTCAGCGGACACATTCGGATGTAGGCCGCGTTTGCCAAACGCGGCATTGCTGTTGAACCGCTATCTAACGATTTTCCAAGCGCGCCGTTGCTGTTGAACCGCCAAGCGGTTCGATCTCAAAGCCGTGGGTTGGCTTCGAGAACTTGTTCGAGAAACCTACCCACGGAAAGATCACGATTCATTCCGAACCGGTTTACCGGTTCGATCATCATTTCAAAAGCGCACTTCATTCAAAACATTTTGAGCCCGCTTTACCGGTCTGAACGGGTTTCCCCCGGCTCTATACTTGGTTTTCGGCTATCAAATCCAATGTCATCTGAATACAGATCAAAACCCATAAATCCACCAACGAAGTCGGCCGCCTCGCCCACGTTGACGCCAACTCGCAGATTGATAATCAGGCCCACAACAGCTTCAACTTGCGTGTAATAAAACCACGGATACTTTTTCTCTCTTGTTTCATCCCTGAGAATCTCGGGGCTGCTGGGAATGGCGAAAAACAGATACTGTCTTGCGTCATAGCTCTTGCAGCGCAACTCGGCAATGTCTGACCCTTCAAACAACTCAAAACCCCACAAACCTAAAACCCATTCCTGCTTTGGTGGAGCATCATATGGCCCCTGGGGCCAAAACTCATTCATCCCAATGAGTCCACCACCGCGAATCGCATACACACCAACATCCATGAGCAACCCTGTCTGAATGGGACCTCCTCGAATTTTGCCTCCGCCTCCGTATCCCAATTGAATGGTCACGATGTCGAGGCCATCACGATATCTGTCGGTCAGATACGAGCTGTTATGCGCACATCCAACGGCGAGCGTCATCAACAACCCGATGATGATTGCATGACCAGACCTCACCTTCATGTCTCAGGCCCCTTTCTTCATCATGCCTTCCGCCGCCCGTAAAACTTCTTCCACCGTCACTTTCCCCAAATCCGTCTCCGGGTCGCACCAATATTTGTGATTTCTCCAGAACGGCGCCTTCTTCGGGATCGCGTGCTGGATCGTCACGCAATGCGCGCCATACGGCCCATTCCTTCTCGCGTCGAGCGGCCCCATCATCGTCACGGTCGGCACGCCCAGCGCCGCCGCGATGTGCGTCGGGCCGGTGTCTCCGCCCACAAACAACTTCGCCCGTGAAATCACCGCCGCCAGCTCGGGGATGCTCGTTTTCGGCAACGCGTAAATCCCCGGCCCCTTCGGCAGCGATTTCATCAGCGGATCAATATCGCCGTCCCCGGCCGCGAACATCGCCGTTTTCACCAAACACTCTTCCCCCGGCCCCCACGAAAACACCGCGCGCAATTGATGCCTCTCGACCAGCGCCTTCGCCAGCGCGCCGAACCGCTCGGCCGGCCACTTCTTCGTTTCCCACCCCGCGCCCGGATTCAACATGACGACCGGAACATCGCTGCCTTCCACAATCTCTTTCGCGCGCGCATGCGCCGCCGCCGGCAGGTGCAGCGGGAACTCGATCGGCCGCGGCTCGATCCCGAGCGGCGCGAGCAGCGCGAGATTCTTTTCGATCACGTGCAGCGCCTCGGCCGGCGGCGCGACGCGCTCGTTGTTCAGCACCGTCGCCAGCTCGCGCGATTGCGCCCCCGCAAACCCGATCCGCCTCTCTGCCCCGGCCAGCCACCCCCACGCCGCGCTCTTGGTGAGGCCCTGAATATCGATCGAAATATCGTATCGTTCGGCGACCAGCTCATTCCGAAGCTCTTTCAACGGCCCGCCAAGCGCCTTAAAGAAATTCTGCTTCATTGCCTTTTTGGGAACGACATGCAACCGGTCGATCAGCGGATTGCCTTCCAAAATCGCCCGCCCCAGCGGCTCGACCAGCCACCCCACGTGCGCCCCCGGCCACTGCCGCCTGATCGCCGCCAAAACCGGCAAAGCATGCACCACATCGCCCAAAGCGCTCAATCGAAGAATAAGAATTCTTGGTGCCTGATCCATCCTACTTCTCCATCGCCCTCATCTGTCGCATCATTCCCATCATTCCCATTATTCCCATTATTCCCATTCTTCCCATTATTCCCATCAGTCCTATAAGACCTATAAGCCCTATAAGACCTATGATTTTATTCCGCCATCGCCAGCAGTTTTCTGAACGACGCAACCAGGTACGCCATCCCAAACCCATACACCAACACCGACGAAATCCCGCTGCCGATCGCGCCGAAGTGCGGGATGAGCAGCACGCCCGCCGTAAAACTGATCGCGAGCTGGACGACATTCATATACGTCAACCACCTTGCGCGCTCGAACGCGAGGCAGAAAAACGAAATCGGGCTCACGACCATCGCGATCCCGAAACTGATCGCGAGCAGGTCGAACACCCACGCGCTCCTCGCGTATTCGCCGTGCCGCAACAGTGGCATGCCGACATGCACGACCGCGATCAATCCCGCTAATCCGATCGCCAGCCACGGCACGGCCTTCATCATCGCGCGCGCCGCCTGCATCATCTTTTCCCGCGACCGCGTCACCGAAAGCTGCGGCAGCAGCACCGTCGCCAGCGCGGCCGTCAGCAGGTTCAAGCCCTGCGCAAGGTTCGCCGCGTTCGTGTATTGCCCGACCTCGGCCGCCGTCGAAAGATGCTTCAACAAATAAATGTCCAGCCGCATGATCACCGTGCAGACAATCGTTGAAAGAAAAATCCACTTCGACAAATGCAGAATCACCAGCAGGCGGTTGCGCAGCCGCGCCATCTCGATGCGCGCCGTCCAGAAGTGCGCCGGGAACAAAAACATCGTTCCCGCGGCCCCGGCGAACGGCACGATCACCGTCGCCGCCATCACGCTGCCGACGCTCAACTTGCCCGCCCACACCAATCCCGCAAACAGCGCCAGCCTCAGCGCGTGGTTGCCCGTCGTCAGCCCCGCATACCACCCGAACTGCCGCCGCGCCTGCATCGCCCCCTGGCTGAACATCCACAACAGCGACCCGACCGACCCCACGCACGCCAGCCGCAGCAAATTCGCGAGGCTCGCATCCTTGAACAGGAATACGCACAATGGCGCGGCGACAATCATCACTGGAATGACGATCGCGCCGATCACGGCGAGCCGGATCCACAGCGACGTCCTCAGCAGCGTCTCCGCTTCATCGGGCCGGCCCGCTTCCTCGGCCTCGCGATAATACTTCACGACCGTCGTGTTGATGCCGAAGTCCGCAAACTGAGCGAGCATCGTCATCGTGTAATAGATCGCGCCGAAAATGCCGAGCCTCTCGTCGCCAAGCACGCCCGCGGCCAACAGGAACGCCGCCATGTTCAGCCCGTTGCCAAGCACGTTCCCCGCCGAAACGATCAGCACCTGACGCACGGTCAGCCGGGAAGTCAGTCGGCGGATGAGGGCAGTGATCAAATAATGGGCTCCAGGGATAGGTCGTATTGGCTTAATAACTGTTCAGCGAGTTCAAAGACGGTCCATGATTGGGCCGGAAAGGGCTGCCTCGCGTGTAAACCCTTTTAAAAGCCCGCTTCAGCGGGCTGAACCGGTTGCCACCGGCTTCAGCCGGTGGTGATCGGCCTTTTTAACCATCCTGAGCCGGCTTTAGCCGGCTTCTCGCGCGCCGGCTTTAGCCATTGAATGCTCAAAACTATTGCCGGGACAGCACACTCGATGCCTCCCTATGTTCGTTGCATCCTTTCGTTACTGCTTCGACAATTCCACCGACCGCTCCAGCGCGGCCTTCATCGCGTCCTTGATCAACTGAGGCAGCCCGCGCTCTTCAAAAACGGCCAGCGCCGCCGCGGTCGTGCCCCCCTTCGACGTCACCCGCTGCCGCAACACGGCCGGCGTCTCGCCCGACTGCTCGGCCAAGATCGCCGAGCCGAGGACGGTCTTGACCGCAAGGCGCCCGGCAGTATTCGGATCGAGTCCCAGCTCAACGCCGGCGTCGGCCATCAGCTCCATCAGCCGGAACACATACGCCGGTCCGCTGCCGCTCAGCGCCGTCACGGCGTCGAGCTGATCTTCCGTGACCTGAACCGCCAGGCCGACCGCGCCGAACAGCGCCAGCGCCGCGTCGATGTCCGCCTGCGTGGCGTTCGGGCCGGCGGCCACGCCGGCCGCGCCGCAGCCGACCAGCGCCGGCGTATTCGGCATCACCCGCACGATCCGCACTGGCGCGCTCACCTTCTTTGCGATCGTCTCGGTCCGAATCCCCGCCGCGATCGAAATGATCCGGTGTTCCGCCGTCAGCGCCGGCGCAATGATCTCCAGCATCGCCGGCAGATCCTGCGGCTTGACGGCAAGGATGATCGTGGTGACATTCGACGCGACCTCGCGCGCGTTCGTCGTCGTGTGGATGCGCAGTTCGCTCGCAAGCGTGGTCAGTTTCTCCGGCAGGATATCGCACGCCCACACGCGATCGGCGGCCAGCAGCGAACGGCCCACCGTGCCGCGCAGGATCGCGCCGGCCATGTTGCCGGCTCCAATAAACCCGAGGCTGTCGAAATGAGAAGACAGGTTATTCATACGTTTGCTCCGCGTAATGAAAGTTATCGTTCGTGCTCGTAATCGTAATCGTAATCGACTCACACTCCGAACCGCGAAACTGCGGCTCGCTCACTCCCTCTCACTACCAAATCAAACCGCGCGCCTATTCACAAATTGAAAATTCCCCTCCCGGACGGAAGGGGAATTCGATTCACAACCGGTGCGCATCTTTTTACCGGTTCTTCGGCGGACGGCCGGGACCGCGGCGCGAGGCCACTTTCGGCGGGCGGCCCGGACCGCGTTTCACGCCTGCCGAACGTCCCGGCTTGCGGCCGCGCTTTTTCGGCTCGGCCGCGGCGCTCTTCTCAGCGGCCGGACGGCGCCCGCGCGGCCGGATAATGTTCCCCGAGCCGCCGGCGTCCTTGCCCTTCTGTGTCAGCGAGAACGTGCCGTCGGCGTTGCGCGCCACCCATTCCTTGCCGATGCTGGTCGCGGCCAGGTTGCGCAGCATCTGCACGACATCGACCGAATCCGGCGCAGGCGCGCCAGCCGTCGAGCCAAGCTGCTGGTAGGCCATCATAACGTCGCCGGCCGTGAACGTGTCGGCCTTGAAAATTTCGTTGCACAGGTAATAGGCGATCGTGAACACCGTGGCGTCCTTGCCCAGCTTGCCGCCGCCCGCAAGTTGCTCGACGAATTTGCGGAGCCCCGAAAGCTGGCGCGGCTTGAGCTCCAGCGAGCTCTCGCGCACGATGACCGGCTGGCGGCCGGGACGCTGGCCCGGCTGCTTCGGTCCGCGCCGGCCGGCCTTGGGCGGACGCCCGCGGCGGCCGCGGCCCCGGCCCGAAATTTTCCCGCTCTTGATGAGCCGCACCTGTTCGGCGAGAATGGTCTGGATGCGTTCGCGATGCTCTTCCATCTGCTTTTGGACGAAATCTTGCGAACCTTCAATCTCGAACAGCAGGTTGCCCGCCTGCACTCGGAACTTGGTCTCGTTGTCCATTGAAAGTCACCTTATGAGTGGATTGATACACATCTTCGTGTTAAAAAACATCGGCGCAATACGTATCGTTAACGATCATTTGGCATTGCCGTTATCAATGTCAATGAATAAATTAATAATATCGAAATTTTACGAATGGCCGGCAAATTTAAAATGCTAACGTTGAATCACCCACAATCGGGCCGGCGGCTCAATTCCTTTATGATTATTCTCCTGGTCGTCCTCCTCGCCGGGCTCGTGCACGCCGCCTCCATCTACTGGTTCAGGCATGAGATCCAGACGCAGGCCGTGGACCTTGCGCGCAAGCAGGCCGAGGAAACCGCCGCCGTCCTGTCGCGCGCGCTCCCCAACGAAACCCTCGCCCTCGACCAGCGCCAGCCCGAACGCCAGCTCGACCAGCTCGTCAAGCGCAACAGCGAAATTGTCGCCGTCCTCGTCGTCAACGCCGACGGGTCGCTCGCGGCCGTGCGCGTCGAGGAATCCGGCAAATTCCCCGAGCTCGCGCGCCAGATTGCGAGCATGAACCCAGCCCGGCTCAACGAGCGGACGATCATCGACCTCATTCAGCAGCGTTACCCGCAGCTCGAGCCCGAGCGCGTCATGATCCGGCGCGGCGGCCAGACCGTCGGCTGGCTGCGATTCTTCGTCGATCGCGCACTCACCTACACCGCCGTCAATTCGGCCGCCGCCAAAATGACGGCCAACCTCGTTTTCGTCGTGATCGGCCTCACGATCGCCCTGCTCATCGGCATGCTGTTTTTGCGCCGCCAGCAGCGCCTCGCGACCCACTTGCGCTCGCAACGCGACCAGGCCGCGCAACTGGCCTACGTCGGCACGCTCGCGGCCGGCCTCGCCCATGAAATTCGGAATCCGATCAACGCGCTCTCCATGCAACTTGACATGCTCGAGGAGGACGTCGCCGAAAACCAGCCCGGTGCCGTCGGCCCGCGCCTCGACCGCATTCGCGGCGGCCTCGGCGCCCTCGAGCACACCGTCCGCGATTTCCTCACGTTCGCCTCGCCCGACAAACAGCGACCCACCCGTGTCGAGCTCGGCCCCATGCTCGCCGATTTCTGCGCCGAGATCCGTCAGCGCAACGAGGGCGTGCGGCTCGAATGCGAGCCCCCGCGCGACCTCGCGCAGTGGTGCGACGTCCACGGCCTGCGCCAGATCCTCGGCAACCTCGTCAGCAACGCGATCCTCGCCCAGGCCGGCCGCCCCGATTGCGCCGTCGCCATCGAGGCCCAGCGCCAGGGAAAATCCGTCCGGATCCACGTCGATGACGCGGGCGGCGGCGTCCCCGAGGACGCGCGCGCGCGCCTGTTCGAGGCGTTCTTCACGACGCGCCCCGAAGGCACCGGCCTCGGCCTCCCGATCGCGCGCCGCCTCGCCGAAATGAACGGCGGCTCGCTCGACCTGTCCGACTCGCCCTCCCCCCTCGGCGGCGCCCGCTTCACGCTCACGCTCCCCGCCGACACCACCACGTAAACAGAACGCGTGTTCGTGCTCGTGCTCGTAATCGAGCTCGTGCTCGTAATCGTAATCGTAATCGTAATCGTAATCGAAAAAAGAAGCGGAATTTTTAACGGGCTGCAACACTCGATTCTTAATATTGATATTTCGCCCAATCGTAATATGACGTCCGCGCCAAATCCCAATATTGCCTCTTACGCCCCCTCATTTTCACTCACGCATTACATTTAACCACCCGCCCTAACCCCCTCAATATCAGTCCGATTCGTTCATTTGTAAACCGACCCAAACCTCCGATTTCCTTCGGCAACATCGTCCCCACCCTCGTTTTCGCCCAATAGCCCCTACCCTTTCGCCCCCGTTAGTGCTTAAATATGACCGAGTTAAAGCTCGAAACTGCGACATTATGTCGCACGCCCGGCCCGAACCTTTACTTGAATGCAAAATGCTCAAATCCGTAAGAATCAGCAAGCCAACTCCCATCTTGACAGATGTTGTGTCTCCGGCAATAATGCCATCCATATGTTGAGGTCTGAAGGCCCAATTTGCTGAAATTTCCCGTGGAACTGATCTGGCAGGAGCACCGGCGGCATGTTCTTCAAACGAATCGAATTGGTGGGCTTTAAATCGTTCGCCACGCGAACGATCTGTGAATTCATCCCTGGAACCACGGTCATCGTCGGCCCCAACGGCTGCGGTAAAAGTAATATCCTTGACGCCGTCAAGTGGGTCCTCGGCGAGCAGGCCGCCAGCCAGATGCGCGGCAAAAAAATGGCCGACGTCATCTTCGCCGGCTCCGCCTCCTTCAAGCCGCTCGGCGTCGCCCAGGTCACCCTCACAATCGACAACCGCGCCCGCATCCTGCCGATGGACTTCGACGAGGTGCAGGTCACGCGCCGCCTGTTCCGCAGCGGCGAATCCGAATACCAGATCAACAAGGTCCCGTGCCGCCTGCGCGACGTGCACGACCTGTTCCTCGGCACCGGCATCGGCAAGAGCGCCTACTCCATCCTCGAACAGGGCCGCGTCGATCAGGTCGTCCAGGCCAAGCCCCAGGAGCGCCGCTTCCTCATCGAGGAAGCCGCCGGCATCAGCAAGTTCAAGATCCGCAAGATCGAGGCCCAGCGCAAGCTCGAGCGCACCGACGTGGATCTCTCCCGCCTCAAAGACCTCATCACCGAGGTCGATCGCCAGGTCGGTTCGCTCAAGCGTCAGGCCAGCAAGGCCGAGCGCTACAAGCAGCTCTTCGACGCCCACCGTCGCGCCGAACAGGAACTCCTCATCCTGCGCGCCACCGCCGTCCGCGGCCGCTTGGGCGGCATGAAAAAGGAAATGACCGAGCTCGGCGACAAGCTCATGGCCCTCCGCACGGAGCTGGCCAAGCGCACCGCCGCCGAAGAGGAAGCGCGCGATCGCGACGACGAACTCGGCGACCGCATCAGCGACGAGAATCAGGCGCTCTTCGACATGAAGAACCACCTGACCGGCTGCGACAACCAGATCGTCCGCCTCAACGACCAGATCGGCATGCACGCCGGCCGCGTCGGCCAGATCAACGACGAGCTCGTCCAGATCAAGCGCCAGGGCGAGGACCTGCGCCTGCGCCTCGACGAATTCAAGGCCCGGCGCGACGAGGGCGAGCAGACCCGCCGCCATCACGAGGAGCGCTTCAACGACCTTCAGCGCCAGTACGCCGAGCTCGAGGGAACCGTCCGCGAGCGCA
>JAJFUE010000042.1 GCA_021372575.1 bacterium | reverse complement strand
CCTGCCGCTGCTCTCCACCTCGCCTCGCGGCGACGCAGTTGCGGTCGATTACGGGCCGGAGAGCGTTTGCCCGGAAGGGACTTGCACCCTTCTAGATACGCACCCTTTCAGGCGCACGAGTGCGGCAGCTTGCTGCCGCTTAAACCCAGGGGAGCTTGCTCCCCGGTTCGCATGCCGGCCAGTCACGGGCAAGCAAGCTTGCCCGGCAAAAGCGGGAGCAAGCTCCCGCACTCCACATGAGCGCCCACCGTCGCGGCGGTGGCAACCGGCCATGCCTCTCGTCGAGACTTTTGCAAGAGCCTCACGTTTCAACGGTTTTCCTCCGCGTGCGCCACTTTTAAAATGGCGCTGACCAGGTACCATTCAATTGAAACGCGGATTTTACGGATAAACCGGATGACTACGGATTCGCTCTTATTTCACCGGCAAAAACTCAATCCCCATCAACTCGATCATCTTGCTCCCGCCGCTGAGTTCGCTTGGATAAAGCGGGAACGGGCGCGTGACTGAATAATCGATCATCGGGTTGGCCACGCGCAGCCGGATGAAATCGTCGGGGCCGCGCAGGCTGATCTCGATCTCGTGCGTCGCCGCGCAGCTCGAACGGAATTCGATTTTCTTGTCGCTTCGGCCGGGCTGATGCACTTCGAGGATCGGCCAGCGCGTGCGCGGGTCGGAGCCCACGTATTCGCCGCGCCCGCGAATCTTCAGCCGATACCGCCCCGCGGCCAGTCGTGGGCTCAGCCACACGCGGCCGTCGCCCTGCAGCGCCCAGACGCAGGTTTCCTTCCCGAGCCACGCCGGCTTCCAAATGCGCGTCGGATGCGACCAAACCGCATCGGCCA
This sequence comes from bacterium, assembly GCA_021372575.1. Classification (GTDB taxonomy): domain Bacteria; phylum Sumerlaeota; class Sumerlaeia; order MVZB01; family MVZB01; genus JAJFUE01. Next base: position 3,802 of record JAJFUE010000042.1, on the reverse strand, counting down.
GATTGATCTTCAGCGGAGCCGCGTTCAATTCCGGGTAACTGACGTTCACCGTGACCGGCGTGTTGATCCCGTCGTCGATCGGTGCCGCCGAATTCTCGTCAAGCTGCCGGAGCCGGATCGTATAGGGCCCGCCCGGCATGAGCGGCGGCAGCCTGAAGCCGTATGTCATCTGGACGAACGCATTGAGATCAATCTCGCCGCGGACCGTGGGGGTCGTCTGCGGGATCTGGATGCGCGGCATGCACCAGCGGTTGAACCACGCGCCGCCCGATCGCGGCGCGATCGGCAGCGCCTCGCCCGTGGCGGCGTGCACGAACTCGATCCCGACCGGCGGCGGCGCCGGCGAATTCTTGAACACCATCTTGATCGAAAGCGGGTCGCGCGGCGAAGCGGTGTATTGCGTCGTGTGGAACTGGATCGTGAACGCGCCGGTTTGAACGAAATCCTTCGGATTGATCGGGGTATATCCGCCCGCCGACGGCGTGAACGGATTTTCGCCAAACCGCACCTTCTCGTTGACGCTGAACACGACGAAATCGCCGGCGCGCGTATCGACGACCGGCTTCGTCCTGAACAACTGTCCCATCGCCGGCTCGCCGCCCATGCGGCTGCTGTAAAGATACTGATACCGTTCCCACGACCGCATTTTCGCGAGATCACCCGGCGCTTCGGTCCAGGTTTTCCCGGGTTTATCGACGAACCACGCGACGTCGTCCAGGTCGAACCCGTAAAAAATCGACGGCCCATTGTCGCCAAGCCTGATCGCCGCCCGGCGCAGATCGGTCAGCTGCGGCTGCGTTGCGAGATATCTTCCGATTTGACGAACACCCGGGTCGATCCACAACACCAGCGCCGAAACGGCAACGAGCGGCGCGACGGTCCACCTTCCGAACCGCGCGATTTCAACCGCCGCCAGCGCCGCCAGAATACATCCCGCCGGAACCGCCGCCGCCGCCCAATATGTGTTGGCCCCGATTGTGAGCAACACGAAGAAAATTGAAAGGATACAAAATGTATTCACCCACGCGCGCTGGCCCGGTTTCCCCTGCGCGACAGCCCAACCGGCAAACGCCAGCATCACGCCGGGCCACGTCAGCGCCAGCACGAGCCGCATCGCCGTCAACTCAAACCCCTGCGCCGAAAGCGCCACATCGGTCGCGGACAATAAATTGTTCGTCCCGCTGCTCAGCCGCGCAAGCCCGCTGAACGGCCACCACGGCGCAAGCCCATACCACAGGCAGACGACCAGATATACGACCAGCATGCTGACGGCGCAATAGACCCACGCGCGCCAGTTGCGCCACCCGGCGACCGATAAATACGCCACGGCCACGACCGGCGCGAACACGACCGCGGGCAACTTTGCGAGGCAGGCAATCGCAAGCCAGACCGCAAGCCGAAGCGGGGCATTTTTGGGGGCCTCGCTCAATCCCGCCCCCGAGGCCACCACCGCCCACACCAGCGCGGCGATCATGATCCCGTCCGGCAACAGCGCTCGCCCCATGAACACCGCCATCGGCGCCAGCGCAAACATCCAGATCGCCACCAGCCCCACCGCGCCACTGATCCGCCAGCCGAGAATATAGATGCCGATTCCTGTCGCCAGCGCCATCAGCACCGAAAACAGCCGGCATGCGACAATGGGATCTTTCCCAACCGATCCGGCAATCCACCCGACGATCCGCATGAACGGGAACTCGGGCGTGGCCGGGAACGACTGGCAGACGCCGACGATCGTTTCGAAGCCGAACTTGTTGAGCGGGTAATCCCGCACCGCCTCGCGGATCTGCATGCCGGCGGCGATGTTGCGGTCCTGCGGGAAATCGCTCGGATCGCCGTGCACAAACAGAAGCCGCGCGCCGATCAGGGCGACGATCGCCCCAGCCAACAGGACCCGATGCATGAGCTTTGGGCTCAACCTCATGATTAGAAACAAATCATAGCGACGCGCCGAATACAAATCAGAAATCCGAGAATCCAAATTCAAAGCCGTTTGTCGCAGAGTTGCAGAGTCGGGCAGAGATGCAGAGTCATTTGAATTTCTGCCGATTCCAATTCGTCTCGGTTTCGAAATTCGGATTTGCATTCTCCGCATCTCCGCCCCGCTCCGCGTCTCTGCGACAAAAAATTCCGCACTTCGCAATCCGCACTCCGCATTCATCATTTCCATCCCCCGTTCGATTTGCTAAAGTGCGGCCTGAAGTCGATGGACGGACGGACGATGACGAACGATTGCACATTCACGCTGCCGGTGTTCCAGGGCCCGCTGGACCTGCTCCTGCACCTCATCAAGGTCAACGAGCTCGAAATCACCGAAATTTCGATCAAGCAGATCACGGGCCAGTATCTCGATTACCTGCGCCTGATGGAGACGCTCGACCTCGAGGTCGCCGGCGATTACCTCGTCATGGCCGCCTCGCTGATCAACATCAAGCTGCGCAACCTCCTGCCCGACGCCGAGGAAGAGCTCGAGCCCGAGGAGGAGGAAGTCGATAACTTCCTGACCGCCCGCGCGCTCATGCAGCGCCTCATCGAATACCGCAAGTTCAAGGAAGCGGCGACCAGCCTCGGCACGCGCGCCGAACGACAGAGCCAGATTTTCATCCGCGAGGTCGCCCTCCCCCAACTGGCTGAGGCCGAGTCGGCTCCACAAATCCGCGGCGACCTGACGTTGCTGCTCGAGGCCTTCACGCGCGTCATCAAGTTCGTCGAGCGCCGCGACTACCACCGCATCGAGCAGGAAAGCTACACGATCGAGGACAAGATCGACATGGTGCGGCGCCGGCTGCTCCTGGAGGAAGGCTTCGACCTCGGCGAGGTGTTCCTCGAGTGCCACGACAAGGTCGAGATGATCATCACGCTGCTGGCGATGCTCGAGCTGTGCCGCCTCAAGGAAGTCACGATCCGCCAGGGCGACATTTTCGGCGACGTGCGCGTCGATCGGCGCTCGGCCGTCTCGACTCCCGACGAGCAGGAAGAGGCCGAGCGCGAGGCCGAGCAACTCAAGGAACTCGAAAAGGAAATCGTCGCCGCCCGCACCCATTTCGTCGATGACGGGATCATCCCCGACGACGACGCGGAGCCCGAGCTCCCGACCGGCGCGCAAATCATCGAAATCTCCCCCGAGCAAACCGAAAACGCATAGACAAAAGTCTCATGACTGAGCCCCACGCCCTATGACGCCGCAGAAATACCCACTCGACCCGCTCCCTTCCGACGAGTATCCGCCCGATTTCCTCGATCGCGAGGAATCGCCCGAAGCCGCCGAGCCGGCCGAGGCCGAAGAGCGCCCCGGCTGCGGCTGGTCGCTGCTGCTGGGGCTGATGGGCATGGCCGCGCTCCTTGTTTTCGGCCTGTGGGCCGCGCGCGAGATCAACAAGCGCAACGTCGCCCAGCCGCTCACGGCCAATTACAACATGCTCCCCGCGACGGCCCCGATCCCCGCCTCGCCCGAACAGGAACTTAAAATCTATTTCATCGCCGGCGGGCAGTTCCTCGCCCAGCAATCGCGCCGCAGCCGCGACATCAACGACGACGCCGCGCGCATCCACCAGATCGCGCGCGAGCTGGCCAACCCGCCGGGCTCCGGCCTGATGGAAACGCCGCTTCTGGGCGGCGCCCCGCGCGGGCTTTATCTGCTGAGAGGGATCGTCTATATCGACCTGAACCGCGAGTTCCTGCAGGCGCCCAACCAGTCGCCCGCGATGGAACGGCTTGCGATTTACTCGATCGTGAACAGCTTCATGCTGAACCTGCCCTCGCTCAAGGGCGTGCCAATCATGATCGACGGCCAGGTCGTCCG
>JAJFUE010000032.1 GCA_021372575.1 bacterium | reverse complement strand
CAGTACCACTGGCACATGGAGATCATCCCGCGCCTGACAACAGTCGCCGGCTTCGAATGGGGCACCGGTTTCCACGTCAACCCGACGCTGCCCGAGGAAGCGGCCGAGTTCCTGCGGCAAGTGATCGACGAGGGGCACGTGGAAGAGGAAGAGTAAGAAAGAAACAAATTCAATACGCCAAGACGCCAAGGACGCCAAGAGGATTGCTCTTGGCGTCCTTGGCGTCTTGGCGTTGGAAAGCTTGTTAAATTCTATTTTGATCTAATGACTTTAAAGATGAATCCCTGCGAATAGATGCCGTTAGTGGGGTCGTATGAAAATTGAAACGCGGTTGGCGCATTCTTTAGTAGAAACGCCGGATCGAGTGCGGGATCGTTTCGATATACGAGCAGATCGCGGTCGTGCAGGTATGCGGAATATTTGTTTAAATTGTAGCCGTCGTTTTTGAGAGCACGGATTTGGTCGGGTTCCAGCAAGTCTGTAATTCGAGAAGGCTGATCAAGTTTTATGGCGATATTCTTTTTCATCAATGCATCAAAACCCAGCAACAATGCTTCATCTCGTCGAGATGAGATGTAGGCATGATTATCTTTGAAATTGGTAACCACGATCATGCAAGCCCAATAAGCAAAGAAGACCAGCACGGCGCAAATCAGGTATTTGAGTAAAGCGGGCATCATCCGGGTAACTCGCGGATCCATGATCGAATTGCTTCGCAGTTCAACGGCATTTTTCAATTCCGCCTGAAGGCGGAACTACTAACTTTAGATCCAGCGGAACTACGAACTTTAGATCTTCCCGATGCGGACGGGGCCTTCGGGGGCGGTGAGGCGCATGGGTTTGGAGATGCGGACGGGGTCGGCGGTGGCGCCGGGCTTCAGATTCAATGTGCCGCCGGCCGCGACCGACGAGGCGCCCTTGTCGAGGCTGCGGAACGGCTGGTTCGCCGTGCCCTGGCCTTCGTGCGAGGCGCTGAAATCGACGTAAATCGACGAGGCGATTGCCTTGCCGAACTCGGCGCGGTTGACGCTGTTCACGGCCATCCACGCAACGCCGATGATGAGCAGCGCGCAGGCGGCGGCGGTCAGCGCCATCGCCGGGTGCGTCAGTTCCCACCACCATTGGCGAAGGCTGAATTTGGGTTCCGGGGCGCGTTCCATGCGGCGGATCGACTCGGCGACGCGGGCCGTGGCGGAGTCGGTGATCTGGTTGGCGAGGCGGCGCTCGGCGGCAAGGACGTGGCGGAGGCTCTGCCATTGGGCGAGTTCGGCGGCGAACGCCGGGTCGGCAGAGGCGCGCGATTCAATATCGCGCCGAAGCTCGGGACCGGCGTGGCCGAGAACGTATTCGATGATGTCGTTGGAGTCGATGTTCATATTGCGCGCTCGATTCGGTGTCGCAAAATCATCCAATGGCTAAAGCCGCGTAACGAGAAGCCGGCTCAAGCCGGCTCAAGAAGGTTAAGACCCGATAACCACCGGCTGAAGCCGGTGGCAACCCATTCAGCCCGCTGGAAGCGGGCCTTTACATCACGCATCATTCCTCATGCACCAGTCGATTCCGGAGTTGCTCGAGTCCGCGCATGAGGCGCATGCGGACGGTGCTTTCTTTCAGGCCGAGGCGCCGGGCAATCGCCTGGGGTTCCTCCTCCGCGATGAGGCGCAGGTAGAGGACCGTGCGGTAACGGTCGCGCATGCGGCCGATGGCGTCGCGGACGCGACGCTGGAGTTCGCTTTCGGAAAGGAGGTCGCGCGGGCCGGGGGCCGGGTCGATCGGGTCATCATCAGGGTCATCGCCGAGTTCGGCCTCGCGGCCGCTCCGCCGCTGCCGCTGCCGGTAGTAATCGAGCAGCTTGCTGCGGCTGATGCGCATCAGCCACGGCCCGAAGCGCTCGGGCCGGCGCAGCCTCGCGATTTGCCGGAACGCCTCCAGAAACACCTCCTGCAGGACGTCTTCGCGGTCGGCCTCGGAGCGGACGCGGCCGTAGAGGAACCCAAGCACCACGGGCGAGTAACGCTGCATGAGGTCGGCGAAGCGAGCCGTTTCGCCGGAAGCGACGCGGCGCACAAGGTCTGCGTCGCCGGTGATTTCCGGCTCGTCGGGGGCGGTATTGGCGTTTTCCAGACCGATCGCTGCGTCCACGCCACTGACCTCGCAATGCGCCTTGGCGGGTAAACCGAATAAGTCAAAGGTAATCGGCAAAGCCACCCAAGCGCAAGTGCGAACGCACCACCACCCATTGAGATGGACGAATCAAGGGGCGAAAGCGTCACGAAAATTAATGATGAATAAGGAATGATGAATGATGAATAAAACCAATTTTGTCGCTGAGACGCAGAGAATGGGCAGAGATGCAGAGAAATTCTTTTACGCCAAGACGCCAAGGGTGCCAAGAAATTCAAAAAAAAAAGCCGGCTTGGAGACCGGCCTTCGTTTAACATGTCCCTCGCTTACGCTCGGGCTACTGCATTAAATGTCGGGTCGAAGACCCGACCTACCCTACAGCCGCGTCTTGATCTTCGCGGCGACTTTTTCGGGGGTGAAGCCGAAGTAGTCGGCGACTTCCTTGAGCGGGGCGCTGACGCCGAAGGTCTCCATCGCAATCGTCAGGCCGTCGTAACCGATGTATTTGTGCCAGCCCATCGGCGAGGCGGCCTCGACGCTGACGCGCACCTTCGCCTTGCCGCCCAGAACGCTCATGCGATAGGCCTCGGGCTGCGCGTCGAAGCGGTTCCAGCACGGCAGCGAGACAACGCGAACCTTCAGGCCTTCGGCTTCAAGGAGCTTGGCGGCGCCCATCGACGTGCCGACCTCGGAGCCGGCCGCGCAGATGATGACGTCGCAATCGCCGGCCTCGCCATGAAGGATGTAACCGCCGCGGGCGACGCCTTCCCTCGCCTTGGAAAGCGTGAGCTCGCCCTGGCTGGCGATGCCCTGGCGCGAGAGAATGAAGGCGACCGGGCCTTCGCACTTGAACGATTCGATCCAGGCGGCCTTGACCTCGTTTTCGTCGCACGGGCGGAAGACGGTGATGCCGGGCATGGCGCGCAGGCCGGCGAGTTGCTCAACCGGCTGGTGCGTCGGGCCGTCCTCGCCCAGCAGGATCGTGTCGTGCGTGAACTGGTAGAGAACATGCTGCTTCATGATCGACGTGATGCGGATGGCGTTGCGCATGTAGTCGGAGAACGTGAAGAACGTCGCGCACAGGGGCTGGATCATGCCGTGGGCCGACATGCCGTTGCAAGCGGCGGCCATCATGAACTCGCGGACGCCGAACTTGAACGTGCGGCCCATGAAGTTGTCGCGCGAGACGACGCCGCCGTTCTTGATCGCCGAATTGTCGGAAACCGCGAGGTCGGCGGAGCCGGAGATGAAGAACGCAAGGAGCTCGGCGACCTTGTTGAGGACCTTGCCGGAGGTGACGCGGGTGGCCTTGCCGGCGTCGAGCGGCATGTTCCAGATCTGCTCGTCGAAGTCGGCGGGGCGGGTCTTGTTCGCGAACGTGTCCCACATCTGTTTCTTCGCCGGGTCGGCGGCGATCGTCTTGTTGAACAGATCGTTCCACTCGGCCTCGTATTTGGCGAACGCGGGCTTGAGCGATTCGAAGTATTGCGTGACTTCGGCCGGGACGAAAAACTTCTCGTCGGGCCAGCCGAGGCCGGCCTTGAGGCCCTTGAGCTCGTCAGCGCCGAGGGCGGCACCGTGGACCTCGCTGGTGCCCTGCTTCTTGGGGGCGCCGCGGCCGATCATGGTATGGACGATGACGAGGCTCGGGCGCTCTTTTTCGGCGCGGGCCGCGGCCAGGGCCGATTCAAGCTGATCGAAATCGTGGCCGTCGATTTCCTGAACGGCGAAGCCGTAGGCGCGGAAACGGGCCGCGGTGTCCTCGCTCATGTTCTCGGAAGTCGGGCCGTCGAGCGAGATGCGGTTGGAGTCGTAGAGCATGACGAGGTGATGGAGGCCAAGATGGCCGGCCAGGGCGGCCGACTCATGGCTGATGCCTTCCATCATGTCGCCGTCGCCGGCGAGGCAGAAGATCTTGCTGTCGAAAAGCTGGTCGCCGAAACGGGCGGCGAGCCACTTCTGCGCGATGGCCATGCCGATGGCCATGCCGACGCCCTGGCCGAGCGGGCCGGTCGTGACCTCGACGCCGGCGGTTTCGCCAAGCTCGGGGTGGCCGGGGGTGTGGGAGCCAAGGCGGCGGAACTTGGAAAGCTGGTCGATCGTGACGCCTTCGTAACCGGTCAGGTGCAGAAGGGAATAAAGGAACATCGATCCGTGGCCGGCTGACAGGATGAATCGGTCGCGGCCGGGCCAAAGCGGATTGGCCGGGTTATGCCGCAGGACGCGGCTGAAGAGGCAGGCGCCGAGTTCGGCGCAGCCCAGCGGCAGGCCGGGATGGCCGGACTTGGCCTCTTCGATGGCTTCGGCGGAAAGCACGCGGATGGTGTCGGCCACCCGGGCAAGGATCTTTTTGTCGTCGGTATTCATGACCAGCTCCCATGGGACTTCGTGGCGCAAACCGGATATTTTTAACCCGTTGGCGGGGTGTCGTCAACCTATGATTGACGTGTAAAATCGCGGGGGCGAAGGGTGTTCACAAAACTGAACGATGAGAAATCAGAAACGCGAAAAGTGTATCAATCCGAACCACTCCGAAAATAAATTCTAATGATAAGAACCGACTTATGATTAGTTACCGAATTGTAAGTTAATGGCACTTGTTTTTCACTTAATTATTGACATAGCCGTCCATGGCGTCATAATGCACCCATCGCAGTACCAGGTGGGTGATGAGTCGAATGAAGAAGGTGAGAGGTCTGCAGAATGAGTCTGATTTCAAGAACGGCGCAATACGCCTTGCGCGCGATGACCTTACTGGCGTCTCAGGATGGCCGGATGACTGTCCGTCAGTTGGCCAAGTCCGTCGGAGCGCCACAACCGTATTTGGCTCGCATCATCATGATGCTTGCCGATACGGGCATGGTTGATGCGAGGCGCGGCCCCGGCGGGGGCTTGCGACTCGGGCGAAAGCCTGAAGAGATCTCGCTGATGGAGATTATCACATGTTTCGACGGCAAGATTCTGTTTGAAGAGTGCGCACTCGGCCTACCCGGTTGCGTTGACAGCACGAACAAATGCCCGGCACATGATCAGTGGGTTTCCATCCGGGATCAAATCCAGAAATGGTGGAACGAGACGACGCTGGCCAGTTTTTCGAGCACCGAGGCCAATCAGTGCATGAAAGACCGCGTCGAATCGCTGGGCACGATCGGGTCGGTCGTCTCGGGCGGCCGCGGCCGCTGGAGATGATAAGTAAGTCCTGAGTGCTGAGTCCTGAGTCCTGAGTCCTCAGGACGGGGTTGGTGTATGGTGCCTGTGCTGGGCGCCGGCGGGGACTCGATTAAAGTTTCATGGCTGATCATGTCGAAACGAATAGAGGCAGGCCGGTTTTGCTTGAAAACCGGGCCGTGGAACGCGCTTGGGGACAGGATGCACCGGCATCGCCTGCGCGCGGGCCGGCCTTTTGCCTTGCCGCGACGCCGGCTGTGGGGGTATAACCATAGCGGGCTGAGACCTTATGGGATATGGATTTACAACATGAAACTTCGTTGCTCGTTTTGCGGTAAAGACCAACACGCCGTCCGCACGCTCTTCAAGGGGCTGACCCAAAAAGAGAGCATGATGACGGTCTATATATGCGATGACTGCGTGCGCCAGTGCAATGAGCGGCTTCAGCGCGACCAGATGGTCGCGACCGAAGATCGCGCCATGGAATCGCTCAAGAGCCTGCCGACGCCGTCCGAAATCAAAAGTTCGATCGACCAGTATGTGATCAGCCAGGAGAAGACCAAGAAGATCGTCTCCGTGGCGGTGTACAACCACTACAAGCGGCTGATGCACAACTATTCGAATCAGGACATCGAACTCGAGAAAAGCAACATCCTGCTCGCCGGCCCGACCGGCTCGGGCAAGACGCTCATCGCGCAGACGCTGGCGCGCATCCTTGACGTGCCGTTTGCCATCGCCGACGCCACGACGCTCACGCAGGCCGGCTACGTCGGCGAGGACGTCGAAAACATCCTGCTGCGCCTCCTGCAGAACGCCGACGGCGACAAGGAAAAAGCCGAGCGCGGCATTATCTACATCGACGAAATCGACAAGATCGCCCGCACGACGCAGAACGTCTCGATCACGCGCGACGTGAGCGGCGAGGGCGTCCAGCAGGCGCTGCTGAAGATACTCGAAGGCACCGTCGCCAACGTCCCGCCGACGGGCGGCCGCAAGCACCCGCATCAGGAATACATCCAGATCGACACGCGCAACATCCTGTTCATCTGCGGTGGCGCGTTCAGCGGCCTCGACAAGATCATCGAGCACCGTGTCAGCCAGCGCGCGATGGGGTTCGGCGCCGACGTCAAGAGCCGCAACGAGCGCCGCATCGGCGAGCTGCTGGAGATGGTCTCGTTCGACGACCTGCTCAAATACGGGATGATCCCCGAGTTCCTCGGGCGGTTCCCGATCGTGGCGACGCTCGACCAGCTCGACGAGCCGGAGCTGATCCAGATCCTGACCGAGCCGAAGAACTCGGTCGTGAAGCAATACCAGAAGCTGTTCGAGCTGGACAACGTGGAACTGCACTTCACGGACGAGGCGCTGGCCGAGGTGGCGCGCAAGGCGACGAAGATGAAGACCGGCGCGCGCGGGCTGCGGAGGATCCTCGAGGAGATCATGCTCGAGATCATGTATTCGCTGCCCGAGAAGAGCGAGCAGTTCGGCGAATGCCAGATCGGCGCGGACGTGATCCGCGGCAAAAAAGAGCCGATCTTCCTGCCGAGCGAAAAGCGCGAATCGGCGTAAACGGACATATTCAACAGAAGTAAACGGAGGCAACGGAGAATTTCTGCTTGCCTCCGTTTTTTTTGAAAGGGTAGGTCGGCTCTTTGAGCCGACTCTGGATTAATGCGTCGGCTCAAAGAGCCGACCTACCTGAATGCATCCTTGTAGTTGTTCGTAGCGCCGGTGTGGGCGGTGATGAGGTGTTCGATGCCTTTGAGGCGCGAGAGTTTCCTGATCGACCGGCGCGCCATTTCCTGATCGTCGTTGAATTTGGACGGGAACGGAAAGACCTTGCCCTTGCGCAGGAAGATGGCGTCACCGGTGAAAAGGTATCGGCCGTCGATGAGCCAACTCATCGAGTCGGGCGTGTGGCCGGGCGTTGCGATCGCGCGCGCTTCGAGGCCAGCGACGGAAATACACTCGCGGTTGCGGACGAGAATGCGCGGCGACTTCGCCGGCTTGCCTCCCCTGCCCTGATAGACGCGCGCATTCGTGAAAACTTCCGAGCACTGCGCGTGATCCCAATGCCCATGCGTTAAAAGCACCGCGACGACATCGTGAATATCCAGATGCAGTGCGTCAAAGCCGGCCATCACGGCTTGCGGGCGCCAGCCCGTGTCGATGCAGACGAGGCCCTCCGGTCCGCGAACAATGAAAAGGTTCACCTGCGCATCGCGGATGGCAAACACGTCGCGCGTGAGCGGACCGGTGTCAAGGATGCCGGGAAGGGATTTTCGTTCCACGGGATTCATGCGATCGCGTAAATCACTCTGTTGCATTTCGTGGTGTCACTTCTTCCATTCTCAGGGTATCTGGATCTTTTCGCCAAGGAATCTGGGGCTGCGGTGGATGAGGGCGTCGAGGACGGCTACGGGTTTGGCGAGGAATTCGCGCGCGGTGACGTGTTTGGCTTTGCGCATGTTGACGTCCTTCGCGTTATACGCGATCGCATCGATGCCGAGCTTGCGCGCGATGTAAACCGCGCGCTCGTTGTGAAATTTCTGCGAAATGATCGTGAAGCTTTGCTGGCCGAAAACCTGTTTGCAGCGGACAACCGAGTCGAGCGTGCGGAAGCCGGCGTAGTCGCAGTGGATTTTCGACTCGGGGATGCCGCGCTGAATGAGCGCCTGCCGCATCGCCTCGGGCTCGTTGTAGGTCTTGACGTGATTGTCGCCGCTCACGAGGATCGCATCGATCTTGCCGGAATTGTAGAGATCGCATGCGGCGTTGATGCGATAAACGAAAAAGAGGTTGATGCGGCCGTTGGAGAGGACCGGGATCGTCCCGAGCAGCAGGCCGACGTGGTTTTTGGGGATGACGGCGATGTCGTTATAAATGTAAGGCGCGGCGGTGCGCGTAACGTAGCGGTTGAGGCCGAACATTGCGATGATCAACATGATCAGAGGCAACGGAACAAGCACGAGAAAAAAGACGACGTGCCTTCGCGTGAATTTGAGTTTGAGTCGGGCGGAAAATCTGTTGAAAAGGTTCATACAAAATGACGGCTAAAGCCGCGGAACGAAAAGCCGGCTGAAACCGGCTGGTTGTTTTATTTCAGGGCCTTCACCACCGGCTCAAGCCGGTGGCAACCCGTTCAGCCCGCTGAAGCGGGCTCATGTATTAGCCAATCACGATGGCGTATTTCTCTGCTTCTTTGCCAAACTCTGTGTCTCTGCGACAAGAAAGGGTTTTTCTTTTTCGTGAACTTTCGTGTCTTCTTTCGTGAATTTCGTGACCTGCATTTTGTTTCTGGATCTTGTTGCGGCTTCGCCGCGCCAAGCTGGACCCCTAATTAGATGACCCCTTCAGGGTCACAAAAGGTTTGCTGAACGGCCAAGCCTGAACTCAGGAGCCGAAATGTAGTCGCAGTCTGCGACCTCCTCATTGCTTCCACAACTCCCGGTCGAGGCTGCGGTAGTGGATGGCTTCGCTGATCGTTTCGGCGTCGATCGCGTCCTTGCCGGCGAGGTCGGCGATCGTGCGACTTACCTTTAAAATTCGATGGAATGCTCTTGCGGAGAGGCTCTGCTGGCGCATGGCGCGCTCGAGGAGGTCCATCGTCGCGTCGTCCAGCCGGCAGTGTTTTTCGATGTCCTTGCCGCTCATCTGCGCGTTGCAATAGACGCCGGGGCGATTGCCGAAACGATCGAGCTGGCGACGGCGGGTGGCGATGATGCGCTCGCGAACGACCTTCGAGCTTTCGCCGGGCTGGCCGCGCGTGAGCTCCTGATATTTGACCGCCGGGACCTCGATGTGGATGTCGATGCGGTCGAGGAGCGGGCCGGAAAGGCGCGCGTGGTAGCGCTGGATGTCCGGCGGCGTGCAGCGGCACGTGCGCGTCGGGTCGGTCATGTAGCCGCACGGGCAGGGATTCATCGAGCCGCACAGCATGAAGCGCGCGGGGAAGGCGCAGGTCATCGCCGCGCGCGCGACGGTGACCGAGCCATCCTCGAGCGGCTGGCGGCCATAATCTACTGATGATCGGCCCGCCCGGCAGCGGCAAGACGATGCTTGCGCGCCGCCTCCCCGGCATCCTTCCGCCGATGACGTTCCCCGAGAGCCTCGAGGCGACCAAGATCTATTCGATCGCGGGC
>JAJFUE010000026.1 GCA_021372575.1 bacterium | reverse complement strand
TTTCGCGCCTTCAGCGCTCTCGTTTTCTTGGGATCTTATCCTGGGGCGTCGCTTCGCTCTGCCCCAGGCTGTATTCTCTCGCGCCTTCGGCGCTCTGGTTGACACCGCCATTCGGTTACAACCAGCTTGCCCACGCTAAAGACGTACCCTGAGTGGCGGATTTCTTTTTCAAGATCAATCAGGCGATTAGACCCGTTGACAAAAGTTATCCCGCTTTTCGTGCTCGTGCTCGTGCTCGTAATCGTAATCGTAATCGATCTGATTTCAGATGTTCGTGCTCGTAATCGGAATGGTGTGTTGTCCATCATTCCCGGAAAACTTTTGTCAACAACTCTAACGCGGTGATTGCCGAATCCTCGAGAGATTGGGGAGTGGCGGGCGGCCGGCTTTTCGCCTTCTTGCAAGAGGCTCTTCAGCCATTTTCGCAGACGTTCGCGGACTTGAATTTTACTCGGGACTCAGCACTCAGCAATCAGGACTCAGGACTCAGGACTCAGGACTTAAATCGTTCTATTCTCATTGACACGATTGGCTTTTTTTCTGAGAATGAAACCTCCCCGGCCCTTTTCGAGTATCGGGAAGATTTGGCATGGGGATCAACAGAGCATTAAAACGAGGTTATAACCGCATGGCGGACCATGGAAATATGACCAACGAGCCCAAGCCGATTCATTGGACTTCGAATCCCGAACAGGCCAAGCCGGCCAATGAACCGATGGGCGGGCCGTCGATGTTCGACGAAACCGACGACGAATATTTGGATCCGGGCGAATCCACCGGCGCGCCTGACGCCATGGACGCCATGATCGACCAATACCTGGACCGCATGACCCCCGAGGTCAACATGGGCCAGTTGCTCTCCGTCCCCGTCGTCGCCGTCAAGAGCGACGGCGTCCTCGTCGATGTCGGCGACAAGAGCGAGGGATTCGTCAACATTCGCGAGTTCCCGATGGTCGGCGACAAGCCGCAGGTCAAGCCCGGCGACATCATCGACGTCATCGTCAAGGGCCCCGATCCCGAGACCGGCCTCATCAACCTCTCTCACCGCGAGGCGCGCCGCCGCAAGGCCTGGATCGCCGCTGAGGAATCGTTCAAGAACCATACGCCGATCAAGGGCATCGTCACCCGCACCGTCAAGGGCGGCCTGATCATGGACATCGGCACGACCGCGTTCCTGCCGGCCAGCCAGATCGACCTGCAGCGCGTCAACGACTTCGAGTCGTGGCTCGGCAAGGAGGTCGAGGGCTTCGTCATCGAGTTCGCCCCCGAGAAGCGCCGCATCATCGTTTCGCGCCGCCAGATGCTCGAGACGCAGCTCGAAAGCCAGCGCCGCGAGACGCTGCAGGGCCTCACGCAGGGCCAGATGATCGAGGCGCGCGTCAAGCGCGTCGTCGAGTTCGGCGCCTTCGTCGAACTCGGCGCGGGGCTCGACGGCCTCATCCCGCGCAGCGAAATCTCCTGGCAGCGCAACGCGCGTCCCGAGGACTACGTCAAGGCCGGCGAAGCCGTCTCCGCCAAGGTCATCGAGATCGACCAGGAGACCGGCAAGGTCACGCTGTCGCGGCGCCTGGCGCTCGAGAACCCGTGGGACACCGCCCGTGAGAAATACCCGCTCGGCACGACCGTCAGCGGCGAGGTCGTCTCCCTCACCAGCTACGGCGCGTTCGTCCGCCTCGACGAGGGCCTCGACGGCATGATCCACATCTCGGACATGGCGTGGGACGCCGCCGGCAAGAAGCCCAGCGACTACGTCGCCGCCGGCCAGCAGCTCACCGCCACGATCCTGAACGTCGATACCGAAAACCGCCGCATCTCCCTCGGCATGAAGCAGCTCACCGCCGACCCGTGGGACGAGATCGAGCAGCGCTACCCGAAGGGCCGCCAGATCAAGGGCGCCGTCACGGGCCTGACCAAGTACGGCGCGTTCGTCGAGCTCGAGCCCGGCATCGAGGGCATGATCCACGTCACCGATTTTTCGTGGGACAAGAAGGTCCGCCAGCCCCGCGACGCCGTGAAAAAGGGCGAAGAGGTTGAGGCCATCGTCCTCGAGATCGACCGCGAACGCCGCCGCATCTCGCTCGGCATCAAGCAGCTCGGCGAAAACCCGCTCGATGTGTTCCTCGCCATGCACCGCGTCGGCGACTCGGTCGAGGGCGAAGTCACGGGCGTCACCGAATTCGGCGCGTTCGTCCTCCTTGCCCCGAACATCGAAGGCTTCATCCACGTCTCGCAGATGGACCAGGAGCGCGTCGAATCGGCCAAGGACGTCCTCAAGGTCGGCGACAAGGTCGAGGCCAAGATCACCAAGATCGACCGCGACAGCGGCAAGATCTCGCTCAGCCGCAAGCAGCTCATGAAAGAGCAGGAGAAGAAGACGATCTCGGCCTACATGGGCAAGAAGAAGGGCGGCAGCCTGCTCAGCCTGGGCGAGCTGCTCGAGGATATCCAGCTCGAGGACGTGATCCCGCAGGCCAAGGCCGAACCCGAACAGAAGCCCGAGCCGGCGCCCGAACTGAAGGACGAACCGGAGCAGCCGAAGCCCGAACAGCCGGCCGAATAAATACAATCCCGTTTGAAACCACCCGCCCGCCTGAGACCATCAGGCGGGCGGTTTGCATTTCCGCAGCGCTGAAAACAATCAATGAGTTCAAGGCGTTGCCGCCCAGCGGCCGGCGAGGGCGCCGGCAGGTTTTTGCCGTGCGTAAATTTTAGAGCGCTTGCCGATAGTTGTCCGTTCGTGCTCGTGCTCGTAATCCTAAGCTGGCGTAGCCAGAACCAAGCTATTGCATACCGTCCGGCTGTTTCTTGCCCGGCGAATTCAGCCGTGACCCGAGCCCCGGCAGGGGCGATACAAGTTAGCCCAGCGCGTCAGCGCTGGGACAGCGAGTCCATCAATCATACCGAGCCCCGGCAGGGGCGGCACAACGGAGCGATACAAATTTGTGTCGCCCCTGCCGGGGCTCGGAATGTTCATGCGGACGTTACCCAGGGTTCCGCTTCGCTCCACCCTGGGCTAACTTGTATCGCCCCTGCCGGGGCTCGGGTCTTGACTGAATTCGCCGGGCAAAAACAGCCGGAAGGGCAAGCGCGCCTCCGGGCTCTCATCACATGCCGCACATTTGGTGGCCGCCGATCGCGTTTCGGGGCTCGCTGGCGGCTCGCGGCGGCTTTCGCGACTCCCAACCCCGCCTGCGCGGCCGATCGTCGGCCAGAAGGCCAAGCCCCGGCAGGGGCGATACAAGTTAGCCCAGCGCGTCAGCGCTGGGACAGCGAGTCCATCAATCATACCGAGCCCCGGCAG
>JAJFUE010000018.1 GCA_021372575.1 bacterium | reverse complement strand
GCCAGGTCGCTCGCCGCATCGACCAGCGTTTTCGTTTTCTCCTTGTCGTCATCATCGCCGCCACCCGTCAGCAGTCCTCTCGACGCGCTCGAGACCAGGCTGCGCGCAATGCTCGTAACCACCGCCGACGCCACCAGCCCGGTCAGCCCGATCCCGACGTTGCCCCACATCCGCCCCGCCGGCCGGCCCGCCGACGCCGCGCCCTTGGCCTTGATCAGGTCCTTGAGCAACACGTTCGCGGACACCGCGGGTTGTCCGAAGAACGGGAACAATCCGCCCAGTCCCATCTTTTTGAGCGCCGTATAGGCCCCGGTTTCCTCGAGCGCCGTCGATGGGTTTTGCGTCAGCCGCGTGATCCGCTCGACCTCCTCCACCGCCTCGGCCTCGCTCATGCCGTCGGCCACCAGTGTCTCATAACAACGGATCGCGTTGGCCATCTCCGCCTTCGCCATGAAGCTCAGCGCGTATTGCGTCAGCCGCCGCGCCCGTAACAGGTTCTTGCTCTTCGTCGCGTCCTCATCCGTGGGCAGGTTGGCCATCGTCCGCAGCACGCTCGTTTCCCATCTGTCGAAGAAATACCCGTTCTCCAGCAGTTTATCCCTGATCGCCTCCATCTTCGGCGACAGTTTGAGCACGCCCAGGCCCAGATCCCGATGCACCGGCTTCAAGTTCCGCGCGAAAAACTTCGCCGCCAGCGCCGGCGAGCGCTTGGCCAGCTCCGCCGCCATCATGATCGATCCGCCGATCCGGTTGCCGACAACGATCGACGTAAGCCTGAATCCCAGGATCGCCGTCGCGGCGCGCCGCTCCATCTTGGCCAGCCACTTCTGCAGCCAGCCCCACCCTTCCGAATGCGTCTCCATGTGCGTCAGCCGCGCGATCGTGTGCTTCATGCGCGCCGCGAACTTCGCGCCCACCCGTTCCGTCATCGCGTTCTGGAATCCAGTCTGCTGCTTGACCCCCAGCCGCGCCTCTTCTTCCGTCGGCTTGACCGCGCCATGGTTCAGCAGCGCCAGCGCATCGAGCGAGGGAATGCTCTGGTGCGTGAAATCAGCCATCTGTTGCACCTGATCAAGGAACGCGTCAAAAATATTTTCCAGCATGATCGGGTGCCCGTGCGGCACGCGCTCTTTGACCATCCCCATCTGCGTCAGTTGTTTTGGGTCGAAACCCTTGATGTCCTCGAGCGCGTTAATGTTCCCCGCCGGCCGGTCGCTTCGGTCAGTCAGGATCCTCCAGTGTGTCTGGTTGAGGAATTTCGGGTATCCGAAGATCTTGTGCGAGGTTTCATTGCCGGCCTCAGTCGGCGCCTCCTTCAACTCGCGCATGATGGCCACCATGCGTTTCTGTTTCTCACTCAACCCCATCCCGGCAAACGGCCCCGTGCCGCTGATTAAATCCTCCACGATCTGCGCCGTCCGCTCCGGGCTGATCCCGCCGATGATGTCCCGGCCATGAACGTTCAACTTCCGCTTGTCGAACGATTTGAACCCGTTCAGTTTCACCTTCATGCGCGCCTCGTTGTCCCACCACAGCGCG
>JAJFUE010000212.1 GCA_021372575.1 bacterium | reverse complement strand
GCCGGACTTGATCCCGACCTGCTGATTGTCGAGGGCAACGCAATGGGTCGCCGATCCGGCGTCGATGCCGTTGACGTTGTCATGGGCGGTCGATCCGGTCACGGCGCCCGTGGCCTTGATGCCCCAGTCGGCGTTGCGCGTCGCGGTGCCGCTCGTGATCGTTGACGAGGACTGCAGGCCGTAGGAATAGTTGTGAATCCCCTGGCACTGCTGCATGTTCCCGCCGAGGAGCCCCACGCCCCAGTTGTCCTGGGCCACGCAGTCGATCAGTTGCTTCGCGCCGGCGTTCATGCCGCCGCCGTCGCGGTTCCCCTTGACCGTGCAGCGCGTGATGGGAATCGACCCGGCCGCGGAGATGAACGCGTAATTGGCCTGGTTGTTCACGTCGTATGGGTAATTGCGCTCGAACAGGCAGTCCTGCCACGTCGTGTTCGAGGCCTCGTCCTTGACCGGCCCGTACTGCACGACCAGGTTGCGGATCGTCGAGGCGGAGGCCGTCGAACGAATCCACAGGCCCTTGTGAAGGTTCTTGAAATCGGTGTCCATCGCGCACAAGGCCGAGACGCGTTCCGAGCCGTTGGCCGGGTTCGTGTAATGCAGGACCAGATCCGGCAGGCCGTCGTTGGACAGATCCCCGACCCTCCATTCCACCGGGGCCGTGGCGACCGTCTGCATGAGTATCGGCGCGTCGAAGGTTCCTCCCGGCAAGCCGCGCTGCATCCAGAACTTCATCGGGGCCTGATCGTAGGCGAGGATGTCCGTCAGGCCATCCTGGTCCAGGTCGGCCAGTTGCACATCCGCATCCGAGGCGGGGCGGACGGCCAGGGCCACGGACGTCGGCGCGTCGTAGCCGGAGCCGTTCCACTCGATTTTATAGATGCAGCCGGTGCTTGGGGCGTAAGCCGCCACCTCCTTGCGCCCGTCCTCGTCCAGATCGACGACGAACTCGGGCCCGACCGCGGCCGGCAATGCGTAATAGGTCCCCGTGAAGGATGATCCATTCCATTTCGCCTGGTAGAACGCGGGGGCGGATGTCCGGTTTGTCCAGATTTCCCGGATCCCGTCGCCGTCAGTGTCGCTAATGGCCGGCTTGATGCTCTTGGGGGCGTTGGTTGAAACAAAGGATCCGCTGAACGCGCCATTGCCCGGATTCATGAGCGCGACCAGCGTGCTGTTGCCGGCCGCGACGATATCGTTGTCTCCGTCGCCATCCACGTCCTCGACGTTCGTGGCCGTATAGCCTGAGATTGCAAACGAGCCGGATCGGTACAGGGTGAAGGGATAAATGAAAGTCCGGACCTGCATGGCGTAACTAAACGTTCCGCCGGGCCCCTCCTTCAGGCCGTCGGCATTGATGTCGCCAAACGCCGTCGGATAGCCGTCATAACGATTTTCGCTGCTGGTCAGGTATCCGAAGTTGTAACCCCGATGGGTCCAGTATGTGTACGCGTAGTTAGCCTGGCTGCTGTAACCGACCCCCTTCCACACGGCATAGTCGAGCGTGCCGTCGTTGTTGATGTCATCCAGCCCCACGATGCCCGCGCCGCGGCTGGTATCGAACGTCATGTGGACGAACTCGACCGGCGGATCGAACGCATAGGCCGGCCGCGTCCCGTCGATGCCCGTCAGGACGACCTTGCTATTGGCCTCGCCCCTGACGTCCAGCGCGCCCTGGACTTCCAACCCGCCGTTGGCGTTGCAGCGGATTTTCGTCCCGGCCTCGATGACCAGTTTGACGCCGGGGTTGACGACCGTGTTGCGCACGAGCGAATAGGTGTTGTTGCGCGTCCAGGTGGTGTCGGCGTCGATGAATGCCGGCGGGATCAGGTTGCGCTCGGTGGGAACGGTGAAGTCGAGCCCCTGCGTGAAGCTGCCGCCGCCCGCGACGATGGCCAAATGAAACGCGGCATCCTGGGCCGCCGAGCCGGCGGCCAGCGAGACGCCATCGAAGCCGTTGAGGCTGTTTTCCACCGACGCGATCGCGCGAATCGAACCCCAGACGCCCGTCGTGTCGGTCAGCGTCACGTCGGGATTGGACTCCGACAGCGTCGCCTGAACGTTGTCGGCATCGGCGCCATTGTTTTTCAGCGAGATGCAGATCCTGACGTTCTCGCCCGGCTCCATGAATCCGTCGGCATCGTTGGCGCCGCCATAGGCGACGGCGTCATCGACGCGAACCGACTGGATGCTGAACGATGGGGCCATCGCCTCCTGCAACGCTTTCTGCGCGTTCAGCCGTCCCGATCCGGCCCAGACACCCAGGCTGTCGGCCGTGGCCTTGATCTGCTGGCCGATGGCCAGGCCCGACTGCAAGGGATAACGCGCCGCCAGCAGCGCCGCCACGCCGCTGACCATCGGCGCGGCGAAGCTGGTTCCGGAGCCGTATGAGCCGTTATATTGCCCGCCGGGAATGCAGGAGAAGATTGTGCAGCCCGGTGCAACGACGTCCGCCAGCTTGATGCCCGACGCCACGTTGTAGTTGGACCAGGGCGCGCGCGTCACGCCGTCGTCCATCAGCGCGCCGACGGCCAGCACCGAATCGTAGGATGCGGGATAAACGGCGTTCTGGCTTTGATTTTCGTTGCCGGCCGCGGCCACAAGCAGGCACCCGGCGTCGCGCGCCGTGTCGCAGGCCAGTTTCAGGATTTCGCTTGGGGCCTGGAACCGCAAGCTGAGGTTGATGATGCGCGCGCCGTGATCCTTCGCCCAAAGGATCGCCGACGCCACGTTGGCCGTCGTGACGACGCCGTTGCTGGTCGTCACGTCCAGCGACATGACGCGGCAGCCGAACGCGATCCCGGCGATTCCCTGGCCATCGTTGCCGGCCGCGCCGATAATGCCGGCAACGCGCGTCCCGTGGCCCAGGTCGTCGAAGATATCGGTATTGCCCGCGACGAAATTGTAGGAATTGGCAAGGTCCAGCACGCCCTGCAAATCGGGGTGGGTCGGCTCGACGCCCGAATCGACGACGGCCACGGTGACCGTCGCGTCGGCCCCCGGCTGGATGTCCCACGCCGCCTGGGTCTGCACCAACGCGAGGTCCGCCGCCGTTTGCGAATAAAGCGGATCGCCCGGCGTATAACAAAGCTCGCCGGTCTGATTGCGTTCGGCCAGAAGCACCCCCGGCAGCTTCCTGATCTCGGCAATGCACTGGTCCACGTTGGCATCGGCGGGAAACGCCAGGCGATGGATTTCCGGCTGGCCGCCCTTCAGGCCCCGGCCTTTTTTTTGCCGCTCGACATAGACACGATCGACGCCAAGCAGGCGGTGGCGCCTGGCAATTTGCTCCAGGCCCGCGGCGCCTGAGAAATCATAGGTCCCGCGCGCGGCGATCGTTCCCGAAGAACCCGGCTTTGCCGCCGGCGCATTCACGCGCGGCGCGCCGTCCGAATACACCACCACCACTTCGCGCGGCTGGACGCCCCCATCGACCGCGGCGCACCGGCCCGGTTGGATGCCGAACAGAAACAGCGCCAGGATGACACTGGCGCCGTATAACATTCCAGCGCGCGCACGGCGGCATGGCTGGTCATTGCCCTGATTCATGACGACCCTCTCCCGGAAAAACCAATTCAAAAACACCGGCCGCGAGGCGGACCTGTTTGCCTGAGTTTTGAAAACAACAACTGGTGGCGGCGAAATCTTTGCGGATTATTCATGCCCGGGACGGGACTGTCCAGACCAAACCGCGGAATCCACGCCATCGGGCCAATTTCATTCAACGAATTCATTCGAAAAAACGGGTTGAACCGCTTTTGTGGTTCAACCCGTTTTCTGTTGGATGCCGTCGTCTCCGCTACTCATAGCGCTCCCAATTCCCCGCGGTTGCCTCTTTGACCTTCCATCGGACAATTTCCAATCCGCATTCTCCCGCCGCGAGGTAAATGCATGTGTCATCCACGAAAATGTCTTTCGCCCCGCCAAGCGTCCCGTACGTGCCGCACAGCCTGGGCTTGTCAGGCACGGCGATGTCGTACACCGCCAGTGTGCCGCCGCCCACGAACAGGTATCGGCCGCGCAGGCATAGATCCGTCGCTTCATTCAGCGCATAGACTCCGCTCACCTTGGGCGCGTCCGGATCCGACACGTTGCACACGGTCAAGCCTCCGCTCGCCGGAATATAAACATACGGATACCGGACCGCGATCCCGCCGAAGCTTTGCATTTGAAGCGTGCCGCGGGGCTTGAGCGAGCCGCTCTCCGCGATGCATAACCCCCAGCCATAATCGTTGGCATAGACGTATTCGCCCGAAATGACCGCCCCCTCGAATCGCCCGAACAAGGTGTGCGACGCATACGATCCGGCATACACCGGATCGCCGGGATTCGAGATATCGACCAGGTGCAGCGGACCGCCACTCCTGCTTTCACTTTTACTCAGGACGGCATGATGGCCGCCGAGCGAGATCTTGGAATCACCAAAGCTGAAGGGCTTTTTCCCAAGCATCGCGGGCTCGTTGGGATTCGTAACATCGAGCACGCTCATCCCGCTGCGGCCGATGCAATACGCGAGGTTGCCCCGGATCTCCATGTCGGAGAATGATTGATCGTAGAAGGAGGGCTCGCTTCCGGAATCGAACGGCAGAAGCCTCACCGGCACGAGTTGCCCCCGGTCTGTGAGATTCAACGTCATCAGCGTGCCGTTGCAGACAAGGACGGTATTGCCGACCGCGGCAACGCCCGCGGCCGCTCCGGGGCAATAGCCGGTCGGCCTCAGCCGCGGCGCCTTCGGGTCGCGCACATCGACTTCCATCACGCCGTCGGAACTGGAAGGCACAAACGCGGTCTTGCGATTGAAGCCCAGTCGCCGGTCATACACATTGGAATACCCGGTGTCGATCGAAGGCAACGTCATGGAGCCGGTCACGGTGATTGTCGATGGGTCGTCCAGCCGCACGACCTGGATTTTGGAATCCGGCCGTATCAGGCATGCCAGGTTTCCATCGACCGCCATCTGATACACCGTATCGTCGTACGACAACCCCGGCGCGCCGGGGTCCCTCCAGATGTATTTAAGGGCCATGCTCGAAGGCGCCGTGTATTCATACACATAAACGCCGCCCCGGGCGCCGGCTGCGAAATAGACCCGGTTCCCGAAGCTCTCCACGTCGTTGATGGAATGGGTGTGGTCGTCACCCACCTTCAGCAAGAAGAGGTCTCTCGGGTGCGTCGGGTCGGAGATATCGGCGACATGAATTTTGTCGCTTCCGTTGGCGAGGATCACCCGCTGGCCGATGAAGCAAATGTGATTGTTGGCATAATCGGCGATGTCCATCCTGCCAAGCTCGCGCGCCTGGCTCGTGACGGAGACGTCCATCATCACGAGCTTCGCCGGCGTCCAGTTGTCGCCCGGCTCAATGTATGCGACGAGCGCCCCGCTGCTCGCAATGTCGTTGAACAGCATCGGCTTGGCCGTCGCATAGACCAGCGGATGGGCGGGATCGGCCAGTTCGACGAGATACGTTTTGTCCGCGCGCACCCAGCACAGCCCGTCGCGGATGAACCTCATCTCCTTGATCCGGCTCGCAAACAGGGTGCGGCGCTTCAGGACTTGGGCGTCGGGATCGGTCGCGTCGTAGATTTCGAGTGCGTTGTCCCGGCTCCACAAAACCAGGTTGCCGCGGCATGCCACAACAGGATAGCCGGGATCGAGATATCCACCCATGCCCATGTGGGCAATCCTCGTCATTTCGATGCTGCTCTGCGCCCCGGCAAGCCCGCCGAGCATGAACCAACATGCCAGAACCGCCAGCAAACGCCGCATCGCCGTGCCTCCATAAAGGGTTTATCCCACCTCAGCGCACGCTCCTGGTTTGCAAGAAATCCGGGGTTCATACTTCGTTATTCGTTACGCTCCTGATTTTACGCGTTTGCCTCGTTGACTTTCCAGTAAATTATCCCCGCTCCGTATTGAGTGGCCAGCGAATATCAGTGCCCGCAACAGGGAATTGTTTGACCCGGTGCGCGCGAAAGACTTAGATATGAAATCGTCCGCCTGAACGCGATCCCGTTTCCGCGCGCCGATGCCGATGTAACCTTGAATCCGGGAGGTCCCCACCATGAATTTCTTCACCCTGGCCTCTCCCCTGGCCTACTGGATCCTGGTGATCCTGTGGGCCTACATCCTGTTCTTCTACCTGCGGCGCCTGGCATCGAAAAAACAGCGCATCCCGGTCTTCGTCATCCCGCTGTTGATCCTGTCGATCGACGCGCTGCGCACGCTCATCGAAAGCGTTTACTTCGGCGCGTGGTACACCTCCGAGGCCGGCCTGATCCCCCGCTCGGTCCACGACCTGCTCGTCCAGCCGCAATACGTCTTCATCCCGAAAATCATCAACGTGGCGGCCGCGTGCCTCATCATCGTCATCCTGCTGGAGCGCTATCTTCCCGAGGAAGAACGCGAGCTCCAGCGGCGCCGCAATTACACGCGGGACCTTGAAGTCGAAGTCAGCAAGCGCACCCGGGAACTCTTCGATGCCCACGAGGAGTTGAGGCTCGCCAACAAGCAGCTCCGCGAGCTCGACGAGATGAAATCCAATTTCATCGACATCACCTCGCACGAGCTGCGCACGCCGCTGTTCTGCCTGAGCGGCCGGCTCTACATCCTGAAGAATGCGATTCCGCCCGAACACGCCGACCTCATGGACAACATCGACGGCGCCATCCGCAGCGCCAACCGCCTTGAGAAACTGATCATCAACACGCTCAAGCTCCTCGAGGGCGAGCAATACGAAAAGCGCCTCGACATCGTCCCCGCCAACTTCAAGCCGGTCATCGACCGCGTCCTGGCCGCGATCGATCCATTCCTGAAGCTGCGCCGCCAGAGCATCGCCGTCACCGGCATCGACGGCTGCCCCGCCGTCGAACTCGACCCGGGCAAGATCCACGACGTGCTCATCAACCTGCTCATGAACGCGATCAAGTTCACGCCCGACGACGGCCGCATCGAAATCGAAGTGGCCCATCCCGACGCCGCGACAATCGAGGTTCACGTCCGCGACGAGGGCGTCGGGATCGACCCGGAGGACCAGCCGCACATCTTCGAGAAATTCTTCACCGGCATGGACGTCCTCACCCACTCGTCGGGAGAATACGAATTCCTCAAGAAGGGATTCGGGCTCGGGCTGGCGATCGTCAAGAAATTCGTCGAGATGCACGGCGGGCGCGTCGGCATGCGTAGCGCCGTCGGCAAGGGCTCGGACTTCTATTTCACGCTGCCGCTCAAGCAGCCCACCGCCGCCCTCCGCGAGGAAGACGCCGCCGCGGATTGAGGGACGCAGGCGCGACCCCGGGCCGCTATGCCGACCGTTTTCCTCCCGCCGCCGATCCGCGCGACCCCTTCCATTTGCCCCTAAACCTTTGATCTTCAATATGCCGGCTGCAACACATCCCTGTCGTTGAAACCGGCATGATCCTCGCACCATCCCCATTTATTCCGCATACCGCGAAACCGAATTCCGACTGCAAGGGGGCCGATCATGTCATCCGCAAGCAAGGAAACCGCCCAACCCGACGCCACCCTCATCGAGAACATCCTCGAACAGATCCCCACGCCAGTGATGGCGGTCAACCTCGACATGCAGGTCATTTATATGAACGCCGCCGGCCGCAATTTCCTCGGCCGCGACAAGGGCGCGATCCTCGGCAACTGCTGCGCGGACCTGTTCATGTCCGAGCACTGCCGCACCGACGAATGCCGCATCCGCAAGGCGATCGAAACCGGCGAGTCCTACTGGGCGCGCAACACGGTGAAGAAGGACGGCAAGCCGATCCCCATCGAGCTGTGCGCCGTGCCGCTCAAGGACGAAACCGGCAAGGTCATCGGCGGCCTCGAATATATCATCGACATCACCGAACGCGTGCGCGACGAGGAGCGCATCCGCGAGCAGAGCCAGACGATCCGCGCCATCTCGACCCCCGCCATCAAGCTGTGGGACGGCATGGTGATCCTGCCAGTCGTCGGCGTCGTCGATTCGATGCGCGCCCAGCAGATGATGGACGTCATGCTGGCCAAGATCGTCGAGACCGCCGCGCGTGTCATCATCCTCGACATCCAGGGCGTGGCCGCCCTCGACACCGCCGTCGCCAACCACCTCATGAAGATCAGCCGCGCCACGCACCTCATGGGGTGCCAGTGCATCATCTCCGGCATCTCGCCGGCCGTCGCGCAAACGATCGTTCACCTCGGCATCGACATGAGCGCGATTCACACCAATTCCACGCTCAGCGACGCCCTCGCCGAGGCCTTCCGCATCATGGACGTCGAGGTCGTGAAGACCGATCATCGCGAAAGGACCCGGCCATGACCGCCGGCGCCCGGGCCGCCATCAACGCCATGCAGGGCCGGCTGATGGTGACGATGCCGGCGCGCATGTCGGGCGAAACAATCCGCGCCGTCGGCGACGAAGTGCTCGAGCGCCTCGCAACGATGCCGGTCCGCACGCTGATCATCGACATGACGATGGTCGAGTCGATCGATTCGCGCGAATTCGAGTCGCTCGCGCGGATCGCGCGCGTCGTGAGGCTGATGGGCTGGCCCACGGTCTTCAGCGGCATGCAGCCGGGCGTCGTCTCGGCGCTCATGGACCTCGATGTCGATACCAGCGGCATCGTCGCCGTCCGCTGCGTCGATGACGCGCTCGCGCTTGACGAGGCCGCGGTCGAATCCGGGCCGCCCGAAGAACCCGTTGAACCGGA
>JAJFUE010000207.1 GCA_021372575.1 bacterium | reverse complement strand
GGGGAGGGGTGGTCGTCCCTCGCTCCCGCTCGGGCTACTGCATGATGGCCAGACTACAGGCCGGGGAAGTCGTCGGGGAGGTTGGTTTTGAGTTCGCCGGCGGGGACATCGACCGACACGAAAAACGCCTTGACCCACGGGATCAGGACCGCGGCGCCGTTCGCGCGCCGAACTTTCAGGTTGGGCTGCGCGCCGCCCGTTTCGAGCGCCTCGACGTGGCCGATCTCGCCAAACTTCTCGTCGATGACGCGGCAGCGCTCGAGGTCGGCCTCGTAATAGGTGTCGGCGGGCAGTTCCGGAAGCTCCGCGCGCGGCAGGCACAGGTCGGCCCCGCGCAGCGCCTCGGCGTCGTCCATCGATTCGATGCCCTCGATCGTGATGAGCCAACGCGCCTGGTGCGGGCGGAGTCCGATGGCGCGGACTTCGCTCACGCGGCCCGCCCTGTCGCGCAAAAAAAGACGCCGATCGAGGATTAACCCGACGGCATCGACCACCTCCGGCACCAGCGGCTCGGCGGCGATTTCGCCGCGCAAGCCGTGGGGCCGGACCAGGTGCGCAATGGCCAGCAGATCGTCTCGTTCAGCCACGCTTACTCGACAATCTGCAGCAGCGATTTCTTGTGCAACTTCGTGGCGGCGGCCGACAGGATCTTGCGCATCGCCTTGGCTGTCTGGCCGCCCTTTCCAATGACCTTGCCGACGTCCTCCGGCGCGACCTTGAGCTCCAGGATGACGCTCATCTGGCTCTCGACGGCCGTCACCTCGACTTTGTCCGGCAGGTCCACCAACGCCCTGGCGATGTACTCGACGAGCTCTTTCATCGTCAGTTCTTCATCGCCTTCTTGATGTTGCTTACCCATGATTCTGCATCCCCCAGATTAAGACTGCGTCAACGTTTTTTCAGCTTCAGGCAAACAGCTTGTGCCATCACAATCACTCGAACATGGAAATGGTCGGATCAATACCCTTTACATGGTACTTTCCCCTTGGCGGCGGGGGAAAGTCAAATCTTATCCGCACGTTCGTGCACGTTCGTAGTCCCGCCTTCAGGCGGAACACACGACCGCGTGAAACGGGGACACGCAAGCACGGATGCGCAACGCCGCCTGCGCGGTGCGCCGGCGAACCTACTTGTTCGCCTTTTCTTTGCGCGCGGCGACCTTGCTCTCGTGGAACTTCTTCATGATGCCCTGACGGCGCAGGATCGAGCGGCAGGTGTCCGACGGCAGAGCGCCGTTGCCAAGCCACTGGAGGACCTTGGCTTCATCGACGTTGACCTGCTTGGCCTCGTCCTTCTCCAGCGGGTGGTAGAAGCCGAGGATCTCGATGAAGCGGCCGTCGCGCGGGAAGCGCTGGTCAGCCACGACCATGCGGTAATACGGGGCCTTGCTGCGGCCGAAACGGGCCAGACGGATGCGAACGGACATGTCAATGCTCCTTTATTTTGTTTCGAACTCGTTTTGCCTTAAATCGTGCTCGTGCTCGTGCTCGTAATCGTAATCGTAATCGAAAATCCAACTCGAAATGGATCGCCTACCTCTTCTTCTTCTTGTTCTTCTTCGAATCCTGCTTGCGCCGGTGCTTGGGCTTGAGCTTCTGGCC
This sequence comes from bacterium, assembly GCA_021372575.1. Classification (GTDB taxonomy): domain Bacteria; phylum Sumerlaeota; class Sumerlaeia; order MVZB01; family MVZB01; genus JAJFUE01. Next base: position 13,880 of record JAJFUE010000207.1, on the reverse strand, counting down.
GGCCGTATCGGCTTCGGAGCGGCCGGTTTTCTGGCCGAACGCGCCGCCGCGCGGCATCTGCGCCGGGGCCGCCCCGCCGCCCATCATCTGGCGCATCATGCCGCCCATGCCGCCGCCCATCATCTGGCTCATCATGGCGCGCATGCCGTTGAATTCCTTGATGAGCGAGTTGATTTCCGCCGGGTCGCGGCCGCTGCCCTTGGCGATCCGCTTGCGCCGCGAGCCGTCGATCACGTCCGGATTCTCTCGCTCGGCCGGCGTCATCGAATGAATGATCGCCTCCATCGGCTTCATCATGTCGTCGTCGATCTCGATGCCCTTGAGCGCCTGGCCGAGCCCCGGGATCATCCCGAGCAGGCTCTTGAGCGAGCCCATCTTCTTGACGCGCTGCGTCTGGTCGAGGAAGTCCTGGAGGCTGAAGTTGCCCTTCTTGAGCTTCTTCTGCATCTCCTCGGCTTCTTTTTGATCGACCTGCTCCTGGGCCTTCTCAACGAGCGTCAGCACGTCGCCCATGCCCAGAATGCGCGAGGCCATGCGGTCGGGGTAGAACGGCTCGAGTTCGTCCGATTTCTCGCCGACGCCGACGAAATAAATGGGCTTGCCGGTGACCGACTTGACCGACAGCGCCGCGCCGCCGCGGGCGTCGCCGTCCATCTTGGTCAGGCACACGCCGTCGATGCCGATCCCCTCGGCGAAACGCTCGGCCGAAACCACCGCGTCCTGGCCGGTCATGGCGTCCGCGACGAAGAACGCGTAGTGCGGCTTGACGCGCGCCTTGATCTCCTGAAGCTCGTCCATCTTGACTTCGTCGATGTGCAGGCGGCCGGCGGTATCGACGATCACGAGGTTGTTGCCGTTGCGCTTGGCCTCGGCCAGGCCGCGTTCGGCGATCTCGGGCGCGGGCTTGCTGGTGCCCATCTCAAAAACGGGGACGCCCACGCCGGCACCCACGACCTTGAGCTGATCGACGGCGGCGGGGCGGTGGATGTCGCACGCGACCAAAAGTGGGGACAGCCCCTCCTTTTTCATTCGCAGCGCGAGCTTGCCGGCCAGCGTCGTCTTGCCCGAGCCCTGAAGGCCCAGTAAAAGAATCACATTAACCCGGCCCTTGGAAAGCTCGAAGGGAGCGACTTCCCCGCCAAGCAGCGCGACCAGTTCCTGATGCACAATGCCGACGAACTGTTGGGCCGGGCGCAGCGATCCAAGCACCTCAGCGCCCAGGGCCTTCTCGCGCACGGCAGCCGTGAAGTCGCGCACGACCTTGAAGTTGACGTCGGCCTCGAGCAGCGCCAGGCGCACCTCGCGCACGGCCGCGGCCATGTTCTCCTCGGTCAGCCGCGCCTCGCCGCGCAGCTTCTTGAAGACCCCATTGAGTTTGTCGCCGAGTGCATCAAACATGGTTAAAGCCTATGCCCGTTTCTCTCCCAATCGTGCTCGTGCTCGTGCTCGTAATCGTAATCAAAAACCAAACGTCCGGTTATCCCTCGCTCACGCTCGGGCTACTGCTTTCTTCGAGCTCCGCCGCCCCGCTCAGTTCCTTGATCAAGCCGTCGAGTTCGTCGGAGGCGCCGTTGCCCGCGATCATCTTTCCGCGGATCGCAACCAGTTTCTCCACGATCGCCTTCGGGGTCAGCCCGGCGGCCAGGTAATCGGCCCAGCCGGTCTCCACCAGTTTCAAGACCCGCTCGAATTTCTCGAGCGACTCCTCGCCGTGCTTGACGGCGTCGAAGATCGCCTGCCGCGAGACGCCCTGTTCGCGGGCGATCTCGCCGAACGACATGTCCTGTTCGAAGTAGCGCTGCATGAAGGAGCGCTGTTTTTCGGTCAGCAGCTCGCCGTAGATGTCGAGCAACAGGCTCATGCGGTAACGTTTCTGTGCCGAGACGACTTGCGAAGCCACGAAGAAAGCCTTTCTGGACGACTCAGCATGTCAAAGCAGTATGCTTTACATGCGTGGACAATAGAATACCGGACCCGGCGAGGGGAGTCAAACGGAAAAACCGAAATCCCAAAAAGCACGTGAGTATGACAAAACTCCAGGTCCTTGGGCTCCTTTTCCCCCAGTCCACTCGGGCCACCCTGCCCGCCTCGTCCGCCAATCCCTCATTCACCTCTCGGAGGAGAGGGTAGGTCGGGTCTCCGACCCGACTCCGGATCATGCAGTAGCCCGAACGTCGGCGCGGGACAACCATTCCGATCCGCCTTGCCCCGATTCCGACAATCGTCAGTCCCCCGACCCAAACATCCGCGAGGTGCAGGCGATCCGCACGATCCCCGCGCTCCCTCTCAACCAGATCGAGCCCACGCTCGCTCGCGTCATCACCGATATCAACCATTTGCATCCTCTCGACCCCGGAGCCTGGGAACGCCGCTCTCCCGAGCGGCAGAACCAGCCATCGCATCACGACCACTCTCCCAAACCCACCCAATCCTGCGATTCTACCGACCAACGCGACCAGCCATGTCCGTCAGATCAGACACACTCAAACCAGTCCCCAGCGGATCAGTCTTCGATCTCGTTTTCCGCCTCAGTTGGCGTGTCTCCGCCTCGGAACTCAGAAGACCCATAGGCCCCATAGGACCCAGAAGACCCATAACCATTACCACCCCCTTGAATCCACTCACACGCACCCCCCACCCACCGCTCTCTCCAGCGACCTGCTTGCTGCTGTACTTTCGTATGAAACCGATCGCCCGGATCCCCGGGAACGCCGCTCTCCTGAGCGGCATATCAAACCTTGCCGATCAGGAGATTGGCGTTCCCGGGCCTCGGAGACCGAATATGCGGACCGAATATGCGGATTGCATTTTCCGTGTATTCCGTGATTTCCGTGGTTGATCTTTCAATTTGATATGAAAAAAGGTGGCCGGGTGGGGGCCGGTCGCATCGTGTCCCCAAAAGAATTCGAAATGTAATTTATGCGGCATGTATTTTTAGGATTGTTAAAAAATATGGCTTGACAATTTTATTCATGCGTGATAACTAGTTGATCATGAAAATGAACCTTTGCCCATCGTGCGGGGGTTACCTCCGCGTGCGTAAGAAGATCTGTACCCAATGCGGGTTGCAGCTCGAGGCCGATTTCGCCGAAAGCCCACTCGTGATGCTGGCGCGCGAGGAACAGGACTTCCTGTTCGACTTCATCCAGTGCCGCGGAAACATCAAGCTTCTGTGCGAGCGGCTCGACCTGACCTACCCGACCGCCCGCACCTACCTCGACCGGATCGCCGACAAGCTCGAGGCGCTGTCGCGCGCCGGCAGCATCGACAAGATCATCGAGGCGATCGACCGCGGCGAGATTCATCCCGACGAGGGGATCGAGAAACTCAGAAAACTGCGCAGGGAGGAGAACGGCGATGAACTCGCAAGCTGAGGACAAACTGCTGCGGATGCTGACCGAGGGCAAGATCACGCCCGAGCAGTTCAAGGAATTGCGCGCCACGGCGGTGCAGGCCGAGAGGGAAGTCTCGGCGATGCGCGGCGGCGTGGATGGCTTGATCGACAGGCTCGACCGGATCATCCCGGCCGCCGTGCGCGTGCAGATCGCGGGGTGGTCGATGGCCGTTTTCTCCACGCTCCGAATGTTCAATATCATGAACGATCGCAAGACGATCTTCACGTCGGGGATCATCGCGTCGGCCATCGCGGTTGTTCTCGGCATTGCGCTCGCCAACCGCAAACGCTGGGGCTACGTTTATCTGCTCACGATGCTGTGCATCGCCGCGCCGATCTTGCTTTTCACCTACATGGTGAAGATTCATTTCGGCTGGATCGACGCGTTCATCTGGGCGCATCTCGCGCTGATGATTTCGATTCATCGCGAGTTCGGCGTGGACCTGTCGCTATTAAAGCAGCCATCGCCGGGAAAGCTGTGGGCGTCGATGAAGCGCGCGTGGTCGCGCGCGCCGCGAAGCGTGCAGTGGTTGTTGGTTTATCTGGTTGTGATCGTGCCGCTTCTGAATCTCGTCCGTTTCTCATTGCAGGACACCATGATGGAAATGGCCCGGCAACAGGGTAAAACGCTCGGCGAAATACGCCTCTTCATCTTGCCGGGGATGCGGACGGAAGAGGCTGTCGCCGCGATGGTCTTTTGTTTTGGCCTGGCACTGGGGCTGCTTTACCGGCAGAAATGGGCGTGGGCAATCGGTGTGATGGTCTGCGCGGCATCGCTGGGCCGCGTCGGTTACGATATGATCCACGATGTGAAGGAAAGTTTCATCTTCGGGATCACCTCGGCAATGACCGGCGACATGGTGCGGCTCGCGATTGACGCGGCCGTCGCGGCCCTGCTTGCGCTCTCATTCAGGTGGTATTTCCCGAAGACCGAAACCGAACAACTCGTCCCGCCCGACGGCGAACCGGTGTGAGTTCCGGTTCGCGGGCGTATGCACGGGCAGGAACGCGAATGGACATGCCGCAATCCGGCGTTAATGCCCGGCGCCGAAGCGCACGCCGCCTGTCGGGGCCACGAGGCGCACATGGCGCGTGATCCGTGGCGTTGCAGTTGACGTGCCGGGTTTAATGTAAACGGTGTTGCCGCTCTGGACACTCGCCACGCCCTCGGCAAGGGTGTTGAAGGGCTGAAGCTCTGTTCCTAGTTCGGTTCCCATGTATCCGAAATCGACCCACACCGCCGACAGCGCCACGACATTGAACGTCGAGCTCTGGCCGGAAATGCTTGTGCCGTTGGCGACGAGGTGGATTCCGTTCGCGGCTTCAGGGATCGTGACCGTTCCGTTCCAGGTGCCGCCGACGAAACTGCCCGCGGCGGCGGGAGTCATCGGGATTTGCACGGTCGTCCAGGCCTGAAGCGAAACAGCGCCGGTGAAGTTGGTTACCGTGCCGCCGCAGCGGTTCAACGCGGTGAGGCTGACGTTGAACGGGACGCCCTGCATGTGGTCCGAGCCGGGGACGGTCCAGCCGAAACTCGTCGCCGGCAGCAGTGATGGATCGAAGTGGTTCAGCATGCGCGCGAGCAACTCGTCGGCCACGGTGACGCTGGTGATTTCGGCGAACGGGAACCCCATCACAATGGCCTTGTAAGAGGAATCGACGCGCCAGAGGCCGACGCCCGCGCTGCCGCCGACGTAGTTGAAGCAGGGATGCGCCAGCACGCCCAACTTGTAATTGCTGTTGTAGGCTCCGTATGAGGTCGTAATCGTAAGGCCGGAGCCGATCGGGTCGGACGGATTGCCGGTAAGCTGCGTGAGGCCGATCGAATCGGAGCCGTCGGCGGTTTCGAAGTAACTGTTGAACAAAACGGAATTGAGCAGGTGGGCATCGATGCCGCCCGGGCTGGAGAAAATCAGGTTGCCCCCGTGGTCGAGGTAGGTTTGCAGCGCGAACAACTGATCGTCGGAGGGCTGTTCGCCCCATCCGAGTTCGTAAATCACAGCGCCGTCCACGTAGTGGTCCAGAACGGATTGCGGCGTTCCACCGTTGAACGGCACGTCCCAGTAATCGCAGGCGACGCCAAGCCTTGTCAGGGAACTCAAGAACGCTTGCGCAAACGGATCGCTGGGCGTCTGACTGCCGTTGATGACAAGGACGCGGTTGGCGGCGGTGAACGGAGCCATCGTGACGAAGCGCGTGAAGCCGCCCGAAGTGCCGCTCCAATCCACCGTGATTGCCTCAAAAATGACACTGAAATTGCCGGGCGTGTGCGGTGTCGTCCACGAAGTGCCGTAAACCAAGTCGCCGGCGCCGCCGTCGTTGTGCAGTCCGTCGTCATACATCGGGACAGACTGAATCAGAGCGCCGGTATCGCCATTCTTTACTTTCGCGTTCACTTCGCGCAACGGCCCGGGGGCAAACCTGACGGTTGCCGTAAATGTCACCTGCTGATCGATGAACGGCGTTGTCGTGCTGATCGTCCCGTCCACATTGAATGCCTGAATGCCGATCCATTCAGGGAAGTCGAACGAAGTGGTCCATTCGTGGCCGGCTGCATCGGTCAGGAGGACGCCCATGTGGATGATCGTGCCGATCGGGGCGGAGGTGTTGACGTAAACGGTGAAGTATTGATTGCCGCTGGAGCGGCTTTGTCCTGCTCCAATATCGCCGATGAGTGTCGGCGAGCCGTTGTTGTACGAGATGGACTCGATCCATGGGTCCTGTGGAACGAGTTTGACCTTGACTGCGGAGGCGGTGGTTGTGCCGTTGTTGGTCAGGGTGAGCCCAAAGTCGTTGCCCCAATATTTAAGCTGCGTGTTATAGAGCGTGACCGCGCTGACATCGACGTGCGGAGTCGGAATTGTCGTGAACGTGGCCACATCCGGATAGAGCGCCTGTCTGCCAAGCGAGTCGGCGGCGGTGATGGAGACGGCGTAGTCGCGCGGCGTCACGTCGGTGGCGTAGACTGCGCCATAAACTCCATCGCCGGGGGCGCCGTCGCCGCTCAGACCGTCGTCGTGAAGCGCGACATTTGCGATCGCGTCGTCGCCGGATGAGATGTTGGCGACGACGCTGCCGACACCGTTTTCATCGGTGACCATGGCCGTGAACGTCACGCTGGAACCAGGCGAGGACGCAGCCGGCGTCGCGTTGACATTGCGCACCATCGGAGCCGTATTGGAAACGGCCGAGGCGAGGTCGCAGAAATAGATTTCCCCGCCGCCGCCGAAGCTGTTCGCATGCATGGCCTTGGTGCCCATCACGAGCAGGTTATTTTTGAGCGCGACCGACATGCCGGAGCCCGGAGTCGGAAGCTGAAGGATCGGAACGCCCTGCTTCGGGCTGAAGACAAGGAATTCGTGCTGGGCATGATCGCCGCCCCAGTCGGCGAAGGCGGCGAGCGTTCCATCGCGATTGATCGCGATCTGTTGGATGTGGTTCTGGAGCCAGACGGCCGGATCGCGCGCGTTTTTGTATTCGACAAGAATTTCTCCGGTCGCACCGTTCACCAGATAATCGACCATTCCAAGATTGGCGTCGTAGTCGAAATTGATTTGGGTGGAGGCGGCAACGAGCGATCCGTTGGCGGAAATATTGCACAGGCTGGATTCGTAGTTGAACGGGATCGACCAGATTTGACGGTAGTCGTCGCCGTCGCGGTCGTAGCAGATGAGATTCCTACCGTTGATCACGACGATGCGGGAAGCGTCGCCGTCGAGCTCGGGCACGTTCGGCGCGCGGAAGAGTTCCTTGTCGCGATTCACGTCGTAAACGATGCCCCAATCGCCTTCCTTGAACGAAATCATCGAGCCGTCATCGGTGATGTCCCCGAGGGTGATGGTGATCGCGCGGTGGATGCGCTTGATCAGGTTGCCGGCGCCGTCCTCGACGTCGATCGACTGGTTGCGTGCCGTGAACACCCTCGATCCGTCGGGCGTGATGCGTACCCCGTTGGCGACATTCAGGTTCGAGGTATGAGTGGTGGAGGTGATCACACTCGATGGGGTCTGGAAACGCTCGATGTCAACCGGGATGACGTAGAGCTTGGGTATGCCGCCATTCAGGACGGTACGATGATGCGTCGCGTCATACGCGGTGGCCATCTGTTGGCGATTTTCCGGCGCGGCCGCAGTGGACACAAATACCCAATCCGAACCGTTCCACTCGTAAGTCAGCAGCGGGTCGGGGCGGAGTATTGAAGGGATGACGTTATAGTCCATGCAGATTAGCACGAAGCGATGACGATCGGTGTCATAGACAAGGTTTTTGTAACGCGTGGCGATCACGGTCGATGGCGTCAGTTTCGTCCAGTTCATCCCATCCCACGTCCAGGTTTCGCATGGGGCATCAGCAGTGACCAGCATGCAGAGGCCGGTGGAAGGATCGAACGCCATGCTTTTGTCGTAGAAGGTGTAAGGGGGCGATGTTGCCGGCGCGCGTTGCGTCCAGTCGGTGCCGTCATATTCCCAGGTGGTTGCATTGCCGGGCCCGAACAGAACGCCGACGTTGCGCGTCGAATCGAATGCGAACGCGAAATAATAACCCGCCGGGGGCATGTGAGGCGTGTATTTCCGCGTCCAGTTCGTGCCGTCCCACTCCCAGGTTTCCGGCACATTATACGTGGCGTTCATGAGATAGAGCACGATTCGGTTCCGTTGCGAATCGTAAATCATTTTGCTTTCGCCGGACGCCGTCGGAACGGTGGCGGGATTCTTCTTCGTCCATGTGGTTCCGTTCCACGTCCACGTTTCATTGGAGACCGGATTCCTGTAACGATAGCCGCCGAACATGACCACCTCCGAACGGGCGGCGTCATACGTCATCGAGGCGCATGAGGACGCGGCCGGGGCCGTCGCCGGGTTCATCCGGGTCCAGTTGGTCCCATCATAGCTCCAGGTTTCATCGGAGTAGTAAGAACTCAGGTGGAGCCCGACCGCGAGCGTCGAGTCCTCGGCCGCCGCGATTTCACTATAATTGGGCACGCCGATTAACGAATAAACCGGGGTCCCTTCGCCCGCGCTCGCATAGAGCCCCAGCAACTCGTTGCCGGAGGCCATGGAGTAAAAATAGGTGCCGCCAGCGGCAAACGCAAGTTGTTCGACGAGGCCGATGTTGGTGCGGAAGAAGCGAATTTCCGGCGGCATTTTGTTGGAGTAAAGCCTGTATTCGCCGGTGGAAGTGTCGATTCCCGCGACGCGCAGGTAATAACGGCCGCTCGCCGGGATCGTGTAGAACGTGATCTGTTTCGAGTAGTTGGTGGACTGGGCAGACTGCAGGACGCTGAGCGTGGAGTCGAGCAGATCGAGGTTGGCCGACAGCGCCGATCCGAACCGGTCGGTGTCGAGGTAGGCGAAAAAGACATCCCCCGCGGCCGCGTTGAAAACATACCAGTCGATGTCCGGGGTGGATGCGCCGGTTTCCGTCGGGTCGATCGCGGTGACGCCGTGAGGGCACGCGCGGCGGCGCACTTGATCGACCGTGATCGTCGTGGCCTGATCCGAGGTGTTGTTGGGTTCGTGGGTGATTCCGGAACCGATCGTCATGATCCCGATTCCGGATGAGCGGGAACTTTCAGGCAGCGGCGGGGTGGTTTGAGTGGCGAGTTCGTCGCTGTATTCGACGATCACCGGTCGGCCATTGCGGATTTCCTGTCGCAAGGCCGTGCCGCCGGCGAAAACCTGTGTTGCGAATATGATCGCCAGGAACGGTAGCGTGCTCATGCGAATCGTTGCACAAATAGGTGAATTACCGGTCATCGTAATCACTCCCGAATCACGTATTGGAACGCCTTGATCGGCCCGTTCGGTTGAAATGGGAAAACAGTCATCCTTGAAAACATCAATACTATGTGTCGGCCGTGTCTGAGTTGACAAGTATTTTTCTCGGTTGGATGCTGCATCAGAGGCATCCAGAATTGACTCCGCCCGGCCTTCGTATCGTTGCGAGAAGTAAATTATTATACCCGGAGGTAAACCTTAACCGACGTCGGGGTGGTAGTGTCGAGCGGGGGGGAATTCCGGGCCAATTTCTGGCCAGCATCCGATCTTTCGCGAAATATCGTGATGCGAGGCGAAATATTCGGACCGGATTTGGCCGGGCGCAATCTTAAGGAAATTCGCAGATAATGACGAATCTTAAAGGAGTTTGCGGTTGGTGCCCTCGATAGGAATCGAACCTACGACCTTCGGATTAGGAATCCGCTGCTCTATCCCCTGAGCTACGAGGGCCCGGGGACAATTTACTGAAACGAGAGGGGGAATGCCAGCAACAATCCGTTTTCAGTGAAGCAGGAATTCGCCGCGGCCCAGCATGTTCTTCTGCTCGGGTTTCTGGAGGGTCGTCTCGATCTGGGAAACCAGCTGCGTTGCGCCGATGGCGCGGGCCCTCTCGAGCGCCCGGCGCGCCGTGGCGATCCCTTCCTCGCGCCGGCCGGTGGCCAGCTGCGCCTTGGCATAAACGTGCATGTAATACGGGTCGTCGCGGTCTTTGCCCTCGAGGCTGCGCCTGGCAAGGTCGAGCGCCTCGGCGGGGTTTTGCAGCGCCGGGTCCTTCACGATCAGCAGGATCTCGGCCATGTTGTTCAAGACGCCGTGATGGTTGCAGCCCCCGGCGAGCGCCTTGCGGCAGACCGCCAGCGCCTCGCCGTATTCCTCCTGCAGGCACAGGCTCGTCTCCAGGTTGCAGACCGCGTCCCAGTAATCGGGCTTGAGATCGACGGTTTTCCTGAAAATCCGTTCCGCGTCCTCATTTCGCTCCTGTTCGAGGTAGGCGCATCCGAGGTTGAAATTGGCGAAGACCGATTCCGGCGCAACCTTCGCAGCCTGGCCGAACAGCTTTTCAGGATCGTGGAAATACGCCTCGCGCTGCCACGTGAGGAATGCCAGGAAAGCGAGCGCAATCGCCGCCGCGCCGCAAGCCCGCGCGCGCGTCTCGAAGCTGCGCGCCGCGATGTATCGGCCGAAAAGGACGCCGGCCCCGACGAACGGCCCCACGCTGGCCAGGTATTGGTAGCGGTCGGCGATCGGCGAAATTTTCAGGAAGTGGAAGTATTGAACGCCAAGAATCGGGCCGAGCGTCACGGCGTAAAACAGCCAGCACGCCAGCGGCCCGCGGCCGATCCGACGGCGGGCAAGCAAAAGTATGAGCGTTGCCACAACCATCGCCGCGAGCGGCAGCCACTCGGCGAGGCGAGCGGGATCGAGCTTCCATTGCGGGTAGATCGCGCTGAGCGTGACCGGCCACACGAGTTTCCACACGTAGAGCCAGAACGACCAGCCCGCCTGCACCAGTCGATGCTCGAGCGGCGGCGATTGCAGGTTTTCGGTCATCGAGGCCTTGTTGAGCCACATGTCGCCGAAGGCGAGCGAGGCGACGACCGCCCCGATCAGCGCCAACTCGGCCAGTTCGCGCCGGCCGATCCGGCCGCGCCGATACCAGACCAGGATGGCCAGTCCCGCCGGCAACGTGATCGGCGTCGATTTGAACAGCATTCCGGCCGCGGCGACGCCCGCCGTCGCGATCAGCCAGCGATAGCCGCCGCGCTGCTCGTGAATCAAATACAATTCAACCGCGACGAGGTAACACAGCGTCGCCATCATGTCCTTGATGTTGATCACCCACGCCACGGTTTCCGTGTGTACCGGATGCAGCGCGAACAGCAGCGCCGCGAACGCCGCGCCCGGCAGCTCGATCCGCCGCATGAGCCGCCAGACCTGCACGACGACCGCCGCGTTCACCAGCAGGTTGACGAAATGAAAGCCGGGTTCCCACGCGCCCCAACTCTGCCACTCGAGCCACAGGACCGTGTAGGTCAGCGGCCAGTAATGGTCCTCCTGCGCGATCTGGCCGACGGTCGTCCAGATGCGCCACAGCCCGTCGAAATTGGTCAGCAGGCCGTTGTCCCGGATCGAATACAGGTCGTCCCAGATGAACATGCCGCCCAGCGAGGGGACATAAATCACGAAGGCAACGGCGAAGAGCAGCTCGGGCGCCAGCCAGAAGCGGCCCGCGCCGGCCGGACTCGTTTGGGCCGGCGGTCTTGGTTTTCTGGTTGCGCGTGCGTGGCGGTGGCGTGCGGCCATGCGGTGATCTTATTTTCGGACGGGGATGCAATCAACACGAATAGCGCTTCGAAAAGTGGCATGCTGCGCCGCGGTGGTGTAAAAAAGATAAACGTTGACGCTGCGCGAGTTTATATGCTTATATCCGGATATAAGGATTTAGCGACCCGCCCAAGCGGGCGCGGGAGGTGATCTGCGGTGCGATTCAAGGACATCTATCGGCAGGGGCGGCCGGCGATCTCGTTCGAGGTTTTTCCGCCGCGTGACGACGCGGCCCGCGAGGCGCTGACGCGCGCGCTGCCCAGCCTTGTCGCGCTCGCCCCGGATTTCTTCACCGTCACACACGGCGCGCTGGGCTCCGAGCGCGGCCGCACGATCGAGACCGTCGATTATATACGGCGCACGTTCGGCGTCGATGCTGCGTGTCACCTGACGTGCGTGGGCGCATCGCGCGCCGAGCTCGCCGATGCGATCGAGGCGATCGCCGCCGAGGGCATTCATAACATTGTCGCCCTGCGTGGCGACGCGCCCAAGGGCGAGGCGGCCGATGGTTTCAAGCCCGCCGCAGACGGTTTTAGCAACGCCAACCAGCTCGTCGAGCACATCCGGCTGATTCAGGGCGAGCGCGGCCTGGAGCCGTTCGGGATCGCCGTCGCGGGCTACCCCGAGAAGCATCCCGAGGCGCCGACGATCCAGATCGACATCGCGAACCTCAAGCGCAAGGTCGATGCCGGCGCCGACGCCGTTATCACGCAGCTGTTTTACGACAACGCCGATTTTTTCCGGTTCGTCGCCGCGGCGCGCGATGCCGGGATCACGGTCCCGATCGTGCCGGGCCTGATGCCGATCACCTCGACGCGCCAGATCCGCGTCATCACCGAGCGTTGCGGCTCACGCATCCCGGAGGAACTCGGCCGCAAAATGGACGAGGTCGGCGACGACGCGGGCCGCGCCATGGAAGTCGGCATCGAGCACACGATCGCACAGGCGACCGAGTTGCTCGCCCGCGGCGTTCCCGGCATCCACTTCTACGTGATGAACCGCTCCGTTCACATGGAGCGCATCATGGGCGGGTTGTCGTTGAAGCGGTCGCGATGATGCTGCGATCAAAATTGTTGATGTCATAATACCGTTAACAGGTGTTGAATCAGTCCCGCAGGGACGACCGCTTTCAGCCCGCCACGGCAGAGGCGGGGAAAAATCCCAATAAAAACGCAAGTCCCGGAGGGACGGCCGAACCATCCCCCGCGGAAAAATGGTTTTTCAACCTGTCGCCAAATACGTTCTTTACATTTATTACAATTTAAAATTTACATTAAAAATAGTGTGTATTGGGCTTGCATGTGGGGTGTCCGATAACTATAACACCGGGCGTGTTTGGTTGTGGCGCTACGTTTTTTGTGTTGGACGGCGTAATCGTTTGTGACATGATTTCAGGAAAGCAGTCGGCAACTCGATACAACCAACAAACAAGCCTCGAGCGGGCATGAAGTTGTTGTGCTCAATTGACGAGGCTCGCCATGGGCCCGGGTATCGCAGGAGCGCGCCGCACGGGTCCGTGGTTGTTCAACAGAAGGAGCAGCAGCTATGGCAAAGGTGTGCGTGAGGAACGTTCTTCACCTGATGCTGGCGGCGCTGGTTGTGGTGGCATTCGCCTCCGCCCCGGCCTACGCCAAGTCGAAGTCCAAGAAGGTGCAAACCACCCCGACGAAGCAGCAGGCGAAGTTCGAGAAGGACTTCCTGAAGAAGATGATGGACCGGCACCAGCGCGGCATCAACCTGGCCACGTGGGTCGATTCGAACACGACGATGACGGAGCTTAATGCCTTCGCGCAGCAGTTCAAGGCGCGTGAGCAGGACGAGATGACGTCGATGTCGCAGATGCTGAAGGCGTGGTACAACATCACCTACACGCCGAAGAATCACCGCGTGAGCGGCGATGACATCGAGGACATGGAAGACGCCGAAACGCCGGAGGAGTTCGCTCTCGAGGCGCTGGGCGCCTTGAAGGGCTACGACAAGAATGAGATCGCCCAGATGAAGCAGCCCAAGAAGAAGGCGTTCCACGCCGAGCTGAAGGCCTTTGCCGCCGACCTGACCTCGATCAGCAAGGCCGAGGTGAGCTTTATCCAGGATTGGATCAAGCAGCTCGACACGGATGACGAGGACGACGATTAGCTGGTCGTGGTGGATCGCGAAATCGTAATTCCTGATGATCGCAATTCCTGATAGATGTGGGTGGGAGTTGTGCGGGCGCCCCATTGTCGCCGGAAACGGCGGCAATGGGGCGCTTCCGTTTTGAACGATGTCGCGCGGTTTGCCGCGTTATGCATTCATCGGCCCGACGAGGACCTTGCCCATCGGGCCTTGGCCGAGGCGCGCGAAGGCCTCCTGCACGTGGTCGAACGCGAAGACCTGGTCGATTT
>JAJFUE010000183.1 GCA_021372575.1 bacterium | reverse complement strand
GGTTACAACCGACTCACCCGCGCGAGCGATACAAATTTGTGTCGCCCCTACCGGGGCTCGGAGTGTTCATGCGGACGTTACCCAGGGTTCCGCTTCGCTCCACCCTGGGCTAACTTGTATCGCCCCTGCCGGGGCTCGGGTTTCGGCTGAATTCGCCGGGCAAGAAATAGCCGGACGGTATGCAATAGCTTGGTTCTGGCTACGCCAGCTTAGGATTTACGAGCACGGATTATTTCATCAATTGTTTCGCAAGTGCGGCGGCGAAGTAGGTGATGATGAGGTCGGCGCCTGCGCGCTTGATGGCGAGGGTGGTCTCGTGGACGGCGGCGGCTTCGTCGATCCAGCCGTTGCGGGCGGCGGCCTTGAGCATCGCGTATTCGCCGGAGACGTGGTAGGCGGCGATGGGATGCGGCAGCTCGCGGCGCACGGCGGCGATCGTGTCGAGCTGCGTGAGGGCGGGCTTGACGATCAGGATGTCGGCGCCTTCGGCGGCGTCGAGGCGCGCTTCCTCGAGCGCCTCGCGTGCGTTGGCGGGGTCCATCTGGTGGCTCTTGCGGTCGCCGAACTTGGGGGCGCCCTGCGCGGCGTCGCGGAACGGGCCGTAGAAGGCGCTCGCGAACTTCACCGCGTAGGACATGATGGGGGTGTCGGTGAATCCGGCGCCGTCGAGCGCGCGGCGGATCGCGCCGACGCGGCCGTCGAACATATCCGACGGGGCGACGATATCGGCGCCGGCGCGGGCCTGGCTGAGCGCCGTGCGCGCGATGAGCTCGATCGAGGGATCGTTGAGAATCTTGCCGCCCTCGCCGACCACGCCGCAGTGGCCGTGGCTCGTGTATTCGCACAGGCAGGTGTCGGCGATGAGGACGATCGTGTCGCCGAGGGCGTCGCGGATGGCGCGGATGGCGCGCTGGACGATGCCGTGCTCCAGCCACGCGCCGCTGCCCTGGTCGTCTTTTTGCTCGGGAATGCCGAAGAGGAGGACGGCGCGGATGCCGAGGCCGACCAGTACCCGGCACTCCTCGACGGCCTGGTCGATCGAGAGGTTGAAAACGCCGGGCATACTCGGGATTTCGCGGCGGACGCGCTCGCCGGGGCAGACGAACACGGGCGCGATGAGGTCGGCGACGTCGAGCGCGGTTTCGCGGACCATGTCGCGAAGGATGGGCGTCATGCGCATGCGGCGCAGGCGGCGGATGGGGAATTGAGCGGTCATACTTCTTTAACCATTTGTTGTGAGTTGCACTTCGCTCGAGAACATCTGTTCGGCGATCCACGCGAGGTAAATCGCGACGGGCAGCGGGATTTCATCGGAGATTTCGGCGCGAATGTTCTGGACCCAGAAGCCCGTCTGCTCGACATGGCCGAGGGCGCGGTCGTTTTCGGTCAGTTCGGCGTGGTTGTGCCGGAAGGCGTCGCTGTCGAGGGTGAGATGGCGGCCGGACATTTCGATCACGAGTTTCATTTTCATGACGCTTGCGTGGTATGTGGCTTTCGCGACGACGGACTCGCCCGATTTCAGGACGAAATCGCGCCCAAGCATGCCCTCGGCGATCAATTGATAATTTCGTTCTTCAAATTCGAAGTGCCCGACGACCTTGTTAAGCGCGAACGGAAACACGACCTCCGCGATCGCCGAGCCTTCTTCATCGAGGACGCTGTAGCCGGTCCTGAAGAATCCCTTGCGCTTGAAATGAATGATGGCCATGGGGCTCTCCTCGTATGGAACAAGCATAGGATTGGGGTAATTTGGGCGCAAGTGGATTAGCAAATTCGAAATTCCACACGCGGATGGCGCGGATGAAACGGATTGACGCGGATTTGGTCAAAATCGGGTAAAATGAACGTGGAGTTTGGAAGATGGCAGAGGTTGCTCCGAGTCATTGGGCGAACAGGCTGATAGGCGAGAACAGTCCGTACCTGCTTCAGCATGCGCATAATCCGGTCGATTGGTATCCGTGGGGCGCGGAGGCGTTCGGGCGCGCCCGCGCCGAGAACAAGCCCGTCTTTTTGTCGATCGGCTACGCGGCGTGTCACTGGTGCCACGTCATGGCGCACGAGTCGTTCGAGGACGAGGCGGTCGCCGCCTACCTGAACCAGCATTTCATTTCGATCAAGGTCGATCGCGAGGAACGCCCCGACATCGACGCCATTTACATGCAGGCACTGCAGCTCATGAGCGGCCAGGGCGGCTGGCCGATGAGCATGTTTTTGACTCCCGAGGGCAAGCCGTTTTTCGGCGGGACGTATTTCCCGCCCGAGGACCGTTTCGGCCGGCCGGGATTCATGTGGCTGCTCCGGCAGATCGTCGCGGCGTGGCAGGACCAGGCTCAGGAGATCGCCGACAGCGGCGCCGCGATCATCGACGCGGTTGTGCGCGAGCCGACTGCCGCGCCGGTCGGTCGCGAGCCGCCCGCGCCCGGGGCGGCGGAGGAGCTCGTCTCGCGGGCGTTGGTGGAGCTCGCGCGCGAGTACGATCCGGCATGGGGCGGATTTGGCGCCGCGCCGAAATTCCCCATGCCGATGGCGCTGGACCTGTTGCTGCGCCTGTTCGCGCGAACGAAAAACCTCGAATACCTGCATATGGTCGAAAACACGCTCGATAAAATGTCGCGCGGCGGGATTTACGATCACGTCGGCGGCGGGTTTCACCGCTACAGCATCGATCGCGAGTGGCTCGTGCCGCATTTCGAGAAGACGCTCTGCGACAACGCCCTGCTTGCGCCGCTTTACCTCGACCTGTATCGACTCGACGGGGATAAGCGCCGGCTGCGGGTTGGGGCCGACACGCTCGATTGGGCGCTGCGCGAGATGACCGATCCGGCGGGCGGGTTTTATGCGACGCTCGACGCCGACAGCGGCGGGGCCGAAGGCGCGTTCTACGTCTGGAAGTCGTGGGAAATCGATGCGGCGCTCGGGCCGGAGGACGCCGCGCTGTTCAAGGAATACTATGACGTCGGCGAAATCGGCAACTGGGCCGACCGTCGCGGCGCGAACATCCTGAACGTCCGCGTGCCGCTCGAGCATTTCGCGCCGATGAAGCAAATCGATCCCGATGAAATGAGCGGCCGGCTTGACGGCATGCTTACGAAGCTGCGCGCGGCGCGGGATCGGCGCCCGCGGCCGGCGCGCGACGACCAGGTGATCGTTGCGTGGAACGGCCTGATGATTTCGGCGCTCGCGCATGGGACACAGGTCACCGGCAACCAAGCCTACGCGCGGGCCGCGCGCGCCGCCGCCGATTTTATCCTGCGGCACGTCCGCGGCGGAAACGGCGAACTGCTGCACGTGTGGCGCGAAGGCCGCGCGTCCTTCAACGCCTTGCTTGACGATTACGCGTTCCTCATCCTCGGCCTGATCGACCTTTACGAGACGACCTTCGATCCGGCGCTCATCGACGAGGCCCGGCTGCTGGCCGAGGAGATGATCGCGCGTTTTCACGACTCGATGCGCGATGGGTTCTTTGCGAC
>JAJFUE010000157.1 GCA_021372575.1 bacterium | reverse complement strand
TCCTGTGCTGCCTTGCCGCGGCCGGATACCTGTTCAAGGGCGTGCTGCTGCCGCAGCGCGGCGCGAACCGCGGGCCGCAGGTCACGGTGAACGAACCGAACGTTCAGACGCAGGAAACCACCGAGGCGCCGAAGCCGGCCGCGACACCCGGCATCGAGGCGGTCGATCCCAAGGGGATCACCACCGTCGCCACGTACAAATATGTTCCCGCCGAACGGCTCAAGCCGGTCCAGGGGGCGAGCAAATACACGTGGGACGACAAGGACAAGATTGTCCAGTTCCCGATCAACGTGTGGATCGGGTGGCTGCCGATCATCGCGGCCAACCACGGCTTCGCGCCGAACGAGGACAGCGTTTTCTACAAGAAATACGGCTTCAAGCTGAACCTGAAGCTGATCGACGACCCAGTGATGGCGCGCGACGCGTTCGTCTCCGGCAACAGCCACATCCTGTGGGGCACGCTCGACATGATGGTGCTGTTCGCGCCGGGGCTGATGAAGGACTCGCGCACGGCGCCGCGCATTTACCAGCAGATCGACTGGTCGAGCGGCGGCGACGGCATCGTCGTCCGCAGCAAGATCGCGACGGTCAAGGACCTCAAGGGCAAGACGATCGTCTATGCGCAGAACAGCCCGTCGCAGTATTTCGTGAACAACCTGCTGCTGAACGCGGGCATCCAGCCGGGCGAAGTGACGCATAAATACACGGCGACGGCGTTCGAGGCGGCGACGGCGTTCGTCTCCGACCCGTCGATCGACGCGTGCGTGTCGTGGGCGCCCGATATTTACGTGATCCCGGAAAAGGTCAAGGGGACGCGCATCCTGACGACGACGGGCGACGCCACGCGGCTGATCGCGGACGTGTGGGCCGCGCGCGCCGACTTCGCCAAGGACCACCCGGAAATCATCCAGGGCCTTTGCGCGGGCATCTTCGAAGGCATGCGGATGCTGAAGAACGAGGCCGAAAAGACGAAGGCGGTGGCGTCGATGGCCGAGCTCTACGGGCTCGCGCCGGACCAGGTGCGCGGCATGCTCAACGACGCGCACTCGACGAACTTCGCCGAGAACAAAGACTTCTTCATGAACGCCAACTCGCCGACCAACTTCGAGCGCACGTGGAAGAACATCACGTATGTGTATAAGGAGCTGCGCATCATCGACACGCCGGTCCGCTTCGACGAGGTCATGGACTTCTCGGTCATCGCCAACATCGACAAGACCGGCGAGTTCAGCGGCGACAAAAACGAATACGTGACGAGCTTCGCGCCGACGTCATACCAGAAGGTGCAGGCCGAAAAGCCGATCCTCACGCAGACGATCCGGATCAACTTCTACCCGAACTCGTCGAACATCTTCGAGCCCGCGCACGACGACGTCGGGTTGGCGCTGGCCAACACGCTTTACGACCCGAACGCCTCGGCGACGCTGGAGAAGGTCGCGCGGCTCGCGGGGCAGTATGAGCGGGCGGTGATCGCCGTCGTCGGCCACACCGACAGCTCGATGCGCGGGCGCGTTCCCGAGCGCGAAGTGCAGCGCCTGTCGAACGACCGCGCGAGCGCCGTCGTCAATGCCCTGATGGACAAATACAAATTCGACCGGAACAAATTCGTGTCGTCGGGCAAGGGCTGGAACGAGCCGGCCGACCCGGCCGACCCGATGAACCAGGCGCTCAACCGGCGCGTGGAAATCTCGGTGTATCCGCCGGAAAGTAAATGATGAAAGATGAAATATGAAAGATGAAAGAAAATGCGGAGTGCGGAATTTGATTGAACCACGAAGACACGAAGGCACAAAGAAAGCAATTTGTGGATCGTGAATCGCGGATCGTAAATTGAATTTGAATAGGTGTTTGAGAGTTGGACAAAACACAAAATAAAACGCGTGAGATGGCCGGCGGGGGCGCCGGCCATCTGTTCGGGCGCATGCTGAGGATCCGCGAACCGCTGGACTGGATGCTCCGGCTTGCGCTCGGCACGGCGCCGATCGTGGCGATCATCGGCGCGTGGGCGTTCGCGACAAGCGGCGCCATCCCCGAGGACCGGCTGATTTCACCGACGATCCTCCCCTCGCCGGGAGAAGTCGTGCTGTCATTCAAGTCGTTCTGGTTCGACCAGGAATTCAGCCGCAGCGCGCTCGTCAGCACGTGGCGCATCGTGAAGGGGTTCGCGCTGGCGATCGCGATCGCGCTGCCGCTGGGCGTGCTGATGGGCGCGTTCTCGAAGGTCAAGGCGATGTTTCAGCCGCTGTCGCTGTTCGGCGCCTACATGCCGATCCCGGTGCTGATTCCGCTGACGATGAGCCTGTTCGGCGTCGATGAAATGCAGAAGGTGATTTTCCTGGCGCTCGCGTTCCTCGTTTATCTGTTGCCGCTGATCGTGAAGGCGATCGACGACGTCGATGACATTTTTCTTCACACGGCCTACACGCTCGGGGCGAACAAGCGGCAGACCGTGTGGCACGTGCTACTGGGCATCGCGTGGCCGCAGATCTTCCAGTCGATGCGCATGGGATTCGGCGTCGGGTGGAGTTACATTATCCTGGCCGAGCTGGTCGTCGCCGAGCGCGGGCTGGGGCACATCATATCCGTCGCGCAGCGCATCGGCCCGCGTGAGAATATCTACCTGACGCTGGTGGCGATCGTGCTGATCGCGTTCATCACCGATAAAATCTGGGCATGGCTCGGCAGCGTGCTCTTCCCATACCAGGAGACGACATGAGTTCCTCCGCCTCCGCAAGCGCCCCCGAACAGGCCGCCGCGGCCGCGACCGAAAGTCAGCCGCCGGTCGTGGAATTCCGCTCCGTGACGAAGGTTTGGGAGCCCGGCACGCCGCGCGAATGCACGGCGATCAGGGACGTCACGTTCTGCATCGAGGACCTGCCGAACGTCGGCGAGATGGTCACGCTGATCGGCCCGAGCGGTTGCGGCAAATCGACCGTGTTGAACCTGATTGCCGCATTCCAGGGAACCTACCCACCGACGAGCGGCGAAATCCTCGTGCGCGGCAGGCGCATCGACGGGCCCGGCATCGACCGCGGCATGATCTTCCAGAAATACAGCTCGTTCCCGAACCGGACGGTGCTCAGGAACGTGAGGTTCGGGCTGGAGATCAATCGGGAGCGGCTCGGGATTTCGGAGACGCAGATCGACTCGCAGGCACGCGAGTGGATCAAGAAAGTCGGGCTCGGCGGCCACGAGCAAAAATATCCACACCAGCTTTCCGGCGGCCAGCAGCAGCGCGTGGCGATCGCGCGCACGATGGCGCTCAAACCGCGGATCCTGCTGATGGACGAGCCGTTCTCGGCGCTCGATGAGCCGACGCGCATCGAGATGCAGCGGCTGCTCGTCGATCTTTGGACCGAGGTCGAGGCGACGGTCATCATGGTCACGCACTCGATCGTGGAGGCGGTCTATCTTGGCGACCGCGTGTGGCTGTTCTCGCAAGGGCCGGGGCGGATCGTCAAGGAGTTCAAGGACCTGCCGCCGCGCGTGCCGGGCAAATCGCCGCTCGAATCGCAGAAAGATGCGGATTTCCTCAAGGTCGTCGATCACGTGGCCGACGAATTCGCCAAAGTGCAGCGCGGCGGAGGAAAGTGAGAACGATGGAGAAGGCGGCGCTCAGCTACTGGGATTACGTGAAGGCGGCGTTCGGCTGGCCGGTCAAGCTGCCGCTGATGGGCGCGATGCCGCTGAACAAGCTGATTCTTGGAGGCTTCGCGATCCTGGGATTCGGGCACCCAGCGTTCTGGCTTCTGGGGCTGGCGTATGAAACCGCCTACCTCGTCTGGCTGCCGGGCAACCCGCGTTTTCAGCGGCTGGTGCAGGCAACGATGGCCGGACAGGTCGAGGAGCAGTGGGAGGAACGCGAGGGGCAGATCCTGGCACGGCTCACGCGCGACGCGCAACTTCGCTACAAGCAACTCGCCGACCGCTGCCAGCAAATTCTGCGCGCCGGCGAAAGCGCGGCCTCGGCGATGGCCGGCATGGACCAGCTCAAGGCCGGCGACCTGAACCACATGCTGTGGATTTTCCTGAACCTGCTGCTGACGCGCCAGCGCATCCGCGAAAACCTGGATAAAACCCTTCAGGAAGACCTTCAGGGCGAAATCGACAAGATCAAGCAGAAGCTTGCGCGCGAAAAACCCGAGTCGGCGGTCGCCAAGTCGCTGGGCGGAACGCTGGAGATCCAGCAGCGCCGGCTCGACAACCAGGCCAAGGCCAGCGAGGGCCTGCGCGTCACCGAGGCCGAGCTCTACCGGATCGAAAAACAGATCGCGCTCATCCAGGAGGAAATCGGCGTCTGCAAGGACCCGCAGGTCCTCTCGACGCGGCTCGATGGCGTCGTCAAGTCACTTCAGGAGACGAATCAGTGGATGAACGAGAACGTTCAGTTGCTGAGCACGCTCGAGGACGAGCCCCCCATGCCCGGCCGCGTCACGCGCGGCAAAGTGGCGGAATAAGAGTCCTGAGTCCTGAGTGCTAAGTCCTGAGTCCTGAGTGCTGAGTGCTGGGGCATCGGTGCTTTGGATGACTGCGGGCACGAACAGAAAAACCATCATCAAGGCGATCAAAAAATCGGCCCGGCTGCTGGGAGCGGCCGGGCCGAAGTTGTTTTCTCGATCAGAGCTTACACGTTCGGGCGGGTGATCGCTTCACCCTCGAACCGGTAGATGTCGCCGTAGCTGACGGTGCCGTTCGTCGGATCGTAACGCATCCCCCAGTAATCGCCGGTGTGCGAGGTGATCCAGTTGCCGTTCTTGTCCACGCCGATCCCTGGGGGCTGGCCCGGGGCGCGCGAATCGGTGCCGCCTTCGTTGTCGGTGACGGCTTGGTAGCAGCGATAGCCGCCGCAGTTGGTCAGCAGGTCCGGGCCAATGCTCCAAGTCATCCACGCGGTCTTGGGATAGACGCTGTAGCTGCGACGGGCGGTCGGATACGACACGCCATAGACGCGGTATTGACCGGGAACGATATAGCCCAAGTGCGCTTCCACATCGCGGCCGGCAACCAGGCGGAAGATGTCGCCCGGAACCGAGGCGATATAGGAAAGCGGCGTGGTCAGCAGGCGCAGGTCAAGCTCGTCACGGGCAGCCGTGGGCTGCAGCGGCGACGCATTCTGGCCGGCCGGGTAGCCGTTGTTGTCCACGCGATACGATTCCATGCCCAAGGCAATCGTGCGCAAATCGTTTTGCGCGCGCGAGACACGGGAACGTGTTTGCGCCTCCAGGAAGTTTGGCACAGCGATCGCGGCAAGGATCGCGATGATGGCCACCACGATCAACAACTCGATCAGTGTAAAGCCACGACGGGTCATTTCTCTACCTCCTCTTTCAGAGATGTGGAAATAATCTGAATATGCCATTCAGACTTTTCATGCGGCGCGACTTTGGCCGTTTTTTCCCTTTTGAGCTTTAAAAACTATTGCAACGCTATCACGAAAACGCCTTTTTGTATAGAAATATTTTCAAATGGGAATAGCTCGTTTCAACATTTTACATTATTGATTTTATTTGAGTTTTATATGACCCGAAATCAGCCGATATTTTTTTTTGCATTTTCATATTTTCCCGTGCCGATTCAGAAAGCCGATTTGCGGACATGGCGGTGTGATATTCGGATGCCATCGCGGCGAGGCGGACGCAAAAAGACCTAATCGCGATCGTTCTTTACTTGATCGGCATTGAAGCGTTTCCAAATTGTGGAGGCGGTTATCACAACGGCCGCCCCGATCCCAACCAACTTCTTGACAGTTCTGCGCGAGATGTTAAACTTTGACCGCGCGCTGGACCGCCTGTGCGCATATGAAGAAACCGACAGGACGCGATGATGAAACCAACTTTGCTTGTCATGGCCGCTGGAATCGGGAGCCGTTACGGCGGCCTGAAACAAATGGACACGTTCGGCCCCAGCGGCGAATATCTCATTGAATACGCCATCTATGACGCCATTCAGGCCGGCTTCGGCAAGGTTGTGTTCATTATCCGGCACTGGTTCGAGCAGGACTTCAAGGACCTGATCACGAGCCGGTTCCAGCACAAGATCGACGTCGATTTCGCCTTCCAGGAGATGGAAATCGTCCCCGAGGGCGTGGTGATCCACGAGGGGCGCCAGAAGCCGTGGGGCACGGGCCACGCGATCTGGATCGCGCGCAATGTCGTCGATGGCCCGTTCGCCGTCATCAATGCCGACGATTTCTACGGCCGCAAATCCTACCAGATCATCGGCGACTTTCTGCGCAACTGCGACGGCAATGGCACCGGCAAGAACGCCTCGCTGGGGTTCGTGCTGCGCAACACACTGACGCCGCACGGTTCGTGCGCGCGCGGCATCTGCGATGTCACGCCGGAGGGCTTCATGAAGGGCGTCGTCGAGCACACCAAGGTTGAAATGCGCGGCCGCGGCGCCGTCTCGATCGACGAGACCGGCAAGCAGACCGAACTGACCGGCGACGAAGTCACGTCGATGAACATCTGGGGCTTCGAGCCGTCGCTGTTCAAGCACCTCGAGGTTTATTTCCGCGAGTTCATGGCCACGATGACGAACCCGCTCAAGCAGGAGTTCTACGTCACGACCGAGGTCGATCGCATCCTTCACGAAGGCCTTGGCACGGTCAAGGTCCTGCCGACGCCCGAGACGTGGTTCGGTGTCACCTACGCCGCCGACAAGCCGGTCGTGACCCAGAAACTGAAAGAGCTGGTCGAGGCCGGGGTTTACCCGAAGAAGCTGTGGGATTAAAGTCCTGAGTCCTGAGTCCTGAGTAAAGAAGAGGCCCGTCGCGATTGCGGCGGGCTTCTTTCATCATTCATCATTCATCATTCATCATTTATCCCGCCAGTCCGGCCTCGCGGCTGAGGAACTCGGGCATCAGGATGAGGTTGCGCTCGATGCCATTGCACCAGATGGTGACGAGGCGCGGGTCGAACTGGCTGCCGGCGCAGCGGCGCATTTCCTCGAGGGCGTGGGCGACGGGCATCGCCTTGCGGTAGGAGCGCGTCGTGGTCATGGCGTCGAACGCGTCGGCGATCGCGACGATGCGGGCGAGGATCGGGATCTGTTCGCCGCTCAGGCCGTCGGGGTAACCCGACCCGTCAAAGCGTTCGTGATGATAATGGATGATCGCGCGCTCGCTGCTGACGAGCCCCAGGGGGGCGACGATTTTCTCGCCGATGTTGGGGTGCTGCTTGATCGTGTCGTATTCGTCGCTCGTGAGGCGGCCGGGCTTGGTGAGGATTTCGTCGCGCACGCCAATCTTGCCGATGTCGTGCAGGATGCCGGCGAAATTGAGCATCTCGATCTCGTCCTCGGAAAGGTCGAGGAGCTTGCCGAGGCCGACGGCGTAGTCGGTCACGCGCTGGCTGTGCTCGCGGGTGTAGGGGTCCTTGGCCTCGATTGTGGTCACCAGCGAATTGAGCGTGTCGAGCAGGTTGGAGTAGATGCCCTCGTAGAGGGCCTGGTTTTCTAGCTTGATGCCGGCTTTTTCGACGAGCGTCTGCAAGATTTGTTCGTCCTCCCGCGTGAAGTTCACGCCGTCGAGCTTGTCGGTGAGGTTGATGACGCCGAAAATTTCCTGGCCGACGCGCAGCGGCATCGACATCCACGAACGCGTGCGGTAGGCACGCGGGTCGATGTGGCCGCCTTTTGTCATGTCGAGCTGCGCGTCCGGGATCTGCTCGGTGATGCGCACGGCCTTGCCGGTCTGGACGACCTGGCCGGCGATGCCCTCGCCAACCGGCACGATTGTTCCGTGAATGACGTCCTTGGGCAGGCCGATCGCGGAGCGGATGTGCAGGTAACGGCGCGTGCGGTCGAGCACCATGAGCGAAATGCGCTGCGCGCCGGTCACGTCGCGCGACAGCGACGACATGCGGTCGAACAGGGCGTTGGAGTCGAGGAAGTCGTTGAGGCCCTCGCTGATCGCGTAGAGGCGCGTCAGTTCGTAGATGCGCTTGTTGAGCTCGCGGTTGAGCTTCTCGATGACCGCGGCCTTGTTCATTTCGGCCTGCAGGCGCTTGTTCTCGATGCGCAGGCGCCTTTCCTGGAGCGCTTTTTTCACCTGATGGAGCAGGAACTCGCGGTCAAACGGCTTGCTGATGAAATCGACGGCGCCGCGGCGCATCGCATCGACGGCGTGGTTGATCGACGGGAACGCAGTGACCATCATGACGGGAATGGTCTCGTCGCGGCGGCCGACGATGTCGATCAGCTCCATGCCCGAGACGGTCGAGTCCTGCAGGAACATGTCGGCGATGACGAGGTCCCACGGGTGGCGCGCCAGCATTGTGAGCGCCTCGCCGCTGCACTGGACGCCCTCGCATTCGTAGCCTTCGCACGAAAGCAGATCGATCAGCAGCCGGCACACGTCCGGATCGTCATCGACGATCAGGATCGAGCCCTTCCAGTTGGTTTTGACGGTTGCAATCGACACGACTTCTCTTTCGTTTGCCGGTATGGATTCAGGCCGCGGCGCGGGCCTGGATCAGCTGCGGGCCGTCTTGCCGGCCATCAGTCGCCTGTAATCGTCCTCGCCCAGGCAGCCGCATTCGTAAAGAAGGCGGATCTGGCTTTGCTGCTTGCGGACCTCGTCCAGAAGCGTTTCGGCCACGCGTGCGTAGCCGGAAAGTTTTTCGCGGGCCTGGCGCCGCTGCAGTCCGAATACGGCCGCGCCGTTGAGCGACTGCGCCATTTGCGGCAGCTCTTCGCGCGGCGCGCCGAAGCTTTCGGCAAGCTGGCGCAGGCGCTCGATGAGCTCGGTCTGGCGGACGGCGAGCTGGTCGATGGCGTCGGCGAGCGTCGTGACCTGCAGGCGCAGCTCGCGGTTGCTGCGGTCGAGCCGGATCTGCTCCATCGCGTTGCGCACGACCAGCTGGAGTTCCTCGACTTGGAACGGCTTGGTGAGGAAATCGTACGAGCCGAGCTTGATCGCCTCGAGCGTGATCTCCAGCGTGGCGAACGCCGTGATGATGATGACGAGCGGTTTCGACGGCAGCGTCTGCGACTCGCGCAGCATGTCGAGGCCGTTGTAGCGCGTGTCGTCGAGCGAGTAGTCGGTGACGAACAGGTCGAACGGCTGGCGATGCAAGGCCGTCAACGCGGCGTCGGCCGTCGAGACCGCCGTCACCTCGTTGCCGCCAAGCCTGGACAGCGTGATCTCGAGCACCGCGAGCAGCGCCGGGTCGTCGTCCAGGACCAGGATATGAATCAAGTTGTCCGCCATGCCATCCCGCCGGTTGCGTCTATTCCATCAACATCTTTTCCAGCATCTGGCGCTTCCTGTGCTCGGCCATCTTGATGAACCCGTTGAACCGGCCGATCCTGGGGTCATACGTCAGCATGAGCGGCCTCGCGGCCGCGTCGAGGTTCTGCTTTTCCGAAAACTTCTGAATCACCATGCGCTGGATGTAGCGCGACCCGTTCCGGGAGCGCTCCTCGATTGCCTCGACGATTTGGGCCTTCGCGTCCATGTCGTTCGTCTTATCGTCCGGACAAGGGGCCGGCTTAAGCGTTACTTGACGGTTCGGGATATTAATTTTTCTCCACTTGCCGTCGATGAGTGAAAGTAAAGCCCGCGCCTCGCGCACGGGGCCCGAAGGAGCGCATCCGCATGCCGCATCGCCATCAACGCCGGTTTTCGCCGCTTGCGGCCTGGATCCTGGCGGCCATGTTCGCCATGGCGACCGCGCCGGGTTTCGGCAGCGCCGAAAAGAATTCTGAAAAGGGTGAATCGGCCGGTAAAAGCGCCGAAACCGAGGCCACGGCAACGCCCAGGCCGCAGTATCGGCTCGGGCAGGCGCTCAAGGGCCGCTATGACATCAGCGTGCTGCTGTCGAACGAACGCGTCAGCCCGTTCCAATACGAAATCAACGACGTGCGCTCGGGCGTCGGCCGCGCGACGAACTGGGCGGTCCAACTCAGCATCGCGCTGGAATTCGGCGCCGGAACCGGCGTCGCCGAGTGCGAGAACGAGGAAGCGAAACTGCGCGACACGATCCGCACCGTCCTGATGGACCAGTCCGGACAGCAACTGCTGACCACGGCCGGTAAGATCCGGTTCAAGCACCAGCTCATCTCGATGTTCAACGCGACCTTCCAGACCGCGCGCGTGCGGCAGGTCTATTTCACCGAAATCCACCTGGCGACGATCCGGTA
This sequence comes from bacterium, assembly GCA_021372575.1. Taxonomy (GTDB): domain Bacteria; phylum Sumerlaeota; class Sumerlaeia; order MVZB01; family MVZB01; genus JAJFUE01. The sequence continues at coordinate 22,208 of JAJFUE010000157.1, read as the reverse complement.
GAGCGCGCGCCGAATCATTTTAATCTTTCGATGCGTTTCCTGATCACATCGACGCGCATTGCCTGGCCCGACGCGAGATAGGTCTCGAGCTCGTGAATGGCTTCGGCCTTGCGGCCCTGCATCTCGTAGAGCGTCGCGAGTTGCTGATGGGCCTCGGCGAAATTCGGGTCGAGGGCAAGCGCGCGCATGAGTGACGATTCGGCTTCCTTCCAGTAATCCGCGCCGGCAAACGTGGCGTTCGCGCCGAGCCAATACCACCCGGCCGCGAGCTGCGGCATGATTTCGATCGCGCGGCGCGCCTCGGCCATGCCTTCGTTGAAGCGACTGATGCGCGCGGCGCCGAACGAAACGAAATCCTCGCGCGCCAGGCCGACGTGGCCGCGCCAGCTTTCGGGAAAACGGCGGATCGTCCACTCGGCATAACCGGCCTGATCGCGCCATGCGCGCGCATAAACGAGGCTTGTCAGGAACCATGAGCCCAGAAGCGCGACGGAAAGGATGCGCGCCGAACGGATTCGGCTGAGCTCCGGCTTCAACGACCAGAGCTTCGACAGAAGCATGCCCATGCCGAGGCACGCGGCGGTCGAGGGCAGATACCACAGCCGCTCGGCGGTGACGACGCCGATGGGAAAGACAATGTTGGACAGCGGCAGCCATGCGCCGAGAGCGGCGGCCGGGATGAGCCACGCTCGCCTGCCCCGGCGCGCGTTCCGGATCGCCCACGCGATGAGCGCAAGCGCGAACAGCGCGCCCAGCCACGCCAGCGGCCAGCGCCAGCCGGTTTCGATCGGCAACGAGATCGCGGAGAAGTCGGGGCTCAGGCCGAGCGGCAGGACAAGCTGGAACACGGCGTAGAGGAGAATGCCGAGGCCGGCGGGCAGGCGCGAGAAGAACGGCATGTGCGCGAGCGGATTTTCATGATACGGCACGGATGCTGCGGGCTCGATCAGGCCGCCCGTGATCGCGGCCTTGCACGCGAGAAACAGCGCCAGGACGACGCCGAGCAAAACCATCCGCAGCCAGAACGCGGGACGGCGAAGCACGGCAAAACCGTCTTGCGCGATCATGACGCACGCCAGCAAAAACGGATAGATCACGGCGCTTTCCTTCGAGCCGAGAGCCAGCGCGAAACAAGTCATCTGAACGATCGCTATTGTCCAATGTGGCGCCGGCGCCCCCGCCGGCGATTGTTTAAAAGACAAGAGCAAGCCCGCCAGGATGAAAATCGCTGAAAGAATCTCGGCGCGGCCGACGATCTGGTGGACGGCCTCGGCATGAATCGGGTGGATCGCGAACATCAACCCGGCCAAGAAAGCCGCCATGGGGCTGAACCCCAACCGCAGCGCAAGCAACCACAGCAGCACGCTCGCCGCGGCATGCAAAAGGATGTTCACCGCGTAAAACGGCCAGCCGGTGTTGTCGTGAATCGATTTTTGAATCAGGATCGTGACGCGCGTGACCGGACGCCAAAGGTTCTTGTGATGGGACGGCGGCCACCATGGCTGCGCGGGGGAAGCCACCCATTCGGCAAAGGAACGCGGGACCGCAAGCTCCTGAACCTGAATCCGGTCGTCGTGGACGAAGCCGTTGCGCAGCGCGGGGAGGAACGCCAGAACGGCGGCAAGGCCGATTGCCGCGGCACACAATCGCCGGAATTTGTTTGAATCATCCAAGCGCGGTCTCCGCCACAGGTCTCAGCAATCTTAAATGAGCGCGGCGATTCGGCAAACTAAAGTTTGAACTCCGAACCGGAATTCCGGCCACGAATCGCGGCATTGAGGCTGCCCATGCGGTAACCGTTCGGGTCGATCTCAACCTTCGGAAATCCCAGGGAAAGCAGGTGATCAATCACGGCCTGACGAAGCGCCGGATCGTTGAGCCGGTGCAATTCGTCCGCGCCGACCTCGACCGTCGCCGAGTCGCCGTGGTGTCGCACGCGAACCTGGCGAAAGCCCTTGGCGCGGATGAAACGCTCGCCGTCGGCGACCTGCGCCAGCTTCTCGCGGTCGATCGTGACGCCATACGCGATGCGCGAGGAGAGGCACGGATTCGACGGCTTGTCCCAACTGGCGAGGCCGAGCGCGCGGGCGAGGTCGCGGATTTCCTGCTTGCGCAGGCCGGCCTCGCGCAGCGGGCAGACGACCGAAAGCTCCGTGACGGCCTTGAAGCCCGGCCGCCAGTCGGCTGCGTCGTCGGCGTTCGAGCCTTCAATCACGGCCGCGGCGCCCAACTCGCGCGCGATTTCAGTGAAACGAGTGAATAATTCGCGCTTGCAGTAATAACACCGGTCCGGTGGATTGGACGCGAAATCTTCGATGTCGAGTTCGCTGTAGTGAACCACGCGCAGGGCGAAGCGATGCTCGGCGGCCTGCTTGCGGGCGGCTTCGATTTCCTCGGGGGTCATGATCGCGGAATTGGCGATGATGCCGATGCAGTTTTCGCCGAGCGCGAGCGTGCCGATCTTGAGCAGCAGCGACGAATCGACGCCGCCGGAATAGGCGACGAGGACGCGTTTCAGCCCGCGGAAGCGATTGAAAACGAGATCGAATTGATCGCGGTGCGGCAGGCTGTTGCGGTCGATGTTCATCCATCCATTCCCCCATGACATTCTAAATGATATTCGTGGATGCCGGAATCGGAATCTTTCGCATTGGATTGAGCATCGTTTGATCAAATGATCGAACCGGTAAACCGGTTCTGATTTCACACAATCTGTCCGTGGGTAGGTTCGTCGAACAAGTTCTCCGAACCAACCCACGGCTTTGAGATCGAACCGCTTCGCGGTTCAATAAATTAGAATTTCGTTGTGCTTGCGGCGGGGTTGCACGGCTACTAGAATGTTGGGGCGAGGTATTGTGTGATGGCCATTCCGCTTCTTCCAGCGCCGCGGCGCAAAACCCGCCAGGTCAAGGTCGGCCCGTTTGTGATTGGCGGCGGCGAACCGATCCGCGTGCAATCGATGACGGCGACCGACACGGCCGATGCCGCGGCGACGATTTCGCAAATCCGCGCCCTTGCCGACGCGGGCTGCGAGATCGTTCGGCTTACCGTCAACACGCCTGCGGCCGCGCAGGCGCTGCCGGAAATCCGGAAGGCGACGGCGGGGATCCCGCTCGTGGCCGACATCCATTTCAACGCGCGGCTGGCGATCGAGGCCGCGCCGTACGTCGATAAAATCAGGATCAATCCCGGCAATATCGGCGACGAGGAGAATATCCGCGCGGTCGTCGAGCGCGCCAACGAATTTGATCTTCCGATCCGCGTTGGCGTCAATCAGGGATCGTTGGAACGCGATATCGCGTTGAAGTTCGGCGGGCGCGAGAACGGGAATTTGATTTCGCCGCCGGAGGCAGGTTATTCCGCCGAGGCGCTCGTCGAATCGGCGCTGCGGAATATCGAAATTCTGGAGCGGCACGGTTTCACGCGCACGATCATTTCGGTCAAGAGCTCGAACGTGCCGCTGATGGTGCGCGCGTATCGGCTGCTTGCCGAGGCGTGCGACTACCCGCTGCACCTCGGCGTCACCGAGGCCGGCGTGAAAGATAATAGCAATATTAAGAGTTCCATTGGGATCGGCGCGCTGCTGCTGGACGGCATCGGCGACACGCTGCGCGTGTCGATCGCCGCGCGCGCCAACGACGAAAAAGTCGAAGAGGTTCGCACCGGGTTCAAGATCCTGCAGGCGCTCGGGCTGCGGCGGTTCGGCATTGAGGTCATCAGCTGCCCGACGTGCGGCCGCGAAAGCCAGGGCTTCAATACGGCGAAAATCGCGCGCGAGATCGAGCGGATCCACGCCGGCCGCACCAAGCCGCTGCGCGTGGCCGTCATGGGCTGCATCGTAAACGGCCCGGGCGAAGCCGCCGACGCCGACTTCGGTGTCATCGCCGCCGGGAAAGCGGCGCGCATTTATCGCAAGGGCGAATTGATCGAGAGCCAGGTGCCATACGAAAACGTAATCGCGCGGCTGGGCGAGCTGATCGCGGCCGTGGATGACGAATCATAATCGTTTACGGGATCAAAATATCCACGATGAGGATTCGGTGGTCGGAGGGCGCGCCATCGACCACGCGCGCGTCGGCGATGCGCATTTCCGGCGTCGCCCAGCATTGATCAATTCGCGAGACAGGAAATTGGTTCGTCATTGTCGCGCTCCGGCCGCGCCCGGCTTTGAGCCATGCATCGATTAAAATTTCTCGCAATGGCGCGAGCGAGGCCATCGTTGCAGGGGAATTGAAATCGCCGGACAAAATAACATTGCCGATCCCGTGATTACGCATGGAATCGCGGATGAGCCCGCTTAAATTTCGAAATTGGGCGAGTCGCGCCGCGTGGTCACTGACGAGTGAGCGGCGTGCATCGGCGGAAAAAGGGTTGAGCGACAGAGAAGGCAGCATCATCCGCACGTTGCATAGCAGCAACCGCGTCCCGGTGGTCGGCTCAACCTCAAAAAGCTGCGGCTTCGACCAGGGACCGATCCGGCCCGATTCGATCTGTTTCAACGGATACCGGCTCAACAGTCCGCAATCGCCTTCGTCGCGCCACGTGAACCCGGACCAGTAGCCGCTCAGATCGGCGCTTTGAAATGACTCGTTCCCATCTGGAGTTTCTTGAAGAAAACACAGGTCGGGCTCAAAGCCGGCGAGTTTCTCAAGGATGGCCTCGCGCCCGCCGGAGCCGTTGCTGATGTTCCAACTGACAAGGCGGATTGCAATCGGATTTTTCGGCGCTGGCTTGCCTTGATGAAGCCTGGCGAACTCCGTCATCAACGAGGAATCCGGCCACCTCATAAGTGAGCGCGTTTCGGTTGTGGCGATGACGAAGAATACGATTGCACCGAACAGGACGACGCTCCTGCGCCATTGCTTTCGGTTATAACTGATCATGGCCAGCGGTATGAGACCGAACACATAAAAGAAAGGCGGCCAAATCGTGAGCCATTCTCCGAACGGGGTGCGGTCGCTCACGAACCAATAAAATATCAGCAGAATGATGATCGTCACCAACGTCATCCAGAAAATTGCGCTCCGGCAGATCTGGATCAATCGTTCACGGCGCGATTGAGTAATCATCATTTTAGTGGGTTTCGTGAGTGATTTCGTGCGTTTCGTGAATGATCTTGCGTGTTAAAGCAAACTGAAGTTTGAACTCCTGACCGAAATTCCGTTATCCGGCGAATGCGTGGATATCGCGTTTGCGGGCGATCGTGGCGGTTTCGGCGGCGCGGGTCGGGTCTTCCTGGATTTCCTTCCAGCGGTGGCAGCGCACGGAGTGGCCGGGGATGACTTCGGCGAGCGTTTGCGCCTGGAGGCAGCCGTCGGTCGCGAACGGACAGCGCGGGTGGAAGCGGCATCCGGTCGGGAAGTGCGCGGGGTCGGGGACGGAGCCGGGGATCGGGTGGATTTGATGCTGCTCGGCGACCCACTCGAGACGCGGCACCGAGCGCATGAGCCCCTGCGTGTAAGGCATCAACGGCCGGTCGAAGAGCTCCGCCGTCTTGGCCTCCTCGACGATCTGGCCCGCATACATCACCGCGACGTCGTCGCACGTCTCGGCCACGACGCCGAGGTCGTGCGTGATCATGATGATCGACGAGCGGAACTCATCCTGCAGTTCGTTCATCAATTTTAATATTTGCGCCTGCACGGTCACGTCGAGCGCGGTCGTCGGCTCATCGGCGATGAGCAGGTCGGGGTTGCACGCCAGAGCCATCGCGATCATGACGCGCTGGCGCATGCCGCCGCTCATCTGGTGCGGGTATTCGCGGGCGCGGCGCGCGGGGTCGGGGATGCGCACCTGCTTGAGCATCTCGACGGCGCGGTCCATCGCCTCGCGCCGCGACATGCTGCGGTGAATGCGATAGACTTCGGCGACCTGCGATCCGGCCGTGAACACCGGGTTGAGCGACGTCATCGGCTCCTGAAAGATCATCGAGATTTCCGCGCCGCGCACGCGCCGCATCTGCTTTTCGGGCAAATCGAGAAGGTTGGTGCCCTTGTAGAGAATCTCGCCGCCGACGATCTGCCCGGGAGGCACCGGCACCAGCCGCATGATCGAAAGCGCCGTGACTGACTTGCCGCACCCGCTCTCGCCGACGAGTCCGAGGCTGCGCCCGCGCTCGATCGAGAAGCTCACGCCATCCACAGCGCGCCGCACCATGTCGCGCGTGATGAAATGAGTCTTGAGCTCGCGGATTTGAAGCAGCGCGCCGTCCGGCGCGGCCCACTCAATCCCCGTCGGTTCCTTCTCGACCGGAGGCATCCGGGTCTGATTCGAATCGTTCGGTGCGGCCATCATGCTCCTCAACCGGTCAAATCGTTGATGCCATCATAACAGATCGCGAGGCCACAAAAACAGAATTCAAGCCGTCGGCAATCCTCCATCCGCCATTCATTCCATCAACAACTGGATGCGCTTGAGCCATTGGGGGTTGAGGCGGCGGGGGCGGCCGTCGGCGCTGGTGAAGATGTGGGTGGTGGCGCCGCGACAGATCAGGCCCGGTTCGCCGGCGCGCCGGATTTCATATTCGAATTCGATGCGCAGGCGGTCGAGACGAGAGATCACGGTCTGAATTTCGAGCAGGTCGTCGTAGCGCGCGGGGGCGAGATACTCGGCCGTCGCGCGCGTCACGGGAAGATAGAATCCGTCGGTCTCCATCTGCGCATAGCTGAATCCGGTTCCGCGCAGCAATTCGGTCCGGCCGAACTCGAACATCTCGAAATAATTCCCGTAATAAACGACTCCCATCTGGTCGCTCATGCGATACGTCACGCGCCAGTTCGACGTATAGACCCTGCCTGATTGCTGCTCTTCCATTCGATGCCTCCGCCCATGTCAATTTTCCGCGTTCACATTATTGTCCATTTCAGCCGCAATAATCCCGGCATATTTGCGCCGGCCCGAACGGCACATCTCCCTGAACTTCGCCCGTGTGCGGAATGGCTGCGACTTGACCAGAAACCAAACCCAGAAAGCGGAGAACGCCAGGAGGGCGCATGAAATACAATTGAGGAAGAATTCAGCCGTGGCCTCGAGCTTGAAAAGGATGTACACGGAAGCGCAGATCACGAAATAGGCTCCTCCCAACGTCAGCATCATGGCGACTATGCCACAACCCGACCCAAACGAATCGTACATCTGTTCGCCGGATAGGGCACGCTTGTCCACAACCTGCTCGAATTCCTTGAGGGCGGCCTGAAGCTGCCGCTCTGGATCCGTGATCACAACTGTTACACTGTTCAGGAAAATCAAGCCTGAAACGAGAAGAAACCATGCGGCGATCGACAAGAAATTGGATTTCAAATAATAATTCCAATACAGATAGACAAATACGGGGTTGACGCAAACCAATGCAATGTTGCGAAACCAGCCCGACAGCAAGCCTTTCATCCTCACCATCGCCGAGATCGCCGCAAGATGGCTGTAGTCGATGGGCGTTTGCCACAAATCATGAAGAAGCCGCTTGTCTTTCGCCGCAAACAGGCGGGCTGGATTGGATTTTCCCGGAGCAAACTTAAAACGCGCCAGAATACCAGCATAAAACAAGATGATCATGATTTGTGGATTGGGCATGGCCATAACGATGAATGCCAGGCACGCAATCAGGATGAGGCAGCGATATGCCAGCGCCCATATCGCGGAATGTTTGCGGCTCTTCTCGAAATACCATTCGGCCAACGGATGATCGAGCCGCCGGCCGATCGCCGGCCAGCGTTTTTTGAACAAGCTCACGAACTGTTCATATTCTTTTGACATTGGACAGATCAGGTCATATCGCCAGAGCAAACCAAAGTTTGAACTCCCGGCCGAAATTCCAACTCCTATTTGCCGAGGCGCTCGAGCTGTTCGGCGATGCGGTTGCGGCACGTGGGGCAGAGCGTGAACTTGTGCGAGACGAACTGAATCTTCTCCTGCTCAATCATTTCGCTCTCAGTCATCTTCTCCATCTGCTCGATGAGGCGCTTCATTTCGGCCTCGAAGTCGATCTCGAGGTCCTTCTGGCTGATCTCGAGCGAAGGCTCGATCGCGGGAAACAGCTCGAGCCGGAGCGTGAATGGGTAAACGCCCTCGGGGATCGGCTGGTGACAGTAGTCGCAGGTGTAATTCATGATTTGCGTCGAAGGGCCAGGTCGTGCTCGCATTCGGAAAGAATCGCGTTCGCGTAAGCTTCCTCTCCCGTTTCGCAGCCGCTCAAAAACAGTTCCTGCGTCTTCTGCGGCATGATTTTCAGTATATAAAAAGGAATAAAGACGGAGCCATAAATGAAAAAGCAGATCAGAACCCACGAGAACAGCTTTGGTTCTTGAGTGAGCATGGCAACCATGACCAGTAAAATCACCACGCCCGCGCAACCCAGCACGCTTTTGCCGAATTGCCGCGCCGCCATGCCCACCTTGCCGATGTGCCGCTCCCGCATATCCTGAAGCAAATCGCGAATCGCGCGCTGCGCCGTTCGGTCGGCGTTGTTGACAAATGGATAAAGCTCGATCCAGAACACGGTCGCGGAAACGGCCAGCGCCGCATTCGTCCCCCCGAATTTCACCGAATTGGCGATAAAAACAGTATAGAGCAGCACGCATGGAATCGCGGCCCACACAATCTGGCCGATCCACCAGAGGGCATTTCGCAGGGGCGTCGCGATCGACAGCAGGATTTCGATCGCCGCGAGGTCGCGAAACCCGATTCCGGTCAGCCACAGTTCCGGCAGCAAGGCGCGTTCGCGCCCGTTCACATACGCCGCGGGCTGGGTCATATGGCGAAAAGCGCGTTTCGAACTGACGACGCAACGGAGGATGAAATACAAAATCAGGCCGAAAATATTGATCAAGAATAACAGCAGGATGAGCAGCACAATGCTGGTGGATCGGCGGGGGCGATAGCGGCGGCGCCACGGCTGCGATTGCACGCGCTCATAAAACCATTCGCCGAGCGGGTGATCAACATATCGTCCGATCTCCGGCCAGCGGCTTTTGACGAACTGCACCTGTTGCGCGTAACGAAGGTTCGACATGCCGGCGAAAAACTCCGAATGGAACAAATTCGCTGATCACGTTAAAGAAAATCGCGCGGAAGGTCCAGTGCTATCCGTCCGCGAAGAATTTTGAACAGGAGGAAACGGAGAGAACAGAGAAATTCATTATCACGAAAGACACGAAAGAACATCCCGAAAGACACGAAAATGAGAACAAAACTCGATCAGCTCTTTTTGATCATACCCAAACGGGGCGTCAAATCATTTTCGTGAAATTTCGCGTATAAATTTCGTGCCTTTCGTGACCTGCATTTGTTGTTAAAACGGCAAGTCGCCCGACTCGACGGGTTGCAGGCCGCCGTAGCGCTCGAGGATTTCCATCTCGAGGCCGGCGTCGAACTTGACGGAAATCTTGCGGCGCTCGCCTTCCCCGCTGATGCCGACGATCTCGCCCTCGCCGAGCCGCTCGTGCGTGACGCGCATGCCGAGGCTGAACTTGCCGCCGGAGGCGATGCGCTCGATCTCGGGTTCAGGCTCGCTTCTCGGCGCGGGCTCGCGCATCGCGGGGCGCTCGGCGCGCTGGCGGTTCAGCTCGGCCCACTCGCGGCGGGCGTCGTCGATCGTGCGCAGCAGCTCGGTCGGGACCTCACGCAGGAACAGCGACGGCGTGTTGTAGCAGGGCCGTCCGTGAAGCGTGCGGCTGTCGGCGCGCGAAAGAAAGAGCAGGTCGCGGGCGCGCGTGATGCCGACGTAAAACAGGCGGCGCTCCTCCTCGAAGTTGCCCTGGTCCTCGACGGCGCGCTGGCTGGGGAAAATCGGGTCTTCCATGCCGATGATGAACACGGCGCGGAACTCGAGGCCCTTGGCGCAGTGCATCGTCATGAGCGAGACGGCCTCGCCCTCGGTCATTTCGTCCTGCGCGCTCACGAGCGCCACGCGCTCGAGGAAATCGGAGAGCGTGGCGTCAGGATCAGTCTCGGCAAACTGCTCGAGCGCGGAAACAAGTTCGGCGACGTTCTCGCGGCGCGTGATCGCCTCCAGGTCCCGGTCGCCGCCGAGCGCTTCTTCATAAGCCGTGTCGCGCAGGATGCGGTCGAGCACCTCGTGCGGGGCGTGGTTCTCGGCGTATTCGGACCACTGCGCGAGCTGCGTGATGAAGCCGTTGGCGCCGGCGCGGGCCTTGCCCGAAAGCGCGCCGGCCTTGTCGTCCTTGTGCGCGACAAGCGCGTCGTAAAGCGAAACGTTCTTCGCCGCCGCGTCCTGGAACAGCGCGGAGACGGACTTGTCGCCGATGCCGCGCGCGGGCTTGTTGATGACGCGCGCCAGCGCCGCGCCGTCGCGCGGATTGACCACGAGCCGCAGGTACGCAAGCAGGTCCTTGACCTCGGCGCGGTCGTAGAACTTGATGCCGCCGATGACGCGGTAGTTGATGCCGGCCTGGCGCAGCTGATCCTCGACGACGCGCGACAGCGCGTTGACGCGGTAGAAAACGGCGATCTCGGACAAGGGCAGGCCGCGCACGCGGCTCAGCCACTGGATCGTCTGCACGACGATGGCGGCCTCGTCGCGTTCGTTGTAGCCGGAGATCATTGTGATGCGCTCGCCGAGGCCGCGCTCGCTCCACAGGTCCTTGCCGAGCCGCTGGCGGTTGTTGGCGATGACGGCGCTCGCGGCGCGCAGGATCGTCTCGGTCGAGCGGTAGTTTTGCTCGAGGCGCACGATGCGCGTGCCGGGGAAAATCTCGGGGAATTTGAGGAGGTTCTCGATTTCGGCGCCGCGCCACGAGTAGATCGACTGGTCCTCGTCGCCGACGACGCACAGGTTGCCGTGCGCGGCCGCCAGCAACTTCACGAACTCGAACTGCACGCGGTTCGTGTCCTGGTATTCATCGACGAGCACGTAGCGCCAGCGGTGCTGGTAATGCGCGAGGACTTCCGGCTCGCGTTGGAAAATGCGCACGACGTGCAGGATGAGGTCGTCGAAATCGACGCCGTCGCCGGCCATGAGCCGCTTCTGATACATGTCATAGACATCTGCGGCGATCGGGCCGACCTCCCAGCGCAGCTCCCGCCGCGCCTCGTCCGGGTCGAGCATCAGGATCTTGGCGGCCGCGATGTAGTTGCGGATCTGCTCGGGCTTGATCGAGCCGGACGGGACGCTCATGCCGCGCAGGCAGTCCTTGATGAGCGCGAGCTGGTCGGCGTCGTCGCAGATCGTGAAGCGCGGCGACAAGCCGGCGTGCTGGGCCTCGCGGCGCAGGATGCCGACGCAAAGGGAGTGGAAGGTCGAAATCGAAAGGCGCGCGACGTCCGAGCCGGGGACGAGTTTGGCCACGCGCAGGCGCATTTCCTCGGCGGCCTTGTTGGTAAAGGTTGCCGCAAAAATGCGCCACGGCTCGATGTCCATCGTGCGCACGAGCCACGCAATGCGGTGCGTGATGACGCGCGTCTTGCCGGAGCCGGCGCCGGCGATGACCAGCAGGGGGCCATCGGCGGTCGTGACCGCTTCGCGCTGGGCGGGGTTCAGATTGTCAATGAGTTGCTGGAAGTCAGGCATGACGGAGTCCGCGACCGGATACGGGTGTCGGGCTCGAAGAGCCGACCTACCATTTTCTTATAGAATCGGCGGCGGGGAAAGTCAAACCGGCTGCTTGCGGCAAGGCGTGTGGGTGCGCCGGCGGGTATGCGCGAACCCGAGGGCCGGCGGTGCCGCCCCCGGGTTCGCGGGTCAAAGGTTACTTGTTGCGATGGCGCATGCTCTTGCGGAGTTTCTTATATTTATGCTTGCGAATTTTCTTCCGGCGCTTCTTGATCACGCTACCCATGCGTCCCTCGCCTCTGCTCTGAAGTAGTGGCCGTGCCTGTCAGGCGTGGCCAACGTGTCGTGGTCGTCCACGGCAATCCCCAACACCTTAGCCATCGGCGAAGGGAAGATCAAGAATAGAATGCGGAATGAAAATGCGGGTCGCGAAAAACACGAAAGACACGAAAAAGTTTTCAGACCAGAAACCTGAATCCGATCGAGCCTTCTTCGATACCATGGCCGCAGGAAATGAAGCCGCTCTTTTCGAGGACGCGAATCGATGCGAGGAGATGAGGATATGTATCCGCGGCGACAACGCGAAGGCGCGGATTGGATTTGGCCCAATTCAGAAATCCGCGCAGCGCCTCGGTGGCGTAACCTTTGCGCTGAAACTGATCCAGAATCGAGTAGCCGATGACGATTTTGCCCTCATCATCCGGCAAGCCACACGCGCCGACGGCACCGATGAGAGTCTTTTGATCGGGTTCGAGAAGAAGAATATACCAGGATGTCCACCCGAGCGCGTCTGGGTTCTCGGTCAGAACGCTGGTGAAATAAGAACGCGCGTTGCTGTCGTATAAAGGCATCGGCCAGTTTTCGGGAACATCGGCCTGCAACCCGGCAGCGAGTTGGTTGTGATCGTTTTCGGACTGGAGCAGTTCCGTGGTGGCCGCGATCAACTCGAGCCGAGTGGTGTGGATCGCGATGTTCACCGTTACTTCTTCGACGCCTCGATCATTTCTTTGAAACGCGGGAACAAATACGCGCTGTCGTGCGGGCCGGGACTGGCTTCGGGGTGATACTGGACGGCGAACAGCGGCAGCTCGCGGTGCCGGTAGCCCTCAACCGTCTTGTCGTTCAGGTTCCAGTGCGTGATTTCAAGGTCGGAAGGAAGGCTCGCCGGATCGACGCAGAAGCCGTGGTTCTGGCTGGTGATTTCGATGCGGCCGGTCTGCTCGTCGCGAACGGGGTGGTTGGCGCCGCGATGGCCGAACTTGAGCTTGAAGGTCTTGGCCCCAAGCGCAAGCCCCAGAAGCTGGTGGCCGAGGCAGATGCCAAACGTCGGCTTCTTGCCGACGAGTTCCTTCAGCGTTGAAATCGCATATGTCACGGCGGCCGGGTCGCCGGGGCCGTTGCTGCAAAAGATGCCGTCGGGTTCCATGGCCATGACCTCGGCGGCGGTGGCCTGCGCCGGGACGACCGTCACGTCCATGCCCTCGGCCCACAGCATCTCGAGGATGTTGCGCTTGATGCCGAAGTCGAACGCGACGACGCGGCGGACCGGTCCCTCGCGCCGCGGATACCCTTCCTGCGGCTCGAAGTGATAGGCGGCCTTACAGGTGACGGTCTTCGCGAGGTCGAGGCCGCTCATGGACGGGGCGGCCTTCACCTTCTTAAGGAGCGACGCCGAATCAAAATCGGTCGTCGAAATGATGCCGTTCATCGCGCCGATGGTGCGCAGTTTCAGGACCAGCTCGCGGGTGTCGATGCCCTCGAGGCCGACGATGTTGGCGGCCGTCATGTAGTCCTGCAGGTCCTGCGCGGAACGGAAGTTGGACTCGATGCCGGAGAGCTCGCGAACAATGAGGCCGGCGCTCTGGACGCAGGCGGATTGGTTGTCCTCGCGCGTGGTGCCGTAGTTGCCGATCAGCGGGTAGGTCAGCGTGACGATCTGGCCGGCGTAGCTGGGGTCGGTCAGAATTTCCTGGTAACCCGTCATCGAAGTATTGAAAACGACCTCGGCGGCGACTTCGCCCGCCGCGCCGAACGAGCGGCCGTCAAAACGAGTGCCGTCCTCGAGCATCAGGACGGCGTGGTGCGGATTGTGGGTCATGCGCGGGACTCCCTGCGGCAGCATAAACTACATATTTATTGCCGCAGTCGGCCTTCAAGTCAAGCTCCAAGGCGGGGGGGAATTCGGAAGAATGGAATCTTGAAGCTTGAACTACGGGCCACGCGGCGCGGCGGGAGCGTCGAGACCCATAACCCGCAAATAAAACCGGCCAGATGGGCGGACGGGACGACGAGGTATTCGGCGGATGGGGCGGCGAAAAGCGTCGCACCGGTGGCGGTTTCATAGATGAGCTTCGCGAGAAACGCCGCGGCGGCGATGAGGACGATCGTCCGCGGGCATTCCGCATGAATCTTCCGGCTCGACCGATCGAAACCGCCAAGCACCAGAGCGAACAGGGCCGAGTCGAGGCCGGAAAGCCCGCGGTAGGCCGCCAGATGCGGCGAACCGATGAAGACCGCCAACGAAATCGCCGGCGGTGCGGCGGCAAACAGGAAAAGAAGCCGGCGGCGGTTGCGAAGCTCGCAATAGCCCGCGAGGGCAACGAAAACGATCAGGTCCCAGCCAAGATGATTCCACGACCAGTGCGTCAGGTGGCCCGACCAGAGCGGGTAAAGCCGGCCGGAAAGGATCGTGGCGCGGTCGAACGCGAGAAAACCGGCGAGCGATGGAAAAAACTGGATGGTCACGGCCGCCAGGGCGATCACGAGGGTTAGATACGGAATGTGGCGCGGTTGATTCTTCATGATCGGCTCCCGATTACAACGACGATTACGAGCGCGAGCACGATTGAAAAGACCGGGGAATCGGGGGTGGGACCGATTCCCCGGCCGTGCCGCGAAGGGTTCAACGGTCTTCGCGGCGGTTGCGGCGGCGTCGGGTGGCCAACGCGGCTGCGGAGGCAGACAACATGAACGCCACGGTGAGCGGATCCAACACGCCGCCGCCGTGGCCAAGCGACGGGGCCGGCATGTTGAACATCGGCTGCGACTTGTCGGCCTGCACGATCTGGCCACCGCCCTGCGCCTGGCGGATGCGCGCGTCACGCTCGCGCGCAATCATCTGCTGGTTCAGGCGATTGATCCCCTTCTCCTGGAACTTCTGGTCGCTGAGGATCAGCATCGAGGTGTGGTCGGTCACGAGCTGGTATTGCAGGCCGAGGTTCACGATGGCTCCCCTCGCCTCGTCGGCGTTCATCTTGCCGATGTCCTGCGCGAGTTGGACCTGCTCGATCTGGTTGAGCGCCCACAAGCGCTCGAGCTCGGGGTTGTCGGGGTTGGCGGCCGGGAAATCGACCTCGGTCGAGTAGGTCAGGTCCTGGCCTGTCTTGCGGGCCTTGAGCGTCAAGCGCGCCTTGCCCGCGCCCTCGTAGCGGCCGAAGAACACGAGCTGCTGGCCGTAGTAGATCTTGTTGATGAACAGGTCGGTCGTGCCCGAGACCTTGACGCCGTCGATCGACAAGCTGGCGTCGTGCAGGCACTCGTTCACGATCTTTTCCTTGGCGAGCAGGATCTGGCCGATGATGTCGTCGTCGTTGGAGACTTCCTTGAGGTAGCCGCCGCTGGCGTCGCACAGCGTGCGCATGAGCGGCCAGTTGCCGCTGTTGCCCAGCAGGAACCCGAAGAAGCGCACGTCGTAGGCCTTCATGAGCTTGTGGAACGCGGCCGGCTCGAGCACGCCCGTGTTGGTCACGCCGTCGGTGACGAGGATGAAACAGGTCGCGCGGTCGGCATCGAGGCTCTTGAGACCGAGCTCGACGCCTTCGTACATGTTGGTGCTGCCGCCGGATTTGATTTGCGAAACCTGGTCGGCGGCGGCCTTCACGTTCTCGGGCGACGCGACCGTCCAGCCGCTTGTGAGTTGCTTCGCGCGGTCGTTGAACGTGACGATCATGAAGCGATCCCTGGCGCTGAGCTTGCCGAGGGCCTGGTTCACACCGCGCGCGAGCGTCGCCAGTTTGCTGTCCATGCTGCCCGAGATGTCGAGCACGAACAGGTAATCGCTGCCGTTGGTGAGCGGCTTGAGGTCCAGGCCCGGCGTGAGGACCATCATGAACGTGCCGTTGGCGTCGGCCTTGTCGCGGAACGTCAGCAGTTCGACGCGGCCGGGCAGGTTCGGCTTGAGCATGTAGTAGAAGACGAAATCGCGGTTGAGCGCGGCGCCGGCTTTTTCGAAATGCACCTTGTAGTGGCCGTCGTCGATGCGCGTGATGCTCGTGTCCTGGTCGAGGCCGGGAACGCGCGCCTTGTCGATCGGCCACGCGCTCTTGAGCTCGAGATCGACCGACAACGTGCCCGACGAGATCTTGTCGTTCGTCGTCCAGAACGCCAGGGCCTGCTCATCAACCCCGCCTTCCTGAAGCGGATACACGTAGCGGCCGACGCCGGTGTCGATCGGCAGCGGCTGGTAGTAAAGGAAGCGAATCTTTATTTCGGCATGGGGCTGAATGCGCGCAACGCGAAACTCGAACGTCTTGTATTCGTTCTTGGTCGTCAGGCCGGCATCGCGGCCCTGATCGCGTTCCTCCTCATAGATCTGCTTGGCTTTTTGGGCCTCGACGACCTCGCCGTCCATTTTTGTTTCGCCGATCGTGATCGTGACCTCGGACAGTGAGGCGCTCTTGGGGAGCGGGAACGAATAAATGGCCTCGAGGGCCTTGTCGTTGGGGTTCGAGAACGTTTGCGTGACCTCGGTGCGCGCAAAGCCGTTGTTGATGACCACGTCCAGGTGGTGGTCCATGATCTGGATCGGGGCATAATCGGCGCCGACGGGCGTGAGCGTGCCCGCGGCCAAAGCCTGCGCGGCGAGGAGGATGCCGGCGATCAGGATGGGGATGATGCGTTTCATGGTCTGCTCTCCGTCGAAGGATTGCGGGCGTGACGCCCGACGGGAAAAGCCAGAGCGAAGAGCGGGCCAACCGGGCGGGATACTGTTAACTTCAATATTGATAAGATATATACGTATTTGACGGGCTGGCATGATGTGATTCATGTTGACTTTTTTTGTATATACTATGACATTTTTTGCATGCACATGCGTGCCGCCCATTCAATCGCGAGGATGGAATTTCTGTCAGGAGTTCAAGCTTCAGCTTGCTCTTTGAATCGGCAAACTAAAGTTTGAACTCCGAACAGGAATTCCGTCCTTGAATTCGGTACAGGAGCAAACGATGGCTTTCTTCTCCCCCACCCAAAAACGGTTCGCGCAGGCGGTCTCGCGCGTCGCGCATGCCAATCCGTTCCGGCCCGAGCGGGCCGACGCCGAGCGTGAGGCACTGGGCGACGCCTACCGCGCCCCCTCGGCCATCCTGCCCAACCACGCCGATGCCGAACGGAACAACCCGAACCTGGGGCCGCTGACCGCGAAGGCCGCGGCGCTCATGGAGTCGCTGAATCGCGAACGGCGTCGCGGAGCGCGGATTACGGAATCGGATTGGCGGCTGTACGAGGACCTCGCGCTGTTCGTGCTGTATCACCGTTCCATGCACCGTTTTTCGGAGATCATTCGGGCGGCGCTCGGCGACGGGCGCGCGCCCCGGCAGCTCGATTTTTTCGCGGAGTTCGCGCGCGAGTTGGGCGGAGTGTTCGGCGACAGGCTGGCGGGGTTGGCGCCGGCGGGATTCGATCCGGCGGCGCACACGTTCGCGGCATTCTTCCAAATCCGGCGCGCGTTCCATTTGCTGTTCCATTACCTGATCGGGTCGTCGCGGCCGATGGCGATGCTGCGCGGGGCGGCGTGGGAGTCGATCTTCACGCACAACATGCGGCGCTACCGGCGCGGCATATTCGAGGCCATGGGCGACATCCCGAGCCTCATCACCGGGCCGACCGGCAGCGGCAAGGAGCTGGTCGCGCGCGCGATCGGCATGGCGCGCTACATCCCGTTCGACCCGAAGACCCGCGCCTTCAGCGAGGATTTCATCGAGGCGTTTCACCCCGTCAACATCGGCGCGCTGGCGCCGACGCTGATCGAGTCGGAACTGTTCGGCCATCGGCGCGGCGCGTTCACGGGCGCGATGGAGGACCATCGCGGGTGGTTCGAAGTCTGTCCGCCGCACGGCGCGGTGTTCCTCGACGAAATCGGGGAACTGGACACGGGGATCCAGGTCAAGCTGCTGCGCGTCCTGCAGACGCGCGCGTTCCAGCGCATCGGCGAGACCCGGCCGCTGCGGTTCCAGGGCAAGGTCATCACGGCCACGCACCGCGACCTGGGGCGGATGATGCAGGAGGGGCGGTTCCGCGAGGACCTGTATTACCGGCTGTGCGCCGACCAGTTGCGCACGCCGACGTTGCGCGAGCAGCTCGACGACGCGCCGAAGGACCTGGGCGCCTTCGTGGCGTTCATCGCGCGGCGGCTCGTGCCGGCCGACGAACTGGCCGATTTCACCGGCGAGGTCGAAGGCTGGATCCGCACGAACCTGCCCGAGGATTATGCGTGGTCGGGCAATTTCCGGGAGCTCGAGCAGTGCGTGCGCAACCTGATGATCCGGCGGCAGTACCGGCCGGCGGTGGCGGAGGATCGGACGAATGAGAATGCAAGGGAGGCGTTGGGGAGGGCCGTCACCGAAGGAAAACTGACCATCGAGGAGCTGCTGGCAAAATATTGCAGCCTGGTGTATGCGGAGTGCGGGTCGTACCAGGAGACGGCGCGGCGGCTCGGCGTCGATCACCGCACGGTCAAGCAGCGCCTGGACAAGGAATGCGTCAAAACCTTCGGCAGGCAAAAGCCGGTCTAATCGAGGTTGTTGCCGATCGTGAGCGCGTAGCGCAGGCGCCAGATGGTCCGGCATTTGAGCCAGTGGATGAACCTGGCCAACGCATTGCCCGTTTGCCGGGGGGCCGTGGGGGTGATCGACTTGGCGTAGGTCAGCCGGTCGCCGGGGCGGTCGAGGCGGTTGTAGCCGTGGCGCTCGTAGAAGCGCTGCGCGCCGGCGTTGTCCGGATCGACGCTCATCTCGATCGCCGAGAATCCGTCGGCGGCGGCCCGGCGCTCGAGATGCTCGACGAGCCTGCGTCCGACGCCGCAGCTTTGGAACGCCCCATCCACGACGATGATGCCGAGCCAGGCGACCTGCGGCCGCGGAACTTCGTAGAACACGTAGCAGCCGGCGGTCCGGCCATCGACGAGGGCGACGGCCGTCCCGGGCATGTAGTGGCGCAGGTAATAGCTGATCTGGCCGGGCTCCATGCTCAGGTCACGGCGGATGATGCGGGCCAGCGCGGGCCAGTGGCTCGGACTGCCCGGAACGATTTCGATGGATGTGGCGGCGTTGGCATCGGTCATACAAAATTCTTCACACACGAAATACACGAAATGCGGACGAAATACACGAAATAGTTTAACCGACCCTTGTGATGCCGCGGATTTGGCGACGGCTTTCGTATAGCTTCAACCTGCAAAAACCGATAAGATTTTGGGCGATGTTTGGTTCGATTACGATTACGAGCACATACGTTGCGTGGTGAACATGGAATTTAAATTCATTCCCCTTGATCAGGCGCGGCGGGCCGATTGGGATCGGTTCGTGGCCGGGAATCCGCACGCGTGGGTGGGGCACGACCTTGCGCACATCGACTTCGAGGCGTCGCTCGGGCACGAGTCGGCGTCGCATCTGGTGCTCGACACCCGCGGCCAGGTGATCGGCGTCGTGCCGCTGTTTCTGGTCGAATACGGGGTGGCGCGGGTGTTCCGGTTCCGGGCGATGGTGACGGGAACGTCGCTGCGCGGGGGGCCGCTGCCCGCCGCGGACATGCCGCCCAAGACGCGGCGCGATTTCTGGCGCGCGTTCGCCGAGTGGGCCCAAAGCGAATGCGCGCGGCGCGGGATCGACGAAATTCGCGTCAACCTCCCGCATTTCATCGGCCAGACGCACGCGCTCGATTTTTACGAGGTGAACCCGCTTCGCGAGCTGGGCTTCAAGGACGTGCCGAACCTCACGATGCTGCTCGACCTGCAGGCGACGGACGACCTGGTCGCGAACTTCGAGGGGCGGTGCCGCAACAGCTACAAGAAGGCGCTGTCGGCCGGGGCCGAATGGGAGGCGATCGGCGACCGCGCGACGTGGCTCTCGCTCGAGGATCTGAACAAGCAGACGTTCGCCGACGAGCAGGCCGAGGCCTATTCGCGGCACACGATGGAGGTCATCTGGGACCGCTTCGCGGCGCGCGGCCTTGTGAAGATATCGGCGCTCAAGCACGAGGGCCGCTACATCTCCGCGTGCGTGCGGGCGGGGACGAATTTCTCCGAATACATCTGGATGATCTTCAACGAGCGGCCGAGGAGGTTGCAGGGCTCCACCAACCTGCTCATCGGCAAGGACCTCGAGGACATGCGGTCGCGCGGGGTGCGCTGGTGCGAACTGGGGTCGCTCGACTTTGACGATCCGCGCCAGCACAACATCGCGAATTTCAAGCGCAGCTTCGGCGGGAAGGTGTACCGCACGCTGGGCTGCAAGCTCTGCCTGAGCCCGCTCAAGCTGGCGTCGGCCCAGTGGCTTCAGGCCGCGGCGGGCAAACTGAAGCGCGCGCGCAACGACGAATCGAACTGAGAAAATATTTAAAAATTCTGGTCGCCGGCGAGGCGCCGGCCCCACATTGGCAAATAGTTATCGAAAAGGTTGTCCCTCGCTCACGCTCGGGCTACTGCATGCACACGTTCAACCTGGCATCACTCGTAGCGGCGCCAGACCGGGGCGGCGGCGTTTTTGCCTTCGAGGCCGGGCGGCAACGCGAGCAACTTCTGCGCCGCGAAATTCAGCCGGTCGAAGTACTCCGCTCCAAGGTCGAGGCGCGCCAGCGCAAGCAGGGGCACCGACGTCGGCGTGTCGCGATGGAAATTCGTGCCGGTGTAGAGGTAGCGCCCGTCGGGGCTGATCGAGGTGTGGGCCTCGGCGAAATACGTCTTGCCGGCCGTCAGGCTCTCGAACGACAGCGTCTGGTTGTGGCCGATGCGCCCGGCGAAGTGCGGCGCGTCGAGCTGGATCATGATCCACTGGTTGGCCGTCCACTGCGCCGTGTATTCGACGGGGTCATAGGTCGATAGCAGCATCCAGCCCTTCATTTTCAGGTCCCACATGCTAGTCGGGTGGTAGTTGGGGTAGCCGAGGCGGTTCATGCCGATGACCCATTGGGTTTTCTTCTCGACCGGCGAATACATGACGTATCCATCGAGCTTGTTGTCCTGGTAGAACCAGCACGGGTTGCCCTTGGAATCGATGCACCATGCCTCGTGGCCGTGCGTGCCGGTCAGGGTCAGCACGCTGTCGGTCGTCGTCGGGTCGGCGGAGTCGAGGTTGAAGAAATAGCTGGTGCTGACGTCGCCGGGGCAGCGCTCGATGCGCGCCCAGTTCTTGAAGACGTCGGGGATGTTGAGCTGCGCGCCGACGGGCCACTTGCAGGGGCTCACTTCGCGTTTTTGCAGGTCGTAAAGGCCCTTGTAGGTCGTGGTCTGGAACGAGATGAAGCGCTCGGAGGAGCCCTGGTGATCGTCGCTCGAGACGTCGGACGGGCTGTTCGGGAGAAGCCCGGCGTCGGACGGATTATCGACGTCCTCATAGACGAGGCCGAGGTTCCTGACCACCGCGACGAGGACGTGCTTCGTGGGCTGCGAATAGTCCCAGCGCAACTGGTTCGTCTCGCCGAGGTCGTAGTATTTGCTGCCGACCTTGACCTGCGGGTAACGGATGCGCTTGAGCTTGGCGAGGTCCCACACCGTGGAACAGCCGCCCTGGGTCGAATAGGCGATCACGTATTTGCCGTCGGGCGAGACGCACGGGTAGCGGCTGTAGCCGGGGAAATACCCGCGGTCCAGACCCGTGCCGCCGAAGTTGATCTGGGGATCGCACTCGGCCGCGGTGATCATCGTGAGCGGGAACTTGCTGCCGGGCAGCTCGATGGACTGACCCTGCGCCGGGCGCGGCTCGGCGGAATAACCCATGTGCAGGTGCAACGACTGGTTCTGCGGCAGGTCGTCGGTGCGCTCGACGATCACGAGCGGGCTTGTCGTGACGCCGTCGTAGAGCGGAACCGTGACGGAGTTCGTGCCGCCCGGAGTCGGCGTCGGCGTGGGAGTGGGGGTCGGGGTTGGGGTCGGGGTTGGGGTCGGCGTGGGCGTCGGTTCAGGCGTGACGCTGACGAATTCGATCCAGTTCAGATTGAAGCGGCCGGGGCCGACGTTGAGCGTGAGGGTCTTGACGCCGGCCGGCAGCGTGATCGACGCCGACGAGACGACGGTTTGCCACGTGTTAAAGCCGGTTGTGTTGGAGACGGTCACGGTCGTGACCGAGTTCTCGGTCCCGATCGTGAAATAGCGATTGTCGTAGGGCGATGCAACGCGGGCGCGGATTTTATACTGGCCGGCCGTGGCGACGCTCACGGTGTATTTGAGCCATTCGGTCGGGTAAATGTAACCAACCGCAAAGCTGCCGTCCTCGTCCGTGCCGTAGATGACATCCACGTCCCCGGTGCGATACGAGAGCCCATCGGCGTTGCCGTCGGTCGTGTCGTAGTAGGCGAAGTATTTGCCGCCGTCGTCGAAGTGCTCGGCTTCCACACGGCCCGAAACGGGCCACGGCGTGCCGAGGTAAGGCGTGCAATCGCCGGTGAGGACTGGAGGATCAGGCGTTGGCGTGGGCGTCGGCGTAGGCGT
>JAJFUE010000165.1 GCA_021372575.1 bacterium | reverse complement strand
TCGGTCATCGTCGTCGGCCCGCACCTGCACTTCAACGAGTGCGGCCTGCCCAAGAAGATGGCCCTCGAGCTGTTCGACCCGTTCATCATCCACGAGCTCCAGCAGCGCGGCCACTGCAACACGATCAAGTCGGCCAAGCGCATGATCGAGAAGGAAGAGCCGGTCGTCTATGACATCCTCGACGACATCATCCGCGACCACCCGGTCATGCTCAACCGCGCCCCGACCCTGCACCGCCTCGGCGTCCAGGCGTTCATGCCGAAGCTCGTCGAGGGCAAGGCCATCCAGCTGCACCCGCTCGCCTGCGCGGCGTTCAACGCCGACTTCGACGGCGATCAGATGGCCGTGCACGTCCCGCTCTCGACCGAGGCCAAGCTTGAGGCCCGCCTGCTCATGCTGGCCCAGAACAACATCCTGTCGCCGGCCAACGGCTTCCCGATCGCCAGCCCGAGCCAGGACATGGTCCTCGGCTGCTTCTACCTGACGAAGATGGTGCGCGGCCGCAAGGGCGAGGGCATGATCTTCAGCTCGCCCGACGAGTGCGAGACCGCCTACCAGTTCGGCATGGTCGATCTGCAGGCCGAAGTCAAGGTGCGCGTCGATGGCAAGGTCGTCCAGACGACCCCCGGCCGCACGATGTTCGCCCGCAAGCTGCCGGCCGAGCTCAGCTACTTCGATCCGGAATCGGTGTTCTACAACGCCGTCATGACGAAGAAGATGCTCGTCCAGCTGGTCGATCGTGCCCACGAGAAGTGCGGCCCGAAGCGCACGGCCGAGATGCTCGACGCCATCATGGCGCTCGGCTTCGAGTTCGCCCGCCGCGGCGGCATCTCGATCTGCATCGACGACATGAAGATCCCCGAAACCAAAACCAAGATCCTGCGCGAGGCCAGCCGCAGCGTCGATAAGGTCCAGAAGCGCTACGCCCAGGGCTCGATCACGAACGAGGAACGCTACTTCGACGTGATCAACATCTGGTCGCACGCCTCCGAGAACGTGGCCCGTGACATGAGCGAGGGCTTGAAGAACGACCAGAACGGCCTCAACCCGGTCTTCATCATGGCCCACTCCGGCGCGCGCGGTAACATGGCCCAGATTCGCCAGCTCGCCGGCATGCGCGGCCTCATGCAGAAGCCCACGAAGAAGCTGACGGGCGGCGTCGGCGAAATCATCGAGTCGCCGATTATGTCCAACTTCCGCGAAGGCCTCACCGTGCTCGAATACTTCATTTCGACGCACGGCGCCCGCAAGGGCCTTGCGGATACCGCCCTTAAAACCTCGGACGCGGGTTACCTGACCCGCCGCCTGGTGGATATCGCCCAGGACCTCATCGTGACCGAAGACGACTGCGGCACGGCCGACGGCATCGAGGTCGCCCCGATCAAGGAAGTCACGCAGGAAGGCGAGCGCATCCTCGAGCCGCTGCGCGACCGCATCGTCGGCCGCGTCTCGGTCAAGCGCCTCAAGCACCCGGCGACCAACAAGGTCATCGTCAATCGCAACGAGCTGATCGACGAGGAAAAGGCGATCGAGATCGAAAACGCCGGCTACGAGAAGGTGCTCATCCGCTCCGTGCTCACCTGCGAGTCGCGGCGCGGCGTGAGCGCCAACTGCTACGGCCGCAACCTGTCCACCGGCGCCAAGGTCGAGATCGGCGAGGCGGTCGGCGTCATCGCCGCCCAGTCCATCGGCGAGCCCGGCACGCAGCTCACCCTGCGCACGTTCCACATCGGCGGCACCGCCAGCCTTCAGCTCGAAGGCTGGTACGAGGCGGTCGAGGACGGCCTCATCCACTACCGCGAGGGCCTGCGCACCGTTCCGCGCGTCGAGGAAAACGGCGAAACGGTCCACGTCGTCATCGTCCGCACCGGCACGATCATCGTCGAGGACATGAACGGCAACGAGATCCAGGTCCTGCCGAACATCCCCTACGGCGCCATCATCAGCAAGTATGACGGCGAGCGCGTCAAGAAGGGCGAGAAATTCGTCCAGTGGGATTCCAACCAGACCCCGATCATCGCCGAAAACCCCGGCATGGTGAAGTTCGTCGATATTATCCGCGGCGTCACCGTGCAGGAGGACATCGACTCGCGCACCGGCAACGTCCAGCTCGTCATCCAGGAGCACAAGGAAGACCGTCACCCGCAGATCCAGATCCTGACGGCCGACAAGGGCAAGAAGAAGGAGGTCATCGCGACCTACAACCTGACCTCAGGCGCCATCATCGTGCCCGGCATCCATGACGGCGTCGAGATCCAGGCCGGCACCGTGCTGGCCCGTCTGCCCCGCCTGCGCCTCAAGAGCAAGGACATCACGGGCGGCCTGCCGCGCGTCGATGAACTCTTTGAAGCCAGGAAACCCAAGGACGCGGCGATCATCGCCGAGGTCGATGGCGCCGTCGCCGTCCGCGGCATCGCCAAGGGCGCGCGCCGGCTCGTCGTCGTCTCCGACGACGGCATCGAGCACACCTACTCCGTGCCGCTCGTCCGCCACATCATCGTGCGCGACAACGAGCGCGTCCGCGCCGGCGACCCGCTCACCGACGGCTCGATCAACCCGCACGACCTCCTTCGCGTCCAGGGCGAAAAGGCCGTGCAGGAGTTCCTGCTGGCCGAGGTCCAGGAGGTGTACCGCCTTCAGGGCGTGACGATCAACGACAAGCACATCGAGTCGATTATTCGGCAGATGCTCCGCAAGGTGATCGTGGAAGATGTGGGCGACACCCGCATGCTCTACGGCCAGCAGATCGACAAGTTCGAGTTCAACGAGATCAACTCCAAGACGGTCGCCGAGGGCGGCAAGCCCGCCGCGGCCCGTCCGAAGCTCCTTGGCCTGACCAAGGCCTCGCTTGAAACCGACTCCTTCATCTCGGCCGCCTCGTTCCAGGAGACCACGCGTGTCCTGACCGAAGCCGCCGTCCGCGGCCGCTACGACTACCTGCGCGGCCTGAAGGAAAACGTCATCATGGGCCTGCTGATCCCGGCCGGCACCGGCATGGGCGTCTATAAGGAATACGAGCTCATCCCGGTCAATCAGCCCGAAGGCGAGGCCGAAGCCGCCGAGGGCGAAGCGACCGAGTAAACCTAAATCACCTTGTAATAACGAGTGCGGAACGGCCCAAAACCGTTCCGCACTTTTTTGTCAGCACGCCGCTTCGGCGCGAAGCGACATTTTTTGATCCAATGATTCCTGTAAAACCCATTGTCCTTATAGGATCCATAGGACCTATAAGACCTATATCACCCGGCCCCTTATTTTATGCGTTCCTTCAACCATCCCAGCGCCTCGTCCCGATTTTTAATTTCCCCTTCCAATTGCAGCTCGTGCACCTCGCTCAATAGTTTCCCGAACGCGGGCCCCGGCTTTAATCCCATTTCGATCAAGTCGTCCCCGCTCACCAGCGGCTTGGGCACGAGCGCCTGCTCTCTGTCTTCCTCCGCGATCTTCTTCCGCATCCCGATGCAATACTCGTAGTTGTCGAGCTTGTTGTGGCTCCCCAGGCAATCGGCCTTGTGCAGCGCCAGGTGCAGGTCGAAATCGGGCCGCCCTAAAAACCGCCGCAGCGTCGAACGCTTCATCCGGTGCGCGTCCATGAACCGCATGTGGTTGGCGATGAGCTCGTGGATTTCGTCGCGCACGCGGCCCGACAATCTCAACCGATGCCCGATCGCGTCGGCTATCTCGGCGCCGACCGACTGGTGCTCCGGAAACCGGATCCTGTCCTCGCCGACCTCGAATGTCGGCGGCTTGCCGATGTCGTGCAGCAACGCCGCGAGCGCAAGCTCCGGCGGCGGTTCGCCCGGCCACGAATCCTTGAGCTTGTCGAGCACGAGCGCCGTGTGCACGAACACGTCGCCCTCGGGATGAAAATTATCGGGCTGCTCGCAGCCGTGCATCGGCTCGATCTCGGGGATGATCTGCGCCCACAGCCCGAGCTCGGACATGAGCGTCATCGCGCGGCCCGGGTTGGGCCCCGTCATGATCTTGATCAGCTCTTCGGCGACCCGTTCGGCGCTGATTTCGCCCAGGTATTGAGCGCAATTTCGGATCGCGGCGGCGGTTTCATCTTCGATTTCGAGCCCGTAGCGCGCGGCGAACCGCACCGCCCGCATCAATCTCAGCGCGTCTTCTTCGAACCGCGCCTGCGGCGGCCCGACCGTCCTCAGCAGCTTCCGCTCGATGTCAGTTTTCCCATGCGCCGGGTCCATGACGCGCCCGGAGATCGGGTCGTAATACAAAGCGTTGATCGTGAAGTCGCGCCGCCGCCAGTCCTCCTCGAGCGTGCCGTAACGGACCGATCCCGGCCGCCGCCGGTCGATGTAGCTGCCCTCGGACCGGAACGTCGCGACCTCGTGCGTGTGCCCGTCGATCGTCACCAGCACGACGCCGAAATGCGCCCCCACCGACCGCGCCGCCGGCAGGATCGTCTTCACCACGTCGGGCTCGGCCGACGTCGCGATGTCGATGTCCTGCAGCGGCACGCGCATCAGCCAGTTGCGCACCGCGCCGCCGACGAACAACGCGTCATGGCCGCGCTCCTGCAGCCGCCGCACGACCTCCCGTGCCGACCACAGCGCCTCAACCTCCGGCCACGGCGGCAGTCCTGTCATCTGATCGCACATGTATTCATCATAATGGAATGCCTCGTGATTGGCGATTGTGGATTGACGATTGACGATTTACGATTGATGAGCGAGTGCGGAGTGTGTAACTCGTGAAAGAGCTCGGATTTTCTTTCTGATTGTTTCGAATTTCGAATTTTGAATTTGTTTCGAATTTCGAATTTCGGATTTCGGATTTCAAACTTTTATTCCGCTCGCCGCACTCTAAAAACATGACTCTTGATTTCAACAACATCCGCTTCGTTCCGATCGTGCACCAGCGCGTGACGTTTGCCGAGCGCGTGCGGCATGCGGCGATCTCGTTTCGCCCGGATGCGATCGCCGTCGAGCTGCCGGCGACGCTTCAGCCCCTCATCGTTGAAGGCGTCAAGCGCCTGCCGCGCATCTCGGCGATCGCCTGGCGCGAAGCTGAAGATCCGAACGAACTGTATTATCTGCCGATCGATCCCAGCGACGGCCTCGTCGAGGCGGTCCGCCTCGCCCTTGGTTACAACATCCCGCTGCATTGCATCGACCTCGACCTGCCGGGACTGCGCGAGAAATGGCAATACGCGCCGGATGACCTGATCGTCGAGCGCGCCGGCCTGAAGCGTTACGTCGAGGAATTCGGGCCGGCGCTGGCCGCGACCGACGATGCATCCGCCGCGCGCGAATCGCACATGGCGACGATGCTTCGCGCGCTGGCCGGCCGCTACGGGCGCGTCTTGTGCGTGCTCGGTGTCGGCCACTACGAATCCGTGCGCAGGCTCGTCGAATCGGGCGAGGTCGAGCCGGCGCACCCGGGGGCCATCGACGAGCGCCCCGGCGCCGCGCTGTTCGATATCGAAAAACACGCTCTGCCGGGGATGCTCGGCGAAATCCCGTGGCTGACCTATCTTTGGGAGCAGTCGCGCGAGGAGCGCGAACTGACCGGCGAGGGCGGCTTCGACAGGCTCGACGCGATCGTGACGCTCCTGCGCGAGGCCGCCGACGTCTATGAGAAGCTCTACCACGAGCAACTGAACCTCACGCAATGGCACGGCCTGCTGCAATACGCGCGCAACCTCGCGCTGGTGAACGGGCGGCTGCAGCCCGATTTCCATGAGCTGGTCATTGCCGGGCGCGGCGTTGTCGATGGTGACTACGCGGCCGAGCTCGCCGCCCTCGGCGCGCTGTATCCGCCGCAGGAAGGCAAGGGCACCGACGAGCTTCCGCGCCTCACGGCCGGCCGCGGCCTCAAGGACGACAACGTCATCGCGCGCTTCCACGCGGCGCCGCGCTGGGAGATGGAGCCGTTCGAGATGACGCGCATCAGGCTGCGCCGTAGGCCGCCCGCCGAGCTGCTCGAAATCTGGAAGCGCGATTGGGAGGAGCAGCCGGGCCTGTTCGGCCTGTGCGACTGGCCCCCCGAAAGCGAGCGCCAGGAAAAATTCATGCATTTCGTGCGCAAGCGCGCGCTGGCGGTGATGAGCGAGGACCGCCGCCGCGTCGAGGAATTCACCTCCTCGATGCTCGACGGCCTGGACCTGCGCGAGACGCTGCGCAACTGGCACAGCGGCAAGCTTTACGTGCGCGCCGAATACCCGCCGCGCGGCGCCGTCGGCGCCGTCGTCGTCATCTTCGAGGACCAGGACCTGGACGACGGCAACAACTGGCGCGCGACGCTCTACGCCGAGCACCGCGGCGAAAGCGACATCTCGTTCTTCGCCACGCCCCTGGGCGAGCAGGTCGTCGGACCGCGCATCAGCCGAGTCGAGCTGAACGGCCTCCTGTCGGTCTGGCCGGCGTCGCACCTGCCCGACATCTGGATGTTCAACCTCGGCGAGGGCATCAAGAGCTGCGCCGACGCGCTGCTCGCCTCGGGCATCATGTTTTCTTCCGATAAATACGTGGCCTACGTGGCCGCGACCCCGCCGCGCCCGCGCATGAAACAGCTCGCGCGCCGCTACGGCCGGCACATCATCTACCTGCCGCTGCACCAGTTCGCGCGCGACCGCCTGCGCCGGATCCGCCGCTTCCACATGCTCGGCGGCCGTCACGTCCGCCGATGGGCGAGAGATTATATTTTCGAAAACTGATCCGCTGGTTTTGGTCCATTTCAACGATGATCGGAAGGGTCCGCGTCGGCGTATAATTTCCGCAATGTCGGCAAGCTCAGTTTGAAGATGATCCAGTAGCACGCGAGTGGGGCCAGTATTTCAAGCAATCTCGAAAAGTTCTTGATTCCCGGAAGGCCTCCCAGAATGTATCCCAGGATATCGAAAGACATATTGATGGAGTGACGCACCGCCGCCGCCCCAACATCGCTGACTTTATAGACGGCCAGGAATGTGGCCGCGTAAATCGTGATGGCAACCAGTGATAGATTCGCGAGATATCTGCGTTGGCTCGCAATGGTGACGCCGCACGTCATGGCGATCAGGCAGTATGTGACGTTGAGAACGTAGTTGTTAAAGAAACCGATGAACAGTTGAAGATAATCTGAGGGCGCGCCGACCGGATCGAGGCCTCGAGACATGGCGGCGACCGCGATCGCAACGACTCCCAGCCGCGACAACGTGCGCTGGATGCGGTCGGGCCTCATCGGCCGTTCTTCCATCGCAATCGACTCGCCGTGATAAATCCCTGTGGCAATCAGGATGAACATGGGCAAGAGGATGGAGGCCAGCGCTATCGGCGTGTAATCGTGATTGAATTGATCGTTATTCGTGATGTAGTAGCCGAGGATCGTGAACACGAAAAGAACGATCGAAAAGAATACCCCGTATAGAATCCCGTCCATCACGAGTCCGAATTTTTTGCCCGCCGGCAGATGGTCCGCGCGATGACTGAACGGGTTAACCCACCTGCGCGGATAAAGCAGGTCGAGCGCCCTGACCCGGTACGCTTCCGGAATGAGACGGCGTTCGATGCACCGCCCGGCCCATGCCGTTGCGTTCTCATGAATCCGTCTGATGT
Organism: bacterium; assembly: GCA_021372575.1. GTDB lineage: Bacteria > Sumerlaeota > Sumerlaeia > MVZB01 > MVZB01 > JAJFUE01. Next base: position 11,952 of record JAJFUE010000165.1, on the reverse strand, counting down.
ACGGAACGATGAACAAGAGCGCCGCCGACATCGCCAGCGCAATCATGACTGGGAGGAGAATGGCCTCAACCGAGCTCTTCAAGGATGTTTCGATACAGATATTCGCGAACAAAATGAGGACGGCGAACACAATGCTGATCGCGTTGCTGAATGCGGCGTGAGCTTTGTTCTGCGGTCGCCCGGCAAACCACTTCCACTCGAGCGCGAACTGATAAGCCGCCGCGATCTTCGTCTGGATAAAAATCAAAGAAAATAGAAAGAGGATCGCCATGGCTTCCCCCAGCAAATCCATGGAAAGAGTAGGCATCAGGGCGAGGCTCCATAACGGAATGATCCCCACAAGCCATCCAAGTTTGCGGCAGTGCAGCAGAAAAAAATGCAGAAACAGTTCATCGTCGCCGAGCTCGGTGAGTAAAAGTTCCGGGACCCGGTCGCTTGAGAGCAGCTTGATTACCGCGTAATGGTTCCGCGTGAACAGATGATAACGCAGCGCGACAAACGAAAAAAACGGAATCGACAGGATCGGCAGAAAAAAACCTTTATGCACAAACGGCGTGTAAGTCAGGACGACGAACAGCAACAAACAGAGTTGAAAAAGCCTGTTTGTAATATAGCGCGATCGTGTGGCTGATAGACGCCCGATGTAATTCACCAAAGGATTATCACTACAACCGGTCCTGTCAAGCAGACGGTCGGGGAAGAACATATCCATGAAACGCAATATTGGCCGGCCGTTTTCGGTGGGCATTGTGTAAACCTTTGACACGCCGTAATCACCCCGTCCGTTGAGCGTGGCTTATCGTTGCGCGGCAGGAATTCATTTTCCACCGCAAAATAATCGGGTACTATTTATGGATGATCGGTTTGATGCTTGACGGCATGCTGGTGGGGCTTGCGCGGAGGCTGCGGCTGATGGGCTACGATTGTGCGCTGCCGCGGCCGGGCGAGGCCGGCCCGGCGATCGCGTGGCGCGCGCGCGCCGAAGGCCGCGTCCTCGTGACCGTTTCGCGCACACAGCTCGAGCGGCCGCCCGTCGAGGTGTTCCTCGTTCCCGAGGACGACCTCACCGCGCAGGTGCGCGCGATCGTGCGGCGATTCCCGATCGACGTCGAGCGCCTCGCGTTCACGCGCTGCTCGCGCGACAACACGCCGCTCAAAACCATCCCATTGAACGAGGTCATCACCCGCATCCCGCCGCGCGCGCGCGAGCTGATCACCGAAGTCCGCCGCTGCCCCCAATGCGGCCGCCTCTACTGGGACGGCACGCACGTCGAGCGGATGAGAAAGCGGATGAGGGAATATACGGAATAAAGCAATCGTACTAAGATTCGATAGGATCGGTTGGAGAATAAACTGGAATTGTGGCCCCGGCGAAACCTTTTGCATCGCGTGAGACAATGATGGTTGCATTCGCCTGCCGGGCCGCTTCATGGATCACAGCATCTTCAAAATCGGCAAAGCCCAGACTCAAGGCCCGGGCGAGTATATTCTGATCGACCGGCGCTATTTCAAACATGGCCATTAAATCACGCAAGCTGTCCATGGTCCGTTTATGGCCGATCGTTTTGGCGAGAATGTAGTAAATTGTCGTTAGTGATGTGGCGCACAAAACGCCTTTTATTTTTCCTTGTTCAAGCGAATCGATCAGCTTAATCGCTGCTTCGTCATAAGGCTTTCGCCGCAACAGCGCGTCAAGGATGACGTTCGTGTCGAACAGAATTTTCATTTATATTTTTTTTCCAGGTATCGACGATAATCTCTTTCATCAACCTTCGCGCCGGCTGCCACACCGTAGAGCCGTCGAGTTCGTGGCGACAATTCCTTCTCATTCAATGGTTCACGCAGCCCAAGAAGCTGGAAATAATCCGCCACCAGCTTCGAAAGGGATTTGCCCGATTTCGCCGAGATGCGTTTTGCATCATCGATCAACGCTTTGTCCATTCTGAGTGTTAATTTCGTCTGCATGGCCCAAAACTCCTGACGTATCCATATCCTCATTTTATACGTCATGGTAACCGGATATCAAGCGCGAAAAAGTGAACGCCATTTTCAATTTAGAAATTCGAGCTCGTCGGCGCCGTCGCATCCGCCACCGGCGCGTTGAGCTCGTCCAGCGAGCTCACGATCCGGTAGCGGTAACCCTGCTCGGTCAAAAACAATTGTCTTTTCACCGCGAACTCGCGCTCGCGCGTGTCCTGCGTCACGAGCGTGTAAAAAAACGCCATGTTGCCGTTCGACTTCGGCCGCAGGATCCGCCCGAGCCGCTGCGCCTCTTCCTGCCGCGACCCGAACGTGCCCGAAATCTGGATCGCCACGTTGGCGTCGGGCAGGTCGATCGAGAAGTTGGCGACCTTGCTCACGATCAGCACCGGGATCTTCCCGTCGCGGAAGTCGTTGTAAATCTCCTCGCGTTCCTTGTTCGGCGTCTTGCCGGTGATGATCGGCGCGCCGAATTCGCCCGCGACCTTCTCGAGCTGGTCGAGGTACTGGCCGATGATCAGGATCTGGTCGCCGCGGTGGCGGCCGATGATCTGGCGCATCAAATCAATTTTCGCGTCGTTTTCCGAGGCGATCCTGAATTTGGCCTTGGCGTCGGCGACGGCGTATTCGTGCCGCTCGTCCTCGGGCAGCGGGATGCGCACCTCAACGCACAGCGCCTGCGCGATCCACCCCTGCTTCTCGAGCGTCTTCCACGGGATGTCGATCTTCTTCGGCCCGATGAGCGAGAACACGTCCGATTCCTTGCCGTCCTCGCGCAGCAGCGTCGCCGTCAACCCCAGCCGGCGCTTGCTTTGAATGTTCGCGACCGCCCTGAACACGGGCGCGGGCAGCAGGTGCACCTCGTCATAGACGATCAGCCCCCACGACTGCCGGTCGAACAGCTCCATATGAATAAAATCTTCCTCGCGCCGCTTGCGATACGTCAGGATCTGGTAGGTCGTGATCGTGACCGGCCGGATTTCCTTCACCTCGACGCTGTATTCGCCGATCTGGTCCGGCGTGAGCGTCGTCTTGTCGAGCAGTTCGTCGCGCCACTGCCGCACGGCCGTGATATTCGTCACCACGATCAGCGTGTGCTGGCTGATCCGGCCGATGATGCCCAACCCGATAATCGTTTTTCCCGCGCCGCACGGCAGCACCAGCACGCCCGAGCCGCCGGTGGCGCGGCCGTTCTGGTAAAAGACCGACACGGCGTCTTCCTGGTAATGGCGCAGCGCGAACTCTTCGCCGCCCAGCGTGTTCTCCCGAAGCGTGATGTCGAGCCGATCGCCATCGACGTACCCCGCCAGATCTTCAACCGGGAATTCACGTTTGATGAGCGCCTGCTTGAGGAACCCGCGCTCGTCGCGCTTGATCTGCACGCGCGTCTTGCTGAGCTTCTTCTCGAAGAACGGCTTGAGCCGGTCGTCGGCCAGGATTTGCTCGAGCAGGAGCGGGTCAATGCTCTCCAAAACGAGCGCGTCGCCGTCCTGCACGAGTTTGAGCCGCCCGTAGCGCGACATGTATTCGCGCACGTCGAACTCGATGTTCTGCGGGATCGGGTAGCGGCTGAACTGGCGCAGGCTGGCCAGCACGTCGTCGGCTTTCAAGCCGGCGCTGGCGGCGTTCCACAGCGACAGCGGCGTGATGCGGTAGGTATGAAAGTGCTCAGGCGACGTGACGATTTCGGCGAACGCGGCGAGGGCGTCGCGCGCGGCTTCATACTGCGGAACGTCAGTCTCCAGCAGCATCGTCCGGTCGGACTGAACAATCAGGGGCATATCCATTTCGGTCATTCGGTGACTCGGTCGCCTCCCCGGCGTGCGGGAGGATATTTCGGGGGCGTGCATCCTTTGCGAGGGCAACACAAACACCCACAGAGTCCCATTATTCCTTGAGACTCTATAGGCGTCAAATCAAATGCGGTATGCGGGGTGCGGAGCACGGAATTCAAATCCAATCGGCACGACAATCGTGCTCGTGCTCGTGCTCGGAATCGTAATCGTAATCGTAATCGAATTCTTCGAGCCGGCCGAGCGGCATTCCGCGCTCCGCATTCCGCACTTCGCATTTAATACGCGATCGCGTCCGCGATCATCGCGTTCAATCCCGCGCCCGAGTTGAGCAGGCTTGCGGATATCTCCACGCTGCCACCGGCCGCGTCGTTCAGCACGAAGTAGAACGGCCGCGCCTGCGCGCGCGAATCGTAAGCCTCGACCGTGCGCCGCCCGTGCGCGCCCATGTCGATGTGCACGATCGGCCACGCGGGCCCCGCCGGATATCCTTGAATCTGCAAAACGAGCAGCCGCGCGCGGCGCGGAATCTGCACTGTTGCGCGCTTCGTCTCGGGATAGGCAAGGAACACGTTCAGCCGCTGCTCGGCGCGCGGCTTCTGTCCGCGCACCGCGGCCAGAAGCGCCATCGACGCCGGGTCGCCGATCGCGTCCAGCCGCGCTTCGATCCCCGCGCGCAGCCGCGCGTCGTTTTTCCGCATCGCGCTCTCGGCCATCACGGCCAACTCCGCGACCGAAAGCGGCTTCAGCGCCAGCATGCGGCTCGCGGCCTCGGCGGCGATCGCCGAGCGCGGGTCGGCCGCCGCAAGATGTTCTGCGAACGACCACAGCGCGACATCCGGCTCATGCGCCGCCGTCGCGCACAACGCCTCGAACGGATCGCCCTTCCCGTTCGCCGGCATCGCCTCGCGCAGCGCCCGATCGCCCGCCGCCGGATCGATTCCATACAATTCGCGCAGCGCCTGCAGCGCCCACGGGTAAGCGCGCGCCGCGAGATACGACTCGGCAAGCCACTCGAGCGCGAGCGGGTCACCCGCCCGCTGCCGCCGCACGCGCTCCAGCGGCGCGATCGCCGCCTCCGGCCGTCCCGCCCGCAGCAGCGCGATTCCGAGCGCCATGTCGGTGTCGATCTTGTCCGGCGCCGCGCCGCCTTCGAGCATCGCGGCGGCCGCGGCCCAGTTCTGATTGGCGAGGTAGAGGATTGCGTTCAGATATCGCGCCCGCGCCTGTTCGCGCGGGTCGCTTGTCTTGCTCGCCTCTCGCCAGATGTCCACCAGCGATTCGCGCAGCCGCCGCGGCACCGCCAGCGGCCGCTCGGGCCTGTAGGTGCAGCGCATCATCCACCACAGCGCCTCCGGATCGTGCTGCCGCTTGAGGATTTCCTCGGCCGCCGCGAGCGTCCCGGACGTCGCCCCGTCGCGCGCCGCCAGCAGGTCGAGCCGCTGCCGCCTCGCCTCGCCGGCCAGTTTCGGCCGCCGCGCGATCACCTCGTCCAGAAACCGCTGATACGCCCGCTCTTCCGCCGAGCCCGCGTTCATGTTCAGGTGCGTGTAATACTCGCGCGCCTCGCGCAGCAGGCCGGCCTCGAACCCCGGCATCGGATCACCGCCGGTCTCGGCCGCCAGCCGCTGATACCCGTTCAGCGCCGCCAGATACTGATGATCATTCACGAGGTATCGCAGGTGGTTGCGCCGGAACGTCCCCAGCCGCGCCTCCACCACAAATCCCGCCGCCCCGGCCAGCACCAACACGATCACAACCCATATTGCCGTCCGCCGAAGTGTGGTCCGTGCATCTTGCATCGTGCGCGGTTGAGGTTTTAGGCTTTCACGATTCACCATCCACCATCCACCCTTCACGATCCACGATCCACGATTCACCGGCCGCGCCACGAGTAATCGCCGATTCGGTCGTATTTCCCGTTTTTGTCGGCGTCGATCACGATCGGGCTGATGAAGGCAAACGGATAGTTCGCCTGCCCGGCGTAGCGCGGCAACGCGTCATCGAGCGGCTTCGACCCGCCGATCGCGGTCACGCCGGCCAGGGTGTCCTTAAAATCGCGCAGTTTGAGCTGTTCGAGTTTCTGCTCCCTCCACTTGCCGCTCTCCGGGTCCGGGAACCGCTGTGTCGATTTCAACGGATGCGAGCTGAGGAGGGTTTGGTCGGAGTTGCCGTCCTTCGTGATCTGGATCCGGTTGAGCTCGATCCATCCCGGCGCGGTGATGCGGGTCTTCATGACCTTGTTGTCATCGCGCGGCATGATGTCGCCGGGCTGCGCGCCGTCGATCGACATGTCGATGAACGCGCCGTTCGTGATCTGCGTGCGGCGTTTGCGGAACGCGTCGAACAGTTCCTTCTCGGTCACCTTCGCCACGTCGTCCTTGCCGACCTTGACCAGCACGCGCGGGTAGCCGGGCTCCGCGCCATACACAAAGCTGCTGGCCGGCGTGCAGACCGGCGTGCGGGGGAAGCCGGCCACATACAGCACGTGATAGAACATGTCCGTCAGGTTCAGGTTCCAGCCGATGCGTTCCGGGATGATCCCGATCGCGTCGAAGTCGTAGCTGAACTGCCTGCGGTCCGGCGGGCCGTTCCACGCAACCTCGCGCGGGTTGACGCCGTGGCCCATGAAGTAGCCCGGGCCGTGCAGCTCGTCGGACGTGCCGGGGGTCTCGGTGAACGCCAGTTCACACTCGATGATCGCGCCGGGGTAAAGCTTGCGCAGGATCGAGAAGAACTCGCCGGCGCTTTTCACCTTCGCCCACTGCGCCGAGGCCTTCGCCGGATCGGGCGCGCCCTTGGCCACCGGATAGACCAGGAAATGCCCCCAGTTCGGGTGAGTCGGCATGAGCGTGCGGAATCCAGTGCTGGCGCGCAGCGTGTCGGCGAGCCCGAGTTCCTTGATGACGGGATTGAGGTCGGTCAGGCGCTCGAAGTCGCACGCCACGACCCACTGCAAGCCCTCGGCCGCGCACATGAGCGCCATGTCGCGCGCCGTGATCGCCACGCCGGGCGTGGCCGTGGTGCGCGCGCCGATCTCGACGCCGAGCCAGCCGGGGGTCGGGTTGCTGCGCTTGAGCGCGATCACCATGTTATCGACCTTGCCCCGCGGCAGTTTGAATTCCTTGGACGCCAATTCGTATTCGATGCCATGCGTCGCATAGACGATCCAGTGCCCCTCGTGCAGCCGGATCGTGTCGCCGAGCGGCGGGATGTAGGCGGTGTCCAGGTAAGCGTCGGCCGATGTCGGGAAGCCGAAATAAATCGGCCGCGTCGGCGCGATCGCTTCAAAGCGCAGCCGCGCCGCGATGAGATGCTTCGTGTCGGCGTCGATCACCTGGATGCGGATGCCCGTCATGTCGCCCATCGTGATGTTCTTGGTCTTGTCCTTGCCGGCTTCGATCTTGGTCGAGACCAGCTGCGGGGCCATGTCGAGCATTCCGCGGACTTCGCCCTTGGTGAAGAACCACTCGTTGGCCGGCAGCGACACGCGGAAGCGGCCATCGGCATCGACGGCCTTCATCGTCAGCAGCGTCGGCGGCGTCGAGCTGACGCCCCGGTCATAACTCATCACGCGCACGCGCGCGTCGCGGGGCAGCGGCTTGCCGTCAGCCAGCGTCATCTTGCCGCTGATCGTTCCGGTCGGGATTTTCTTGTCGCGCAGCATGACCTCGAGCGCGTCGGCCGACTGGCCGCGCACCAGCCACAGGTCGCGCTGGAAAACCTCGGCGCTCTTCGGCGCGCTCGTCTCCGAATCGTACGGCGCGGCGAACATGCGGCTCGTGTTCGGCGCGCTCGTGAACCGGCCGTGCAGCTTGCCCGTGCGCAGCGCCAACGCCATCCCCATCCCGCCTTCCTGGCACAGGATGTAGTCGAGCGTCCTGACCGGCTGCGCGGAGCTGTCGTCGGCAATGTAGCCGATCCCCTTGATGATCGGGGCGGCGGCGCCCCAGTTGGCGACATCGACCAGTTGCGGCGCGCGTTCGCCCGGCTCCATCTCCGTGAATCGGCTTTCGATGCGCAGCCGGTTGCTGCCCCCGGCGAGCCAGTAAGTCGTCTCCAGCCGCAGCATCCGGTTCTCGAACGGCGAACCGGTGAAGCGGATGCCGGCGCCCTCGGGCCCGCTCAGCGGCTCGGCGGTGTCGTACCGGACCGGCAGGCGACTGGCGTCCAGGCCGATCGCCTGCGTGAAAAAGGAGATCACGTCCGCGGTCGCGTCATCGACGGCGATGTCGATCAGCGCCCCCGGGATGCGGTCGTCCTTGGTCCGCAATTCCTCGTAGCCCTTGACGGCCATCGAGTACGTGGTCGGCAGGTCCTCGACCCCCGCGAACGTGAACGAGACGTGCTCGTTGCCGAGCCGCCAGTCGCCGCCGCGCGCCGACGCGAGCAGGCCGGCGCCGCTGACATAGACGCGCCCGAGCCGCTCGACGTAGGCCTTGCCGGCCGTCTTGCGCGTGGCCGGATCGACCAATTTGGCCGCGAGCGCCTCGCCCGGACCGGCCGCGGCCAACGCCAGCGTGTTCATGATGATGAGGGCCAGAAGAAGCTGAACCGAATTGCGGATCATGCGAAAGGACATGATTGAGGGCTCCCGACAGAGGTCTTCGTAACCATTGATCCTAAGCCGAATCGTTCCCCTCCGGCAAGCCCAACAAGAGCCCCCGCCAGGGGAACGCCGCCCCGGATGCACTGCCAGCCAGCAAGATTCGTGCGAACATCCACCGCACGCCGGAGAAGATGCCCCCCGCCACAACGAAAAGCCGAATAAATCAATGTCTCCGTGCCGATTCAGGGCAACCGGTCCCTTCCCGGCCATGCGCGCCGCCAACTCCGCCCCGCCCCTCGACAGCGACATCCCGTCCCACCCGTGCGACAAAGACCGGGCCGTATGCCCCTAAAATGGTACTGGGACGCCATGCCAGTGTAGTGTCTCCGAATTGGAGTTGATTAATTTTGAACCACGAAGTGGTTCGATCTCAAAGCCGGGGCGTTGATTCGGCGAACTTGTTCGACAAATCAAATTTCTCCGTTTCCTCCGTTTCCTCCTGTTCAATTCTTCTGTTCAGATATATTCTCTGCATCTGTGCCAAACTCTCTCTGCGACAAAAATCTTTTTCGTGTTATTTCGTGTTCTTCTTTCGTGCGTTTCGTGTTTGCATTTTTGGGTTGCGGCTCCGCTGCGCCAAGAATTTCGTGGCCTGCATTTCGTGGCCTGGTTGATTGCTGCCTGTTGTTCGCCGCCCAAAACTGCCGCCGGTCAGTTCTTTTTCACGCCGGGATCGGGGGCTGAAATCACGCAGGGCTGGTGCTTTTCGAACATCGGGATCACCCGGTTGAGCGTGGCGATCAGTTTCGTGGCATTGGAATCCCGGGCAAGCTGCAGCGCCTGCTTCGCGATTTGGACGGCTTCGTCGAACCGGCCGAGGGCGGCGAGCGCCGCCGCTTTCGATGCAAGATAGCGCGGGTCGATCGCGCCGGGCAGCGCCAGGCATCGATTCGCCAGTTCGAGCGCGCGTTCGGGATCATAGACGGCATCGTCGGCCGTCGTCGCCAGCGTCCATGCGAGGTTGCTCATCACGTCGGCGTTGTTGCAACCATGCTCGACCGCGTTCGAGTAAACCCCGACCGCTTCGCGCACCTTGTTTTGATACAACAGCACCAGCCCGAGGTGCGTGGCCGCCGGCCAGTTTGTCGGATCCGCGCCGAGGACTTCGCGCAGCAGGCCTTCGGCTTCGGAATATTTCCCCTTCTGCAGATACACGTAACCCATGTTGGATTTCGCGGCGGTCGAGTCGGGTGCGATCTCCAATGCGTGCGAAAACAACGCCTCCATGTTGCGGTAGAATTTGCTCTGATGCCAGGTCATGGACGCCAGCGCGATCAGGACCGCCGCCACCGGGGCGTAAAGCACATATTTCCGGCGCGGATGCCGTTGGATGACGCCTGCGGCCAGCGCGCCGATGCCGGCCAGCGGCCCGAGGCTTGCCATGAACTGGTAGCGATCGGCGGCGGGCGTGCTGTTCAGGAACTCGATGTGCATGATGCCGAGCGCCGGCCCGAGCGTGATGCCGTAAAACAGCCAGCATGCCAGCGGCCCGCGCCCGATTCTGCCGCGGAAAATCCACAGCGCGAACGTCAGCGGAAGAATGGCAAGCAGCGGCAGCCAGGCGGCGATGCTGGCGGGATGGATGTTCCAGAACGGGTAAATCGGGCTCAGTCCGACGGGGAACAAAAGCTTTGACAGGTAGAACCAGAACGCCCACCCGGACTGGGCCAGCCGCAACGCAAACGGCGGGGCCGAGCTCATCGGCGCTTCCAGGCCCTGCGCGACCCGGATGTCGAACGCCGTGATCGCCCAAATGACGCACGCGAGAACGGCGATGGCCTTCCATGCGCGGCCGTCGATCCGGCCGTCGCGATACCAGACCAGGATCGCAAGGGCGATTGGCAGCGTGGCCGGCGTGGTCTTGCTCAGGATCGCGGCGGCGCCGCACAGGCCGGCCCAAACGATCCATTTCCATCCGGCGCGTTCCATGTGGTTGAGAAAGAACTCGACCGTGAGGAGTGAAAAGAGCGTCGCCAGCAGGTCCTTGATGCTGATGATCCACGCGACCGACTCGGCATGGACCGGGTGCAGCGTGAACAGCAGCGCGCCGATCCATGCGCCGGGCAGCCTCAGCCGCCGCATGAGCCGGTAAATCTGCACGCCGATGGCGCCGTAAAGAACGAAATTGAGCATGTGATAAGACGCGGCGTTCTCGCCCCATAACTGGAACCCCAGCCACAGCGCCGTGTACGTCATCGGCCAGAAATGGCCCTCGAGGGGGATCGCGCCGAAGCTTGTCCAGATCGACCAGAATCCGCCCTGCTGGCGCATGAGCGGGTTGCCGCCGATCGAGGTTTCGTCGTCCCAAAGGAATGCGCCGTGGAGCGCGGGGTAGTAGATCGCGATCGCGAGCAGAAAGATCCCGGCCTGAACCGCGAGGTCGGGCCAGAACCGGGGCGCGGGACGGGCAGCGGCGCGCGCATCCGGCTTTTGCTCCGCTCGTGGAGCGTGCTTGCGTGATGTCCGTTTGCTTCCCACCATCGGCCTCTGCAAATCAAGAACGTTTGGCTGATTCAATTGCCGCCCGGCGATTACCGCAACCGCCCCCGCACTCGCATCATCATAGCAAGGGCCGTTAAGTTTCCTATGGGAATTGCACGGCGCCGGCAACCGGCCCGGCGTGGAGATCGGATCAATGATTGGGTTTGGGGTTGCGGGGACCACCTTGCCGACCTCGCCACTCTCACCGAATCCATGGACGCCGCCGAGCGCATGCTTTTGGCCCGCTTGAAGCAGCTCGAATCCTCCCCCGATTCCCAGCCCGCCGAGGCCCGCGACAACACGATCGACTACCTCGCGCGCCTCACCGCCATTCATCAATCGCTCGTGTACCTCGACAAGATCATCAACGCACCGCCCGAATATCCGAATATCGGGGACGATCGGGGACCATTTGTTTTTATGATCTATTGGGAATCATGATGAAGGCTGATGCATGGCTCGCATGGCGCGTATTGTCTTGCCCGGGGTTCTGTTTCCTTAGATGACAACCGAATTCACCAGGCGGACGCTGACGATCACCATCCCGAAGGTCACGCCGTCAAAGCCGCTCAAATCCGCGCCGACGGGGTCATCACGGAAAAGGGCGCCGAATCGGGGAAGGTCGTTCGCGCGGGCCAAACGATTCTTGTGTTGGCCAGGCAGGACGGCCGGGACGCCGTGTTCGACATGCCGGCGGGGGTGATCCGCGACGGTCTTGGCGCGCGGCAGGATGTCGAGGTCTGGCTGGCCGACGATCCAACCGTCAAGACCACGGGCCATATTCGTGAAATATCGCCTCAGGCGGACCCCGCAACGCGAACTTACCGGGTCAAGGTCGGGCTCGTGGGTCCGCCCGCCGGAGATGTTCCTTGGAACGACGGTGGTGGGGCGCATGACCTTGCATGCCGGCGAACTGATTGAAATACCCTCGTCGGCGTTGACGATGGCGGAGGGCACGCTAAACTCTCGACAACGGAGATCTACTGCCAGCCCGACGCTCCCGAAGTGATGATGCCGATGCCTGACTTTGGCAAGGTGGTGGAAAAAGCCGGGTGGAAACAAACGAAAACGGCCTCTTGCGAGGCCGTC